>OKRD01000096.1 GCA_900290335.1 Burkholderiales bacterium | reverse complement strand
GCCACCGCGCCGGTGCCGAGCCTGCAACTGACGGCGGCGGCGCGCGAGCGGGCCGCGGCGGCCCTGGCCCGCGCCGCCGCCGGCGCGAACTACGTGGTCCTTTGCCCGGTAGCGCAGGGCCGGCACCGGGGCCAGGTCAAGAGCTGGAGCGGCTTTGGCCGATTGGGCGGGGAACTGATCGCGCGCCGAAGCGTCGTCGTGGTGTGCCCGGGCCCCGGCGAGCAGGCTAGTGCCCGGGCGGCGGTTCCGCAGGCGCGCATCATCGAGCCGCTCGACCTGGGGGCCTTTGCTGCCTTGCTGGCGGGCAGCCGGTTGGTCGTTGCCAATGACAGCGGCCCGGGCCATCTGGCCGCAGCCGTCGGCGCCCGCCTGGTTGGCGTGTTCGGCGTCACCGACCCGGCCAAGACGCGGCCACTGGGTCCGGGCGTGCGGCTCGTCGGCGGAGCGGGCGGCTGGCCCCCCTACGATCAGGTCGCCGCGGCGGTTGCGACGGAACTGGGCGAAGGTTGAGCGCCAGCCTCGGGCGCGAGCAGCACCCCGAGCACCAGGGCGATGAGGTGCGCCTCGGCGAACGTCTGGAAATGCGAATTGAACAAACTGGTAAACAGCCACGCGACAAAGAGCGCCCGCGCGGCGCCACGATAGGGAGCGGGAGCAGGTTGCCGGAGGACGCCAACCACGAAGGCCAGCAATGCCAGCACTCCCGGGATGCCGGCCTCGACCATCACGCGAAGATACTGGTTCTGCGCGTCCTTGACCTCGGCATGCCAGGCGGCATAGTGCTGCTGCTGGATCAACTGGGCATAGGCTGGAGCAAACCCGCCCACGCCGTAGCCAAGCAGGGGCCGCTGCGCGATCAACTCCCGCGTCGTCCTCCAGATCACGATGCGCGACCCGATGGCCGTCTCGGAGGTGACCGTCATGGCCGTGTCGAGCTCGCCAAACGCGGTCTGGAAGCGATCGCGCACCATCGACGAGGAGGCCAGGATCGCCGTGCCCGCCAGCAGCACGCCAAGCGCAGCCCCCCAACGCCAGCGCCCCTCCATCAGGGAAAACGTCCCCAGGGCGCTGGCCACCAGCAAGGCGACGTGCGCACTGCGCCCGGCCGTGACCAGCGCAAGGTTGGCGACAAACAACACGATCGCGGCGAACAAGGCAAGCCGCAGCCGCCGCGGGACCGGTCGGCCCCACGCAAGCATGGCGGCAAGTACCGTGCCGACGACGAAGGCCATGCCCTGCGTCGTGTGGTTACGCAAGATGACGCCGGGTTGATCGATGAACACCGGGTTGGGAAGCAGCAAGACGAGAAACGACGCCACCGCGCCCACCGCCAGTACGCCCACCAGCGCCAGGGCGAAGCGATCTTTCGAGCGCGCCGCGCCAAAGAGGGCGGAACCGACGAGCAGCAGGAGCAGCGGGCGCCAGCTCCACCAGGCGGCAAAGCGCTGCCCCCACGGTACATCGGCCCAGAGCATCGCCACCGCCATCGTCGCGAGCAGGACCAGCAGACCGATTCCCACGGGCCGGGCCGCCGCCTCGCGCAAGCGGGCCCATGCACCGGGAGTGGCCAGAAACGCGATCAATCCCAGGCCCGCGCCGATGTTGGCGAGCGGCGGCGAGGTGAAGCAGCCCGCCGCGGCGAGGAAGAAACACCCCTGCGCCGCAAGCGCCCAACGTTGGCCCGATGCCGCTGCCGCAGTCGCCTCGGAGGACAAGGGCACGCGGGGCCTAGTTGCGGTCGGTCGGTACGGTGCGGCCACCGACCGCGCGATGGCGCCAGCGGTCCCAGCGAAAGCGCAGCCAGGCGTACAGGCGACCGCGGCCGCGCCGCTTTTCATCGAGCACGCTGGCGAACTTGCCGTTCATACTGCCTTGTTCGACCACCGGCTCGCGCAGCCAGTAGTGCGGAATTCCCAATTCCACATCGACTTCGCGCAGCAGCCAATCCGGCGGCCGCGTCACCTTGTGCTTCTCCAACCATGCCATGCGCATCACGGCCGACTCGTGATCGATCACGATCGCCTCGGCCGCCGGCAAGGAACCACCCGCGACCAACATGGTCGGGGAGTCGCTGGCGCCCGCTGCATACCGGTTGTGCCCGCAACCCAGATACACCAGGTACGGCGTGCGCAGCGCATCGGCTTCCGACATGGCCTGCGCCAGCACCTCGGGAAAGTTGGACGCCAGCACCACGTCGTCCTCGAATACCAGCACCCGGCGGTACTTGCGCTCGGCACAGATGCGCCAGGTGGCAATATGCTTGAGCACCGCCGACTGATGCGGCAGGCGCATGTCGCTGGGTGCAAACGTGCGCTCCAGGAGTTCGGGAGTGATCGAGTCCGGGTCGAAGTCGAAAATCCATTCGAACTCGATCCCGAAGCGCGCCATCTCCGCGCGCATGTGCGCAATCCGGTCCTGGAAGGACCGTACCGACACGACCAACACCGCGTCGACCACATCGTTGACGCGCGCCTTGGCCCTTCCGCGCGAATCGCCGCCGTTGTTCGCGGTACGCTTGGGCCGGGCGTGGGATTGTGGGTTCGCCGGCGAACCGGCCGCCGGGGTCCCCGCCCCAGGGTTCGGAGTCATGCGTTGATTCTATCTGATCGTCCTTTTTGCTCCCGCACGGCCGGTGCCAGCGGGAGCCGCGTCGCCCCGGTCCGGCGGCCGCGATGAGACGCCCATGACCGACAAGCCTGGCGCCGCGCCGGGTCGAAACGCGCCCTGGATCGAGGTCGTCGAGCCGACGCTCGTTAGCGAGGCGGGCCATTGCGCGGCGCTGTTCGCGGGTCTGCGCGCCGCCGCCCCGGACCTCGCGTTTCGCCTATGGATCGATCGGCGGGCGCAGCTTGCCGGTTGGAACGCGCAGTCGACCGCGCTGCGGCCGGTATTTCATCGCCGCTGGCGCAAATTCGAGGCATGGCTGCTCTATCGGCGTCTGCTGCCTACCGGCGCGCCGATTCTGGTGCCGACCGCAAGCTATTTCGATCTGCGCGCGCTCGATCTGGCGGCGCGCTCGCCCGTCCCGGCGCGGCGCGTCTTCCTGTACTTTCACAAGCTTCGCGCCAGCGTGCGGCGCATGCGCGCCCTGGAGGACTTGGCGCGGCGCCAGCCGGCGTTCGAGCTCTTTGGCACCTCGGAGGAGATCGTGCAACGACTGCGTGCAGCCGGATTTCCCCAGGTGCAGCGGGTGCTACCGGTGCTGGCCGGCGCGCTGGCGCCCGTAACAGAGGCCGCGTTTCGCCACCTGCTGTCGGCCGGAGCCGCGCGCGCCGACAAGGGCTTTTCCAAGATCGTCGACCTCGTCGAGCTGATGGCGAGCACCGGTTCGAGCCTGCCCATTGCCGTGCAGACTTCGGCGGACCATTACGGTCGCTACGACGAGCGTACCGTTTCGGACCTGGCGCGCCTTCGCGGGGTGCGGTACCCGGGGCTCAGCGTCTTGCACGACACGCTCGATGCCGCGCAGTATTCCCGGCTGTTCGCGGGCGCCGTGTGCCTGCAGCCATACGATCCGGCGGAGTATGCCGACAAGATGAGTGCCGTCACGTTCGACGCGCTGCGTGCCGGGGCACCGATCATCACCCTGGCCGGCACCACGATGGCGCGCATCGTCGAGCAGACGGGGGCGGGAATCGTGATCGCGACCGGCGGCGCGCAGGACCTGCTGCGAGCCGCCGGCGAGGCCGTGGCACAGTACCCGCGTTTCCATGGCAAGGCACTGGCGGCCGGCGCGCAATATCAGCCTCAAGCAAGCTGGGCGCCGCTCGTCGAGCGGCTGCGTGCGGCCTGCGCGTCGGCGTAGCGCCTTGCGCTTAGGCCGAGATCGCCACTCGCTCCGAGCGGTAGAGGCGCAGCGTGACCCAGAACATTGCGGCCGCGGCGGCCAAGGTCACGCTGACCCCGATCCCGATCGCCAGGGCGCTGATGGCCTCGCCGCGCAGCAAGCGCAGGATCGTGATCTGCTGGCCGAACAGCGGCACCGCCGACATCCACAGTTGTGGGCGCATCGGTACCGCCATCATCAGCACCGAGGGAATGAGGGGCACGAGCTGCGCCAGCCCCAGGTAGGTCTGCGCCTCGCGAAAGCTCTTGGCAAAGGAGGCCACCCAGATCTGTGCGATAGCGATCAGCAGCACGAGCGGCACCATTACCGGTAGGACGATCAGCACGAAGCGCGGACCGATGATCAAGCCAAGGCCGGGTTCATCGGACGGCAACAGGTGCCCCACCGCGAAAAACGCGAGCAGGCCCAGGAGGAGGCTGGCCATGCTGAACACTGCCGTAGCGAGCATCTTTCCCAGCAACACCTGGCCGCGGCCCACCGGGTTGACGAGCAAGGGCTCGAGCGACTGGCGCTCGCGCTCCCCCGCTGTCGAATCGATCGCCAGCCACATGCCGCCGATGAGCGCCGTGAGGATTAGGAAGTACGGCAGCATGCCCAGCAATAGGGCGCCGCGGGCCTGGGGTGTGGCCTGGTCGCGGCTGGCAATCACGATCGGGGCGGCCACCGAAGGTGCGATGCCGCGCGCGAGCAGGCGCAGCGATCCGCTGCGCGTGGAGAATGCCTGAATCATCGACTCGAGCCGCTCCACTTCGCTGCGAACGTCCTGGCGCGAGGAGTCGTAGATCAGCTCGACCTGCGCCGGGCGCCCGGCGCGCCAGTCGTCGGCAAATTTCGGCGCGATCCGCAGCACCAGGTCCAGGCGCTGCTCGCGCACCGCGGCTTCCGGGTCGGCCACTTCCGGCCTGGGCTCCATCCCCTGCTGCTTGAGGGCCTCGATGAAATTGGGGGCCGTCTTTGCCCCGACGACCACGACCGGAAGCGGCTTTTCGGCCTTCTCCAGCTCGCGACCGACGATCAGGTGCATCAGAACCAGGAACAGCAGCGGGGTGAGCAAGGGACCGAGCACGAGGGCATTGAGCAGCACGCGCCGGTCGCGCAGGCTCTCGACGCATTCCTTGACGAAGACGACCAACGCCGGCTTCACGGGGCACCGTCCAGCGCGGCGGCCCCGATGATCTTCATGAACGCATCTTCGAGATTGTGCTGCTGTGACTGCTCCCGCAACGCCTCCGGCGTGCCGTCCGCGACCACCCGGCCGAACGCGATGATCACGATGTGATCGCAAAGGGCGACGACCTCCTGCATGATGTGCGTCGAAATCAGCACGCAGCGGCCCTCGGCGCGCAGGCTGCGCAGGACCTCGCGCAGCCCGCGGTTTGCCATGACGTCCAGGCCGTTGGCAGGTTCGTCCAGGACCACGTTGCGCGGATCGTGGACCAGCGCACGGGCGATCGCCGTCTTGACCCGCTCGCCCTGGGAGAAGCCCTCGGTGCGCCGCTCCGCCAGCGCTTCCATCTGCAAGGTGCGAAGCAGCGCCGTACAGCGGGCCGCGGCTTGCTCCTTGTTCATCCCCTGCAGGCGGGCGAAATACTCGATGTTCTCGCGCGCGCTCAGTCTCTTGTAGAGGCCGCGCGCGTCGGGCAGCACGCCCAGGCGCCGGCGCACCTCCATGGGCGCACTGGCCGCATCGATGCCATCGACCCGGATCCGGCCACGATCGGGCCGCATCAGGGTGTAGAGCATGCGCAAGGTGGTGGTCTTGCCCGCCCCGTTGGGGCCGAGCAATCCGGTGATTTGCCCGTCCTGCGCGGCAAAAGAGACCCCGGCCACGGCCTGCGTGACGCCGAACGCCTTCCACAGGTCCCGCACCTCGATCACGGCGCGGCCCCGTTGGCATCCAGAAAGACCGCCGTGTCCCCCAAGCTCTGGAGACATTGATCGTCCAGGCGCGCCGGATCCAGTTGCTGCACGAAATTGCCCACCAGCTTGGGCATGCAACCGACGCCGATGACCGCATGCCCCTGGCCCGGCGCGATCAGCAGTCGCGCGTGGGGCAGCGCGTCCACGATCTCGTTGCCGTAGCGCGGCGGCGTCACCGGATCCAATTCGCCGGCAAGCACCAGCACCGGCGCGCTCGTGTGAAACGGCTGGTGGAAATCGCGGGGTCGCGGCCGGTGCGGCCAGACTTCACAGGCCAGCAGGGCAGCGCGGACCGGTTCATCGCCGAGCAGGGTTGCCCTGTCCTGCGGGCGCTCGTGCAGCAGGTCGGCATCCTCGGAACACAACACGGATGCCGCCACGCCGCCCCCGAGGGTCTCGGAGACCTCACCCACCACGAGCTGGGCCTGGCCCAGCAGCGGCGCGTAACGCCCGTCGCGCGCCTCGGTGATGACGAACGGCAGCAGCGCGCTGGTCGACGCGCTGTACATGTAAAAGCGCACCAGCGCCGCCAGATCGTCCGCCGCCAACGTCCGTCGCACCAGCGCGAAGGACCTGGGATCGCGCAACTCGATCGATTGCGGGTGCTGGCGCAGCCGCTGCTGCACCGCCCGAAGGCTCGCGTACGGATCGCCGAATCGCCCGACGCAGGCGGCATCGGCCTGGCAGCGCGCGAGCCGTCGCTGCACCACGTCTTCGAGATTGCGCGCGTGTTCGCTCAGCAGCACCAGGCGATTGGGTACGGCACTATCGAGGACGATGCTGCGCACTGCATCCGGATAGCGCGCCGCGTACTGCTGGGCGACCCGCGTTCCGTAGGAGACCCCCACCAGGTCAAGCGGCAGATCGCCCAGAGCCTGGCGCACGGCCTCCAGATCTTGCACGGCAGCGCTCGTCGTGTAGAACTGCGGCGCGGCCTTCGGGGCAAGCGCAGCCAGGCAGCGCCGGACCCGCGCCAGCTGTCTGGTGCGGTCGGCGCCACTCACCCCCGCGCGCGACGGCTTGTCGACCTCCAGCGCCAGCTCGTCCCCGCATGCCAGCGGATTGGAGCCGCCCGTGCCGCGCTGATCGACGAGCAGGATATGGTGATGCTTGCGCAAGGGAGACAAGGCCGCGGCGAGCGCCGGATAGTCCTCGGTGGCGGCCCCGCCCGGGCCGCCGTCAAGGAACACCACCAGGTCACGATCGGCTTCCGCCGCCAGGCTCCGAACGAGGGCCACCCGCAAGCCAATATGCCGCCCGGCCGGCTGCTCCCAGTTCTCCGGCACCGGCAAGGTCGCACAGAAGGCGGCCTGGGTCGGCACGCCGTTGGTGCGCTGCGCGCCGATTTCACAGGCCTTGAATTCGAGCTGTCCCATCGCCAGGCTATCGGCAGCCGCCGCCGGCCGGGCTTGGTCCGCGGAGGCCTCGTGCGGGGTCGCGCTGTCGGCGTCGACACCGCCAGCCAGGGCGACGCATGCCATCGCTGCCAGGGTCCGCAGCCGGGCGCGCGCGTCGCGACGCGGGCAAGCGCGCGTCGACGGCGCCATCAGCGCTGGCACGGGATCAATACCCACATCAGCGGTCCGCTCCCCCGTACTGGAAGCAGGCGCTGACTCTTGCCTGCGTCCGAAGATCCTCGATCAGCCGCTCGTCGCCCCGCACGCGCCAAAGGTCCGGCAGCATGATGTCGGCGGCGGCCTGCTGGTTGGCATAGCTCATCACGACGCGGCATCCGCCGCCAACCAGATTCGCGCCGCAGGCCCGGTAGGCCGCCAGCACCTCCCCCAGGGAGCCGGGGTCGGTGCCGCCCGCAACCTGGATCGTCAGCGCCGCCTGGGACAGGGCGCGGGCCTCCGCCAGATCCATGACGTCATCCGCGCTCAACGCAAGCCGCTGGGAGAACTCGTCAAAGCGTGCGCGCCCGGTGACGAAGACGAGCTGGTCCTCCTTGAGCAGGGCACGCCGACGATCAAACAGCTCGGCGAACACCGCGACCTCCAGCTGGGCACTTGCGTCGTCGATCAGGACGGCGCACATTCGGCCGCGACGCGTGTTCTGCTGGCGCACCGAGACGATGATGCCGGCAATGCGCACGCTCTCGCGCGCCTGCTTGAGATCGGCCAGGCGGGTCGGCGCAATGCGCCGCGCCTCGGCTTCGACCTCGGTAAACAAGTGCCCGCTGAAGCAAAACCCCAAAGCGACGCGCTCATTTGCCAGCTGCTCGCGCTGGCTCCATGGCGTGGACGCCACGTCGGCCAGCCTCGGCAGGCTCGTTTCCGCGCCGCCGAACAAGCTCTCCTGCCCGACGTGCGCCTGCGCGCGCTCGGCGTCGTCCAGGGTGCGGCCCAACGCGGCGAGCAAGTGCGATCGATCGGCGTCTCGCCGATCGAAAGCGCCGGCGCGGATCAAAGCCTCCATTACCCGGCGATTGACCCGATGCTTGTCGACACGGGCGCAAAAATCCGCTAAGCCCAAAAACGGACCGGTGCGGCGCGCCTCGATGACGGATTCAATTGCCGCTGCGCCAGTGCCCTTGATCGCTCCGAGCCCGTATTGCACGGTCGTCGCATCGACCGGAACAAAGCGATAGACGCCGGCGTTGATGTCCGGGGCGCAGAGGGTCAAGCCGCTGGCGCGGGCATCGGCAACCAAATCCTGCACCTTCTCGGTGACATCCATCACCGCCGAAAGGTTGGCTGCGGCAAAAGCGGCCGCATGGTGGACCTTGAGGTACGCGGTCTGGTAGGCGATGAGCGCGTACGCCGCGGCATGCGACTTGTTGAAGCCGTAGCCGGCAAATTTCTCCATCTGGTCGAAGAGCTCGCTCGCGGCCCGCTCGGGCACGCCGTTCTTCGCTGCGCCGGCGATGAAGATCGATCGGTGCTGGGCCATCTCCTCGGCCTTCTTCTTGCCCATCGCCCGGCGCAGCAGGTCCGCGGCGCCCAGCGAGTAGCCGCCGATCGTCTGCGCGATCTGCATCACCTGTTCCTGGTAAACCATGATGCCGTAGGTGGGGCCCAGGATCGGCTCCAGGCGCGCATCCAGGTAATGGGCGCGCTTGCCATGCTTGCGGTCACAAAACTCCGGGATCAGCTCCATCGGCCCGGGACGAAACAGCGAGACCAAGGCGATCAGATCGTCAAAGCGGTCCGGACGCGCGCGCTTGAGCAAATCGCGCATGCCGCGCGACTCAAACTGAAACACCGCGGTCGTATTGGCCTGCCGGAAAAGGGCAAAAGTGCTGGCATCATCGAGCGGAATCGAGTCCAGGCTCAGGGCGCTGGAGGCGTCCAGCGCCCGCACGTAGTGCAAGGTCAGATCCAAAATGGTGAGGGTCGTGAGCCCGAGGAAATCGAACTTCACCAGACCGATGGCCTCGACATCGTCCTTGTCAAACTGGCTCACCACCGCGTCGGTGCCCTGCGCGCAGTACAGCGGACAAAAATCCGTGAGGCGGCCCGGCGCGATGAGCACCCCGCCCGCATGCATGCCGACGTTTCGCACCAGGCCTTCGAGCGGGCGCGCCAGATTGATCAGTGCCGCCGCTTCCTCGTCGCCGTCGACGGCCGCAGCAAAGGCCGGCTCCTCCCGTAGCGCTCGCTCGAGCGTCCATGGATCGGTCGGATTGTGCGGAATGAGTTTGGAGAGCTGGTCGCACTTCGTATACGGCAGATCAAGTACCCGGCCGGCATCGCGCACCACCGCCTTGGCCCCCAAGGTGCCGAAGGTGGCGATCTGCGAGACCGCCTGGGCACCGTACTTCTTCTTGACGTAGTCGATTACCCGGTCGCGCCCGTCCTGGCAGAAGTCGATATCGAAGTCCGGCATCGAAACCCGTTCCGGGTTAAGGAAGCGCTCGAACAGCAGGTCGTAGCGGATCGGATCCAGGTCGGTAATTCCCAGCGCGTAGGCAACCAGTGATCCGGCGCCGGAGCCGCGCCCGGGTCCGACCGGCACCCCGTTGGTCTTGGCCCAGTTGATGAAATCGGCGACGATGAGGAAGTACCCCGAAAAGCCCATCTTGGCGATGGTCGTCAGCTCGGCGTCGAGCCGCGCCAAGTACTTAGGCTGGCGGGCCGCGCGCAGGGCGGCCTCGGCAAACAGCGACGCGAGCCGCCGCTCCAAGCCCGCGTGCGCCAGATCGCGGCAGTGCTGGTCCAGCGAAACCCCGTCCGGTGTCGGGTAGTCGGGAAGCCGGGGCTTGCCCAGTTCCAGTTGCAGATTGCAGCGCCGCGCGATCTCGACCGAATTGCGCAGGGCCGAAGGCACATCGGCGAATAGCTCGTGCATTTGTGCCGTGGTCTTGAAGTACTGCTCGACGGTGAAGTTGCGTGGCCGGCGCGGATCGGCCAGGGTGCGTCCCTCGGCGATGCAAACCCGTGCCTCGTGCGCGCGAAAGTCGTCGGGCTCCAGGAACTGGATCGGGTGCGTGGCAACCAGGGGAAGCCGCAGCTGCGCGCCCAGCGCGATGGATGCGCGGCAGCAGGCTTCGTCGCCGGGCCGACCCGCCCGCTGCAGCTCGAGGTAGAAGCGGCCAGGGAACTGCCCCGCCAGGCGAAGCGCGGCGGCTCTGGCGACTCCGGGCGCGGCGCCTTGCAGCAACTGGCCTACCTCGCCGGCGGGCCCCGCCGACAAGGCGATCAGGCCTTCGGTGGCATCGGGCACGAACCACTCCGGGCGCATCTGGGCCCGGTCGTGGGCTTGGTTTTCCAGCCAGGCACGCGAGATCAGCCGGCAAAGATTGAGGTAGCCCCTGCGGTCTTGCGCCAACAGGGTCAGGCGGTGGGGTTGCTCCCGGTCCGCATCGTTGGCGACCCAGGCATCGCAGCCCAGGATGGGCTTGACGCCGGCGCGGCGCGCGGCCACGTAAAAGCGCACGGCACCGAACAAGTTGGCACTGTCCGTCAGGGCAATAGCGCCTTGGCCATCGGCCGCGGCGCGGCGCACGAGGTCGTCGATGCGCGTCACGCCATCGACGACCGAGAACTCGGAATGCAGGCGCAGGTGCACAAATTCAGTGGCCATGGACCCGATTCTATTGAACATTGAAGAAGTCCTGTTTGCCACGCTGATATACCATCGCGGCTGCATAGTCGACCCGGCGCCCCCGCGCCGTTTTCCAGGACACCCCGCGTGGAGTTCAGCAGCAGCTTCGATGTTGTCAGCCCGATTCTGCAGATCTGCCTCATCGATCTGCTGTTGAGCGGGGACAACGCCATCCTCATCGCAATGGCGTGCCAGCACCTGCCGGTCGGCGTTCGGCGCAAGGCGGTGCTGCTGGGTACCGGGGCGGCGGTGGCGTTCCGCGTGGTGCTGACCTTCGCCGCGACCCTGGCGCTGCGCGCTCCCTTCCTCAAGTTGATCGGGGCCGTGCTGCTGCTGCTGATCGCTATCGAGTTGTTAGCCAGCGATTCGACCAATCGCAAGGTGGCCGGCGCGCAGGATCCGGCCGCGGGAATCTGGAAGGCGATCCTATTGATCGTCGTTGCCGACGCGGTGATGAGCCTGGACAACGTCGTCGCCGTGGCCGCGGCGGCGCAGGACAACCTGCTGTACCTGTTCCTGGGCCTGCTGATAAGCGTTCCCATCCTGGTTTTCTCCAGTCTCCTGATCACGCGGCTGCTCGATGCGCATCCGGTCGTGATCCAGGCCGGCGCGGCCCTGCTGGGGTGGGTGGCCGGCAAGACGGCCGTCAGCGACCCGGCGATTGCCACTGTGCTGGAGGCGCAATCGTTTGGCCTGGTCGCGCTCGCGCCGGTTCTCGGTGCCGCCTATGTGCTGCTGCAGGGACGCATCTTGCGCGAGCAGCGTAGCCGGTCCGAGGAGCGGGCCGACCAAAGCACGCCGGCGGTGTATGCGCCGGCCGCCGCGGCAGCGGCGCAACCCGCTTCCCTGCTGGCCAGCAGTGCGCCAACGGCTGCGACGGCGCTTGCCGGCAGCGACGATGCATCGCGCAAGAAGTTCTCGCCGATGGACTTGACCATCATGGCAGGCGTGGCCGCGCCCTTGCTCGGACTGCTGGCGACCTTGGTGTACGTCGTCTGGCATGCGATCGGATCGCATTGATGCCCGGGGTTGGCGGACTCTGACCCAATTTTTCGATATTCGTAGGACAATTCGTCGATGGACCAACATACCGCAACGGCGCAGCCGGGCGTAGCGCCGGAAGCAGCACCATTGCCGGGCGCCAGCACGTTTCGGCGGCTGATGGCCGCGCTGCGCAGTATCCTGCAGTCCCTGGGCCTGCAGGGCAAGGGGCGAATCGTCGTGGGAGCGTTCGTACTCTTGGCCTGGCTGCTGTCCGGAATCTACAAGGTGCAACCCGACGAACAGGGTGTGGTGCTGCGCTTTGGCAAGTGGGTCGATACGGTGGAGCCCGGATTGCACTACCACCTGCCCTACCCGTTCGACCGCGTGTTGCTGCCCAAGGTGACGCAGGTCAATCAGCTCCAGCTCGGCGGTGCGGCCGAGTTCGGGATCGGCACGGCGGGCAATAGCGCGGTTGCGCCCGGCGTGGCGCCCGCTGGCCCGGGGGCGGTGCGCGTCGACGTCGTCAACCAGATGGTGACCGGCGACGAGAACATCGTGATTGCTGAATACGTCGTGTTCTGGCGCATCAAGGACGCGGGCGAATACCTCTTTCGCCTGGCCGATCCCATCGCCACGCTGCAGATGGCGGCCGAGAGCTCGATGCACGCCGTCATCGGGCAGCACCCGATCCAGGCGGCGCTGTCGGACAAGCGCCAGGAAATCGGCGACCAGGCCAAGGAAATGCTGCAGGGCATACTGGATCGATACCAAGCGGGAATCCTGATAACCCAGGTGCAGTTGCAGCGGGTCGATCCCCCGGCGGCGGTCATCGATGCGTTCAACGACGTGCAGCGCGCCCGCGCCGACCAGGAACGCGCGCGCAACGAGGCCGAGGCCTACGCCAATGACGTCCTGCCGCGCGCCCGGGGCGAGGCCGACCGCATGAACCAGGAGGCCAACGCCTACAAGGAACAGGTGGTCAACGTCGCGCGCGGTGAGATTCAGAGCTTTCTCTCCGTCTACGAGACCTACCGCCAGGCCAAGGACGTCACCGCCTGGCGCATGTACCTCGACAGCATGGACCAGCTGCTCAAGAAGTCCGGCAAGGTCATCATCGACTCCTCGGGCAAGGGGGTTGCCGGCGTCGTTCCCTACATGCCGGTGTCCGAGACGCGCGACAAGTCGCCCGCCCCGGCGCCGGGAGCGCCGCGATGAACGCCCGCCGGATCGGCTTGGTTGCGGCGCTGGCGCTGGTACTGCTGGCCATGCTGTCGCTGTACACGGTCGAGCAGACCGAGCAGGCGCTGGTGGTGCGGCTGGGCAAGCCGGTGGACGTGG
>OKRD01000095.1 GCA_900290335.1 Burkholderiales bacterium | reverse complement strand
CGGAGATCCCGGCCGACAAAGGCCGCTATGGCATGTTCAACCGGGTGCTCGACCTGGTGCAGGACCAGTTGCGCGGCCTCGTCGAGGGCCTGCAGAAGAGCGTCGACCCGTCGGAACCGGACCAGCAGAAGATCGCCGACTTGTATGCGACCTTTCTGGACGAGGCGGCGCTGGAGCGTCTCGGCCTGCAGCCGCTGAACGCCGAGTTCGCCAAGATCGACGCGCTCCAGGATAAATCGGAAATTGCTACGCTCATTGCCCGATTCAACCGCCTCGGTATCGGCGCGCCTTATACGCCGCAGGTGCATCTGGATGCGAGGGATTCCACCAAATATGTCTTTGACCTGAACCAGGGCGGGCTGGGAATGCCCGATCGCGACTACTATCTCCAGGACGACGCAAAGCTCAAGCAGATCCGCGCACAGTACCGCCAGTACATCGAGAAGATGCTCACGCTGGCCGGCGACCAGGCGCCAGCGTCGAACGCCGATGGCATCCTGGAGCTGGAAACCGCACTGGCCAAGGTGCAGTGGACCAAGGTCCAGAACCGCGATCCGGTCAAGACGTACAACAAGTTCGAGCTCGCTAAGCTCCCTGCCCTCGCCGCTGGCTACCGCTGGAACGCCTATCTAGCCGAGGCCGGTGTCGAGGGCAAGGTCGACTACCTGATCGTCAGTCAACCCAGCTACATCAGCGGCTTTGGCAAGATCTTGAAAGACACGCCGCTACCACAGTGGAAGGCCTATTTTCGCTGGCGCCTGTTAAGCCAATTCGCTCCCCATCTGAGCAAGAGCTTCGTCGATGCAAATTTCGCGTTTAACGGCAACGCGCTGCGCGGCATTCAGGAAAACGAGCCGCGCTGGAAGCGCGGCATCCAGCTGGTGGACCGGTCTATTGGCGAGGCGCTGGGCAAGATCTACGTGGCGAAGTACTTCCCGCCCGAGTCCAAACAGCGAATGGACGAGCTGGTCAAGAATCTGCTTGCCGCGTACCAGGTCGACATCGACACGCTCGAGTGGATGGGTCCGGAAACGCGCCAAAAGGCGCAGGAGAAACTTGCCAAGTTCACGACCAAGATCGGCTACCCGGCGAAATGGCGCGACTACCACAGCCTGCAGATCGTAAAAGGCGACCTGGTCGGGGATGTGATTCGTGCCCGTGTGTTCGACTACAACCGCAACATCGCCAAGCTCGGCAAGCCGGTCGACCGCACCGAGTGGGACATGACGCCGCAAACGGTCAACGCCTACTACAACCCGGAACTCAACGAGATCGTGTTCCCCGCCGCGATCCTGCAACCGCCCTTCTTTGATCCCAAGGCCGACAATGCGGTGAACTACGGCGGCATCGGCGCAGTCATCGGCCACGAAATCAGCCACGGCTTCGACGACGAAGGCAGCCAGTATGACGGCGATGGCAACCTCATCAACCCGCCGGGCTGGTTCCAGCAGTCGGACCTGGAGAAGTTCAAGGCAAGGACCCACGCCCTGGTCGAGCAGTATTCTGCCTTCTCTCCTGTTCCGGGATACCCGATCAACGGGGAACTCACCCTCGGGGAGAACATCGCCGACAACTCCGGGATGGCCATTGCCTACCAGGCCTACCGGCTATCGCTGGCTGGCAAGCAGGCGCCGGTGATCGACGGACTCACCGGCGACCAGCGATTCTTCATCGGCTGGGCACAGGTTTGGCGCTCCAAGACGCGCGATAACCAGGCCATTCTGTATATCAAGTCCGATCCCCACTCTCCCGCCCAGTTCCGCGGCATCGTGCCGGAGATGAATCAGGCCGCGTTCTACCAGGCCTTTGACGTCAAGCCGGGCGACAAGATGTATTTGCCCCCGGAAAAGCGGGTCACCATCTGGTAGGTCGCCGCCATCAGGACGGTCCTCGCTGGTCGATGTCTGCCTTCCCGGTTGCGAGACCGGGTCGCGGACCGAGCGCGCTTGGCCCTGGGCCCGGCGCATCCACGCCGATGACCGAGACGTTGCAGACTCTTCTGAAGGAAATTCGGAGTTGCACGATTTGCGCCTCCGAGCTGCCGCACGAGCCGCGGCCCGTCCTGATTGCCGACCAGCGCGCCGTCATCCTCGTTGCCGGGCAGGCACCCGGGCGCAAGGTGCACGAAACGGGGCTGCCCTGGAACGACGCCAGCGGCGATCGGCTGCGCGGCTGGCTGGGACTGGGACGCGACGAGTTCTACGACCGGACCAAGATCGCCATCGTGCCGATGGGCTTTTGCTTTCCGGGGACCGGACCCTCGGGCGACCGGCCACCGCGTCCGGAGTGCAGTCGCACCTGGCACGGACGGCTATTACCGCTACTTCCCAAGCTCGAACTGCGCATCATCATCGGATCGTTCGCGCAGGCCTATCACCTGCCCCGGCGCGCCGATTCGACCCTGACGCGCAACGTCGCGGCGTGGCGCGAATATGCCCCCGGCTGCTTTCCGCTGCCACACCCAAGCCCGAGAAACCAGCTCTGGTTGCGGCGCAATCCATGGTTCGAACGCGACGTGCTGCCACCACTGCGCGCGACGGTGCGCCGCGCGCTGGACCGCTGCGGCTAGGCGACCAGCGCGCCACCCGCTGCTCCCATGCCTGCGCTCCGGCCACCCGCTGCGCCTTGCGCTGGCAGCACTGCCGACGCGCCGGCGGGTGCTGCCATCTCGCGCTGCTTCGTCGCCCTCTGGCCCGACGCATCGGCGCGGCAGCAACTCGCTGCCCTCACCCTACGCCTGCAAGAGATCCACGTCGGATCGCGCCGCATCGACGGGCGCGACCTGCACCTGACGCTGGCATTTATCGGCGCGCTCGAGGCGGCCCAGGCGCCGCGGGTCGCCAGGATGCTCCAGCAGATTTGCGCGCCGCGCTTTTCGTGGACGCTCGACCGCCTTGGCGGCTTTGCAGGCGCGCGAGTCCTATGGGCAGGAGGGGGCGAGGAGCCCCGTCTGGCAGCACTTGCGCTGGCGGTGCGCAACGGCTTGGATGCCTTGCTCGTTGGCTACGACCGCAAGGCCTTTGCCCCACACGTGACGCTGCTGCGTAGCGTGACGCAGGCGCCGAGCCCGCCCGCTTGCGAGGCCATTGCGTGGCGCGTTTCATCGCCGGTATTGGTGGTCTCGCAAGCCGCTGGGCACGGCCACGGCCGCTACCGCCGCTGGCGAGAAGAGGCCTTGCGATAGCGCAAGAGGTCGATGATCTGTTTCCGGCCGCCGAAGCTTTGCAGTTCCTAGAGTTTGCGGAACTCTCGGGCAGCGCCTTATGGCTCACGGCGGCGGGCCGCGTCTTTGTACACGGCCGCACGAACGACAGAAAGCGACGGTTCCGCGAGCACCTGCTGCGCTTTGTCCCTTTGGCCGCTCGCATCCACCGCATCCTGGAAGAGCGCGAGGACCACCAGGCACCGCGCGTGCGGATCGAAGCCGAATTGGAGGATCATCTAACCCGGCAGGAAGCGGAGAGGACCTTGCGCACCGTCACCGGATGGGCACGCTACGCGGAATTGTTCGGCTACGACGACAAGTCGCGACGGTTCACGACCGTTGGCACTAGCGCCTAGTCGATGGAGCCCTATCCGGCGGCGCCGGCCTCCCCTGCCCCGGCGACACAGCTCGATCGCCTGCGCCGCTGGTCCAGCTATACCAGCTTCCTCGTCGCCGTCCTGCTCGCCATCGCCAAGATTTCCGCATGGTTCGCCACGGATTCGCTGAGCCTGCTGGCAACCGTCGTCGACGCCCTGGTCGATATTTTCGCTTCCCTGGTGACCGTGCTCGGAGTGCGCTTTGCGCAGCGACCGGCAGATGCAACGCATCGATTCGGTCACGGCAAGGCGGAGTCCCTGGCGGCGCTCATTCAAGCCCTGCTGCTGGCCGGCGCTTCGGGGGTGCTCGTCGTCGACGGAATACGGCGCATCATGGCTCCGCCCCCGCTGACGCACCTGAGCTTCGGTTTGAACGTCATCGCCGGATGCACCGTGGTCACCGTGTTGCTGGTGATCTTCGAGAGTCACGTGGCAAGGCGCACGCAGTCCCAGGCGATCGCGGCAGACCGTTCGCATCACCTCTCCGACGTCGCCGCCAACCTAGCGGTGCTTCTGGCACTGTTCCTCACGAGGCAAACAGGATGGCCGCATTTCGACGCCCTGTTCGCCATGGCCATTGCCGGCGCCTTCGGCTGGAGCGCCTTCGTTATTGCCAGGATGGCCACGGACACGCTTCTCGACCGCGAACTCTCTGGCGAGGACCGCGAGCGGATTTCGCAGCTCGTCCTGGCGCATCCGAGCGCGCGCGGAATGCACGATCTACGGACCCGCAGTGCAGGCCAGCACCAATTCATAGAATTTCATCTCGAGCTCGACAGCAAGCTATCGGTAAACGAAGCACACGCCATCGTCGACGATATCGAGCGTTCGCTCAAGGCGGCTCTTCCCTACTCCGAGGTGATTGTCCACGTCGAACCGGAGAACATCGACGACGAGCGCCTCGACGACCGGATCCGATCGGGCCCCGATCCCTGACCAGCCGCCGCGGGTTTCGCTTCTTGGCGGCGGAATGTCGCGGCAGTTCGCCATGGCGACGGGCAACATCGGCGCTGCAGGCGCTGGCGCGCCGGCCCTCGCCCCTATGCCGGCGCCGATGCCAGGGTGTCGATCAGTAGCCGCGATCGAGCGCGGGAATGCGCTTGCGAGCCCGCTCGCCCGGTGAAGCAGAAAACGCTTACCGCTTGGGCGAGGTGTTGCGCCTGCTCGCAGAGGCTTTGCGCCGCCGCGGCCGACTGTTCGACCAGGGCTGCGTTTTGTTGCGTCATCTGATCGAGCTGCAGCACCGATTCGTTGATGCTGCCGATACCGCCGCTTTGCTCGATGCTGGCAGCGGTGATCTGGCCAATGATGTCGGAGACACGCTGCACGCTCGCCACGATCTCCGTCATGGAATTGCCGGCCTCGCTCACTAGCTGGGCACCTGCGTCCACTCTTGCCACGCTCTCGCCGATCAGCGTCTTGATTTCCTTGGCCGCCTCCGCGGTGCGCTGGGCCAGGCTTCGGACCTCGCCGGCCACAACGGCAAAGCCCCTGCCTTGCTCGCCGGCCCGCGCAGCTTCCACCGCGGCATTGAGCGCGAGGATGTTGGTCTGGAACGCGATGCCATCGATCAGTCCGATGATGTCGGCGATCCTGCGAGAGCTGGTATTGATCTCGTCCATCGTCGCCACGACCTGCGAGACCACCTTGCCGCCCTCGGAGGCGGCGTGGAAGGCCGTGGAAGCAAGTTGATCCGCGGTACGGGCGGATTCTGCCGTCTGCTGGACCGTCCCGGTGAGCTCTTCCATGGCCGATGCTGCGACCTGCAGGCTCGAGGCGGTCTGCTCGGTACGCTGGCTCAGATCCTGGTTGCCGCTCGCGATCTGCGTGCTTGCGGTGCTCACGCCGGTCGCGCTCGCCTGCACCGTCATCACGGCCTGCTCGATATGCACGAGCACCCTGCGCAGGGAGATGGCCGCGGGCGTCGTTGCCCGCACCCCGGCGGCGTCCAGAGCAATCTTGCCGTCGTGTTCGATGCTGGCAACGAGCGAACTCAACTCGGCACCCTGACGCTCCGATAGCGCCATGCGATGGGCGATGAACATCTCCATGCTCGCCTGGACGCCGACATAGCCTGCATGAAACGCGACGCGCCAAAAGTCG
Organism: Burkholderiales bacterium; assembly: GCA_900290335.1. GTDB lineage: Bacteria > Pseudomonadota > Gammaproteobacteria > Burkholderiales > Burkholderiaceae_F > GJ-E10. The sequence continues at coordinate 41,480 of OKRD01000095.1, read as the reverse complement.
GCTTGCGGGGTGCAGTAAACCCCAAATCCCAGGGCCTGAAGACGGTCAAAGGCAAAGTGGTGGACGGCTACCGATACGGCACCGGCAAGAATCGGGCGCCAGTCGCGGTAAAAGAGCAGTAGCGCCAATGTCACGAAGATGCCGAAGTGAAGCTCTATCGCTCCGGCCGCCAGCTGAATTTGCAGCTCCACTACGCTCATCGTGGCAACGGCCATCACCAGGCTCGAGGCCAGGGTACCGCGCGCCAGAACGTAGACAGCCGTGGCAACGGCCAGCAGAACCCCCCCGACGAGCAGCGCCAAGGGAAGCTGTTCGTACTGGAAGCCGATCGCGATGGCCACCAGCGTCCCGAAACCGATGGTCGCCAGCAGCACGGTGTCGGCCGTCACGTCGAACTTGGACGCAGGCAATGGCGCGGAACGTCGAGCGAGGTCAGTGTCCATCGTGGGCGTGTGCGGCAAGGCTTTCGGGCTTGAAAGGGCTTGTACTCCATATCCGATTTGTTGCAGGGTCATGTTCGCAGAACCATCCCTGCCCCGAACGGCCGAAATGGCCGCTAATCGGCCGCCGCTTCCCCAATTGCAGCGGCAGGCTGGCCTGGCATCAAGGGTGCGCGAGCAGCGATGGCAGCTGTGCGAGGGTGCGTATTTCCGCGTCCGGTGCGCCCGGCAATCGCTCCGGGCGTTGTCCGTAGCGGTTGCACCAGACAACCCTCATGCCAAAGGCCGAGGCGGCGTATGCGTCCCAGGCGTTGGAGGATTGAAAGCAGATCTGGCCCGCCGGGATCTGCAACCGATCGGCAGCGCACTGGTACACCTTCGGGTGCGGCTTGAATGCGCCGACTTCCTCGACCGAGAGGATCGCATCCAGATATCTCCCGATGCCGGCACTTTCCACGGCTTCCGTGAGCATCGACGGCGAGCCGTTAGACAGGATCGCCACTGCCAGACCGGTTTGCTTCAGTTCGCGTAGCACATCGGGCACCTCCGGAAACGCGTCCAGGCGCCGATAAAGACCCATCAGTCGGCCGCGAAGCCCTGGGCCGCTGATCTGCATCTCATCCATGGCGAAATCCAGTGCGTCGCCGGTCACCTGCCAGAAATCGGCATGCCGCCCCTGGATCGTTCGCAGCCAGGTGTACTGCAGCTGCTTGTCGCGCCAAAGCCGAGCCAGCGACGCGGCCTTGTCCCCCAGGACATCCGAGCAGCGCAAGGTCGCCGAGGCGACATCAAAGAGCGTGCCATAGGCGTCAAAGACGCAGGCACGTATGCCCTGCAGCACAACTGCCATCGACCAACTCCTGCCGTAAATCGAGCGCGCCCGCTCGCATCTGCCTACTCGTCGGCGCGGACGGTGCCGGGCCCAGTCGAAGCGCCGCGCCCGGTTCGCCCTGCAGCGCCAAGGATAGCGAGAATGTCCGCCCGACGCCCGCCCAGCGGCGCAACCTGCGGCTCCCACGCGATCGGACAAAGTTCACGACCACTTAATCGACGTCAATCCCGATTGCGTCGGCGCGCGTAGCGTAGTAAAACTCGGGAACGCCGACAGCCGGCGGCAACCGGGTAGCTCGGCATACAGGCCAGTTTGGCGCATCCACGATGGGAGGGCTGCGATGAGAACACCGACGACGACCGTTCGCGATCTGGCCATTCACAAAGTGGTCACGGTCACCTCCAACACGACATTGCGCGACTGCGCCGAGGCGATGCGCGAGGAGCACGTGGGCAGCGTAGTGCTCATCGATCCAGGCAGTCCTCGGCCGGTGGGTATCGTGACGGATCGCGATATCGTTGTCGAAGCGGTTGCCGTGGGACTCGATGTCACGACGCTCACCGCCGGCGATATTGCCGCCAAGCCGGNNCGCTGGCACGGATGCGGGAAAACGGTGTCCGACGACTTCCCGTTACCGGCCCGCACGGCCACCTGGCTGGCGTGCTCTCCCTCGATGACCTGCTCGCGGCTCTTTCCGAGCAGCTCGACTCCATCGTGCGGGTCATGGTCGCGGAACGAACCAAAGAGAACACCACCCGCCGCTAGGGACAGGCCCTGCCCATCAAAGGGTCGGCCGGTTTTGCGCCGGCCGACCGCATCTTGCTGGATGCGAAATGTCCGGCAAGCCGGCGAGGACCGCGTGGGCAACGCCAGTTTCGGCGCCCCATTTTTTGCATTTGGCCGTCGGTCCTTCCGCGTCCACGCCGCCGCCGAACGCAACGACGCGATTTGCGACGCCATACGAAGACCCCGCTAAATCGCCTTGCCGTTGTTCTTTTCGTCCTTTTCCTGCTTGGCCGGCGCGCTCATCAAAACGCGGTCGCCATGGATCTTCACACGGATGTCTTCCTTGCGAATTCCCGGCACCTCGGCCTTCCTGCAAACCACACCGTCCTATTCACTGACCTCGAGCACGATGCTTGGAGCGGGCGATGCCAACTCCAGCCGAACGGGGCGCAGCGAGCCCTCGAACAGGTCATGAGCCACGTCCGTCGGCAATGGGTCGAACAATGCAACGTCGCTCCTTGCCAGCGACTGCAAGAAAAGGATTGTCTTGGTACTTCGTCCATCGGGCGCCAAACCGCGTTGCCTCGAATCCGGTACGCGGTATCTCGGCGCAAATCCGCTGCAGTAATGGTGTGGCGTCCAGGCCCATCAAGTCCTTGCCAATGGCGGCGGTCAGCGCCTTTTTGGCGGGCTGACGCAGGTGCGCTTGGATTCGTCCCAACGACAACCGCGGAGCGATCACCACCAACCCGTTGGCGCGACGGGCACAAACGCCGGCGCTCAGAAACCGTGCGAGCTCGCCGGCGAACTGCTCACGAACCCTGGCACGCGGTCCGGCGCGATGGCGGAAACTAGCGCGACCTGGCCCCCATCGCCTCGTAGCCCGAACGGTCGCTCACCAGATCCCCCCTTGCTGCGCGCCTGCGGACATTCAAAGATGCTCAGCAACTCCGGTTGGCCCGTGACTCCAGTGCGCTCGATGCAATGCGCATGCGTCGCACTCGCAGCCAAGATCCCCGTACGTTTCATCCCCCTCCCCCATACGCAGGACCCTCATCGCGCTGCATCGCCGCGAAGAACGGGTCCGAGCGGATCACAATGATGGACCCCCGTTACGAATATTTCTTGATATCCCGCAAGATGCCGCACCCCTGCGGGGGCAACATGCAAACACGGGTACACGGGTTCTCGAAACCGATTCACCTGGCAGGAAAAGACTCACGGGAGGATCGTCATGAAGGTGGTAAATATCTCCGCCGCGCCACGGGCGCGCAGACGCCGGGAGACGGCGTCGAAACAGCAGCCAGAGCGAATTCTGAAGGCCGATGCGTCTTCCGTTTCGCCCACTTCGGAACCCGACCAACCCTTCGAGGAAGGAGCGCACGACTCGATAGATCCCGACCTGCGGCATCGCCTGATCAGCGAGGCGGCCTTCGATCTGTATACCAAGCGTGGGTTCGTCGACGGCTACGACGTGGACGACTGGTTGGTCGCTGAAACCGAGGTTGACCACCTGCTGCTAAATCCGCAGTTCCCCGAGAGGGGAGGACGGGGAGCCTGAACAGCGCTACCCAAGCGGGGAGCGTACTTGCGCCGCGGTCGAAGATATCGGCGCTTGGATCTGCAACGAGGTTCGGTTCGAGACCGACCGCCGGGTGCGCGCGCGCTGCACGAGCTCCCATAGCTGCGGCGTTGCTGGGCCGCAGATGCGCTTAGAGAGCCCCTTGTCCTGAACCGCCAGGAGTGCCCGGCTAGGCCTGGTGCCTCACGGTAGGCGCGCGTCCCGCCCCATGCAAGAGACCTTCGAAGACTTTCGTCGACCTGCGCGTCGGCCGTGCAACTGCCAAGCCGACACCCCCCATCTCGTACCATAGTTCCAGTAGCGTCTACGCAATTTCACCGACCCGAGTCAGCGCCGCGTGACGGTGCGACAGCTACGTGCCAAGGCCCGACCCCGCGGCCGGCGATCGCTTGCCGCAAGCGATATCGCGAGGGCTTTGGGCCGTCGGTGCGAGCAGGTATGCTGGCACCTAGGAATTTGACCGCAAGCGCCGGAGTGCGCCGCGACCAGCGCCGCTGTACGGTGGCGCCTGACAGCAACGGAGCGCTCGCAAATGCCACGCAATACCAGGCGTCCGCAAACTTCGTCGGGGCTAACGCAACGGGACCCACGCTGGGCTGTGGTTCTTGCGCGCGACCCGGCGCCGGACCACTCCTTCGTTTATGCAGTCAAGACGACCGGCGTTTACTGCCGCCCCGGCAGCGCGTCGCGTCTGCCGCGCGCAGAAAACGTGGTTTTTTACGACTCGCCGCAGGCCGCGGAGGCAGCCGGCTATCGTCCGAGCAAACGAACCCTGGCCGATCGCGGTGCCATTGCGGCGCAGCACGCGGCAATTGTCGCTGCCGCTTGCCGCTGGATCGAGGCCAGTGAAGAGTCGCTGCCGCTGGGCACGCTGGCCAAGGAGGCGCGCCTTAGTCCCTGGCACTTTCACCGGGTGTTCAAGGCCGTCACCGGCCTCACCCCCAGAGGCTATGCCGATGCCTGTCGGGCGAATAGGGTGCGTGAACAGCTGGGCCGCGCTCGCAGCGTCACGACCCTCATTTACGATGCGGGCTTTCATTCGAACGGCCGCTTTTACGCAGCCGCTGATCGCCTGCTGGGGATGACGCCTACTGCCTTCCGCGCCGGCGGCGCCAAAAACGACATCCGCTTTGCCGTCGGCGAATGCTCTCTGGGTTCGATTCTCGTGGCGCAGAGCGATCGCGGCGTCTGCGCCATCTTCCTGGGCGACGACCCAGATGCGCTGGCGCGCAACTTGCAGGACCGGTTCCCACGCGCCCATTTGATCGGCGGTGATGCGGCGTTCGAGCAGCTTGTCGCTAGGGTCGTGGGTTTCATCGAAACGCCCAGCCTGGGGCTCGATTTGCCCCTGGACGTGCGTGGCACGGCTTTCCAGGAACGCGTCTGGCGGGCGCTGCGCCAGATCCCCGCGGGCACAACGGCAAGTTACGCCCAAATCGCGGCGCGCATCGGCGCGCCCAGGGCCGTTCGCGCCGTGGCGCAGGCCTGCGGCGCCAACCCGCTTGCCGTAGTCATACCCTGCCACCGTGTAGTACGCAGCGACGGCAGCCTCTCTGGTTACCGTTGGGGCGTAGAGCGCAAGCGCCAGTTGCTGCAGCGGGAAGCGCCCGCGCCAACGGCCTCGCGGCGCCGGCAGCTTGCCTGAGGAGTTCGCCGGGACACGGAGTTGCTGGCCGCGACTTCGGCCCCGTCGGCTTGCAGCCGCGTGCCCACCCGCAGCGCCAAGCGAGCCCCGGACCGCTCCCGCCGAGCGGCGAGACGCCCGGATGTTGCCGTCCGCCATCGGCCACGCGGTTCGGCAGCGGTCGAGACTGCCCCTGGCGCCCTGCGCTAGCGGTAAAGATCGCGGCGCGTGAGCGGCACCGGCAGCGCCGCCGCGCCACGGCGAGAGGCCAGGATCTGGTAGATGCCCGTGCCCGCGTTTTCGAATTCGAGCGCACAGCCGGCCATGTACAAGCGCCAGATGCGGTACGCCGCCTCCCCGACCATGCGCACGGCTTCATCGTGCGCCGCCTCCAGACGCCTTACCCATTCCCGCAAGGTCAGCGCGTAGTGCATGCGCAGCCCCTCCACGTCGTGGATCTCGAAACCGGCGCGCTCCATTCCCTGCTGAATGTTGCTCACGGTGTCGAGCTCCGCGTCCGGAAACACGTAACGATTGATGAACTGGGTCTCGACCGTCTTTCGCCAACCTTCCTGGTCGTGGGTGATGCCGTGATTGAGGAACAGCCCACCGGGCCGCAGCACGCGCTGTACGGTCGCCGTATATACCGGCAGGTTAGCCAGCCCTACATGCTCAAACATTCCCACGCTGGCAATCTTGTCGTAGACACCATCGCCTTGCAGATCGCGGTAGTCGCGAAGTTCCACTTCGACTCGGTCCTGCAGGTTCTGCGCCGCTATGCGTTGGCGGGCAACATCGAACTGCTGTTGGCTGAGCGTGATGCCGTGCGCCCGCACGCCGTAGCGGCTTCGCACCCCAGCCGCAACCGATGTCGAGAAAGCGGTCTCCCGGCGCAAGACGCAGCTTGCGGCAGATGTGATCAAGCTTGTTGCACTGCGCCTTCTCCAGGGTATCGTCGGGGGATTCAAAATACGCACAGGAATACACCATCTGACGGTCCAGCCACAGGCGGTAAAACTCGTTGGACACGTCGTAGTGGAAGGAAATCGCAGTTCGATCACTGCGTCGCGAGTGCCGGTGCGAAAAGGCGCGATCACCGCGGTCGGCATCGAGCGCACCGCTGAACGCGTCCAGCCGACTCGGCAGGCGCAGGACGTCGAGCAGCAGCGCGCCGCGCTCGCGCAGGCTAAGCGACAGGGTCTCAAAGTAATACTTGAGCCCAAGCGCGGCGTATAGATCACCTTCAAAGTCCAGCCGCCCGCGCACGTAGGCCTCCGCGAGCAGCAGCGAATTGCGCCCTAGCACCATTTTGCGCAGCAGGGCGGGATCGCGCACGACAAGCGTGAAATCCGGAACCGCACTGCCGACCTTGTGGGTAGCGTCGTTCCAGATTCGAAACGCGGCCGAACCGCGGAAGTCCTGGAGCAGGCGACGAAGGATGCGCAGCCCGACTTCCGCGTGCAGCGAAGCGGTTCGGCTTGACGGGGCAAAATCTACGGTCGAGTTCACGGGGTCCACTCCTGTCGATTGCACAAAGCAGTCGCTGCGTCGGATCGCGAGTTGAACCGGGACCGCCCGTACCCGTCACGGAGAAACCGGCCCCCTGCGGACGGCCGTAATTACAGCGCAAATGCGCAAAATTTCAAGTCTGGGTTTGGCTACCGCCGGTCCGCGCGGCGCGGAGGCGCGGGTACAGTAGGCAACGAGCGGCTGGCCGCATCTTTTGGTGTCGATGGCGTCAAACAGCGCAATCCCCCGATGTATTCCCGCAAGGAGCGACGCATGAAGAAACTCGAAGGCAAGGTTGCCGTGGTGACCGGCGCGGCCAGCGGCATCGGCAAGTCGATTGCCCAGACCCTGGCGGCCGAAGGCGCTAGCGTTGCCATCGCCGACCTCCGGGCCGAAGCGGCCAACGCCGTTGCCCAGGAGATTCTCGCGCAGGGCGGCCGCGCGGTGGGTGTGGCAATGGACGTGACCGCGGAAGACCAAGTCGATCGGGGCATCGATGCCGTCGTGGAGAAGTTTGGGCACATCGATATCCTCGTGTCCAACGCTGGCATACAGATCGTCAATCCGATCGAGCAGTACGTCTTTTCGGATTGGAAGAAGATGCTCGCCATTCATCTCGATGGCGCGTTCCTTACTACCCGGGCAGCGCTGCGTCACATGTACCGTGGCGACCGAGGCGGCGTGGTCATCTATACGGGCTCCGTGCACTCCCCACGAGGCCTCGCCGCTGAAGTCCGCATACGTGACGGCCAAGCACGGGCTGCTCGGACTGGCGAGGGTGCTGGCAAAGGAAGGGGCAAAGCACAATGTGCGCTCGCACGTGGTCTGTCCCGGCTTCGTCCGAACCCCTCTGGTCGACAAGCAGATCCCGGAGCAGGCGAAGGAGTTGGGCATCAACGAGGCGGAGGTCGTGCGCCGGGTGATGCTCGGCAATACGGTCGACGGCCAGTTCACGACCTTGGACGACGTGGCCCAAACCGTGCTGTTCTTGAGCGCATTCCCCTCCTCCGCCTTGACCGGCCAATCATTTGTCGTCAGCCACGGTTGGTTCATGCAATGAGCCGCGGCGCCGAGCGCAGCTGGGTCTGATCCATCCCCGCCGCGGCTTGCCGAGTGCACCGCGGCGCAAGCTCTTGCTCGGCCCGGTCGGCGGGGCCGCGGCACGGCTGGGCCATGGCGCGCCGAAACGCCGATTTGCCGCCAAAAGACCGGCCTAATCGGCGAACTTGCCGGAAACACATGGTTTCAACTTGCGGTATGCCGCATGCCCAGACGGGGCGTTATGCAGTACAGCCTGGCGCATTTCTTGAAGGCGCGGCCATAACAGAACCCCTTTGGACAGTTAGGAGAGTGGCAATGAATGCAACTTTTGCGAAGAAGACCCTGATACTGAGCGTGAGCGCGCTGCTCGTCGGCATCGCCGGCGCTGCGCGTGCCGATGAAACCAAGTGGGACAAGGACCACCCGCGGCGCACAGAGGTTAACAAGCGGCTGAACAACCAGAACGCCCGCATCAACAAGGAAGCCAAGGAAGGCGAGATTTCCAAGGGCCAAGCAGCCAAGTTGCACAAGGAGGATCACCAGATCCGCCAGGAAGAGCGCGACATGGCTAGCCAGAACAAGGGCCACATCACCAAGCAAGAGCAAGTGACGCTCAACCAGCAGGAGAATAAGGTCAGCCGTCAAATCGGCAAGTAATCGCTGCCGCCATCGAGGCAAGCGGGGCGTACGACCGTTGGGCCGACGTCCCGCCAGAGCCTAGCGGCTGCGAATCAGCGTGCTCTTGCCGAACAGGGATTCGATGAGTTCCACGGCAATCGCGGCGGTTTGGTTACGCACGTCGAGCGCCGGATTGAGCTCCATGATGTCGACCGATCGCAGGCACTGCGTGTCTGCGATCATCTCCATGCACAGCTGGGCTTCGCGGTAGGTAGGCCCGCCGCGCACGGCGGTCGCCACGCCGGGCGCGGCCTCGGGGTCGAGAAAATCGACGTCGAAGCTGACATGCAGGTGCGTGCCCGCTTCGAGTCCATCGAGCACCAGTTCCATGCAGCGCCGCATGCCCATCTCATCGATGCCGCGCATGTCGATAACCTCAATGCCCATGTCGCGCACCAGCCGGCGCTCCCCGTCGTCGACGCTGCGAATCCCCACCTGGCGTATCCACGAGGCCTCGATGGCCGGCACCGATCCGCCGATTTCGATCAGCTCTTGCGGCCCATTGCCGCAAAGGCATGCGACCGGCATTCCATGCAAGTTGCCGCTGGGCGTCAGATCCCGCGTGTTGATGTCGGTGTGCGCGTCAAACCATACGATCCGCAGCTTGCGGCCTTCTTCCCGGCAAAGGCGTGCCACGTCGCTGATCGAGCCGATCGACAAGCTGTGATCGCCTCCCAGGAGGATCGGGATCCGCCCCGCTCGCAATTCCGCGTACACCGCCCCGTGCACCGTGCGATTCCAGGCAACCACCTCCTCCAGATGCCGGTAGCCGTCGACGGCCGGCAGTTGCGGATTGCCGGGCCCGTGCAGGTTGCCGATATCGCGCACCTCGATCCCACGGGCGCGCAAAGCAGCGTCCAGATGCGCCACGCGCAGGGCCTCCGGACCCATGGATGCGCCCCGGGCGCTGGCGCCAATATCGGTCGGCGCTCCGATCAAGCTTACGCGGGTATCCAAGCGGTGACGGTCCGGCATTTCCAGTTCCTGCTCCGGTGAATCGGAGGCGATACGAGCAATTCGGGCATTGCCACCATTGCGAGGCGAGGTCTGGCTCGGCAATAGCCCGCGGGAGAAGAGCAGGCCGAATTGTCCCCCAAAAAACTTCGCAAGATGAGGCTGTGCGGGAATCTTCCTTGCAGTGCATGGCGCCGCAGCACCAAGGGCAATGCCGCTAACCCATCGGTTGCGGCCCGCCCGCGCGCAGGATGCATCAGGTCGTCGGCGGTCGGTCGCTGGTCGCCCGCGAGTCGCTCCCGGCATCGGTCCGGTCGACCTGCCGCTCGATCCGGCGGTCCGGAAGGAACCAAAGGCATGCGACCAGGATGTACAGCGACACCGACAGCCAGGTATTGAGGAAGGCAAAAGCGATGGCCACAAGGTAAAAGAGGATCGATACCTTCCCCTTGAGATCCGCGCCGATCGCCGTCGCCAAAATGGATTCCTTTCCGTGCAAGTGGATCACCGCATTTTGCAGCACACTGTAGGCGATGGCCGCCATGATCAGCACCAGTCCGTAGAGGATCGTCGGCCAAGTCGCGAACAGATGTGCGGCCATCCACGCGGTGACGAACGGCACGAGCGATAGCCAGAACAGCAAGTGCATGTTCGCCCAGAGTATCGCGCCATTGACCCGCTCGACCGTGTGCAACATGTGGTGGTGATTGTTCCAGTAGATCGCGATGAACACGAAGCTCAGCACGTAGCTAAGGAACGGCGCGGCCAGATCCTGCAGGCTGGCCAGGTCGGCGCCACGCGGAACCCGCAGTTCGAGCACGATGATCGTGATGATCACCGCGATGACGCCATCGCTGAACGCTTCGAGACGGGATTTGCGCATGGGTAGATGTTGGTTCAGCGCCGCGCGAGCAGTTCGCGATACGTCGGACTGTGGTGTTGGACAAACGCATCCCTGGGGTCCTGCCCCGGGTACGCAGCGTCCGCATCGCCGATCAGCGGAACCGGCGTCCCGGCCGGCGAGTAGTTGAGCGAGCTTCCCGCGGCAAACTTGCAAGCCCTTGCACGGCACGATACCGCGCCCCCGGGGTCCAGGACAAGATCCTCCGAACGCATCAGTTCGACGATTTGCCGGTCCATCTGCGAAAAGAGTACATGCCGCAGCAGCCGCGCCGGACGCCCGAACGCGTTCACCAGCCTGTCGATCCGGCTGCCGGCCGGAAAATCCCCGCGAAGATCGCCCAGCGACTGCCTGGTGAGCGGAACCTCGGGAACGGGATCCAAGGAATTGTTGATCGTGAACGAGTCGCCGCCGTGCAGGAGCAGGCGGTCGAAGTCGGCGGCAAAGAGGGCGTTGCCCGGCTTGGGCTGGGCGAAGACGTAGGATGTCAGGTGCAGGCGCTTGGCGCCCAGGGTTGGACCGCTGCGGCTGGCGTAGTGCAAGAAGGCATGAATCAGCGTCGCCATCGCCGCACCCTGGCTGTGGCCGGTGAGGACGATCCTCGCCTCCTGCTGCGCAATGGCCTGCAAGGCGCGAACCAGACCGAAGCGCCGGTCAAACAGCAGCGACAGGCACGCGTAGCCAAAGCCGGCGTGGATCTCGGCGCCGGGAAGCTGGGCAAAAACGAGCGGAAGCGCCATGCCGCGCCAGGGCCGGACCAGGTGATGGGCGGCGATCGTATCGGCAAAGACATCTTCCACAACGCTCGGCCGATCGGAAAAAACGGTTCCTCGAATCGCCACGACGTACGTCGGCGGGCTCGCGTACACGTCCGGCGCAGCCGCAGGATTGCCGTTGGCAAGGATCCAGGCGTTGGCAAATGGGCCAAAGCCGTTGCAGTCCGGATCGTCGGGATTCCACGAGGGCTCGGAGGCGCTGCTGCGCCCGGTTCCGTCGGAATACTGCTTTCGCGTATCGACGAGCATCTGCCAGCGATCGCCGTACTGCGGGAGGTAGATGGAGTCGGCAGCGGGCGACGAGCTTGCCCGGGAGGCCGAGAGCGTCGATTCACGGCGCCTAGCGCGACGCTCGCCGTTGCGATCGTCCTGGGCGTCCAGATCGACGGCAAACTCGACGAGTTCGCGGGCCATGGCCGGATCAAACTGCGCGGCACTGCTGCGCACAACGGCGCCTGCCGCCCTATCGGATGCCGAATGATCTGCGGACACTGGTTCTTTTGTCGGGCGAGCAAGCGTCAAGGAGCGATGCCGCTACCCGCAATCACGCCGCAGGAAGCAGCCTCTGAGCAGCCGAGCGCCTCCCATGCGGCGCCCCGGCGCACAAACCCGATGCGCCCGCTCCGGTGCGCCGTGCAACCCTAGGCACCGTCACCTTTTGCGTCAATCGCCTCAACAGGGTCGGCGCTGCAGCAACAAACTCCGGTGGAGGTCTGCCGGGCGCCGATCACGGGATAAGCACCGCCGCGCCGTGAATGGTGCCGGCGCGCACCCGCCGCAGGGCGTCGTTGGCCGCGTCCAGCGGGAACTGCTCCACCGTCGTCTGAATTCTCGCTTGCTGCGCGATCGCAAAAAAACGCTCGCCGTCGCCGCGCGTGAGGTTGGCAACCGAACGCAGCACTCGCTCGCCCCACAAGATCGAATAGGGGAACGACGGAACATCGCTCATGTGAATTCCGGCGCACACGACCGTCCCGCCCTTGGCACTGTGGCGCAGCGCTTGCGGCACCAACGATCCGTCGGGAGCAAAAAGGATCGCCGCCTCCAACAGTTCGGGGGGTGCCTGCGTCGAATCCCCCGCCCAAGCCGCCCCCAATTGCATCGCGAACCGCTGGCGCGGATGGTCGCCGGGCCGAGTGAAGGCAAATATCCTTCGCCCCTGGTGGCGCGCCACTTGCACGACGATGTGCGCAGCCGCACCGAAGCCGTAAATGCCGATCGTCCTGGCCTCGCCTGCAGCGACCAAGGCGCGATACCCAATGAGCCCCGCGCACAGCAGCGGGGCGAGTTCGGCATCCGCGTAGGAGTCCGGCAGACTCAGGCAATAGCGCGCGTCGGCGACGACGTACTCGGCGTAGCCGCCGTCGCGCGTGTACCCCGTGAAGCGCGCGTGGTCGCACAGGTTCTCCCGGCCGCCAAGGCAATACGAGCATTGCCCGCAGGTCAAGCCAAGCCAGGGGACGCCCACGCGCTGCCCGACCGCAAATCGCTCGCCCAGCCGGCCGCGGGCAAGCACCGTGCCGACAATCTCATGACCCGGAATCAGCGGGACCTTCGGTGCGGGCAACTCGCCGTCGATGATGTGCAGATCCGTGCGACAGACGCCGCAGGCGCGCACCTGCAGCAGGACCTCGGTGGGTCCGCACTGCGGCAGCGGCATGAGCGTCGGCCGCAGTTCCTCCCCCGGCCAAGCGAGGACCATTGCGCGCATCAGTCCCGTCACGCACGCTCCCATGCCATGGCCCTGGCGCACCCCGACAAGCGCACGCCGGGCGCTTGCCGCGGGCAATGCCCCCCGGCAACGCGCTCATTGCGCCAGTACATAGCTCCCTGGCGCCTCTGCCAGCGCGGGGTATCCAGCCTGGGGCGCCCCGACAGAGGGCGCCGTCTCGCGGTTCCCCGCACGTTGCTGCAGCCAAGACTCCCAGTACGGCCACCACGAGCCGTCCTGCACCGGCACCGACGCGAGCCATAGATCGGGATCGATGTAGTGTCCGCCGGCCGCACGGGTGGCGACCTGGAAGCTGCGTTGCGCGCCAGGCTCGGGTGGGTTTACCACGCCAACATTGTGGCCCCCGCTGCTCAGGCAGAACGTCACTTCGCTATCGACGAGCAGGTGCAGCTTGTAGACCGAACGCCAGGGAGAGACGGCATCGTGCAAGGTCCCGACCGAAAAGACCGGCACCTGCACGTCGGTCAAGGCGATCGCCCGGCCGTCAACTCGATAGCGGCCCTCTGCCAGGTCGTTGTTCAAATACAGCCGTTCGAGATACTCCCGGTGCTGCCGATAGGGCATGCGCGTGGCATCGGCGTTCCATGCGGCAAGGTCGGTAAGCGGTTGCCGCACACCCATGAGGTAGTCGCGCACCATTCGTGACCAAAGGAGGTCGCGCGAATTCAGTATCGCAAACGCCCCGAGCATCTGCTTGCCATCGAGATAGCCCTTCTCCCACATCAAGTCCTCGAGGTAGGCCAGCTGGCTCGCGTCGATGAACAGCCCGAGCTCGCCGGGGTCGGTGAAGTCGAGCTCCGAGGCCAGCAGCGTCAACGATTGCAGGCGTTCGTCGCCGTTGCGTGACATTAATGCCGCTGCCATGGCCAACAGGGTGCCGCCGAGGCAATAACCGACGGAATTGATGCCGGCCTGCGGGCAAATGGCGCTCACGGCATCGACCGCCGCGAGTACCCCCTGCTTGAGGTAGTCATCCATTCCGACATCGCGGTCCTCGGAACCCGGGTTGCGCCAGGAAACCATGAAAACCGTGTGACCGCGTTCCACGAGGTAGCGGACGAGCGAATTGTGCGGCGACAGATCCAGGATGTAATACTTCAATATCCAAGATGGGATGATCAGGACCGGCGCGTGCAAAACGGTCGGGGTCTGCGCCTCGTACTGGATCAATTCGATGAGGTGATTGCGGAAAACTACCTTGCCCGGCGTCCGAGCAACTTCCACGCCTGGCCTGAACTGCTCGGCGCCTTCGGGTGCGTTGTCCGCAAGCAGCCTGACTGCATCGTGCCACCAGAACTGCGCGCCCCGAACCAGGTTGGCGCCCCGCTCGAGCGCGGTGGCGCGCAGCACCTGCGGATTGGTCAGCGGCCAGTTGGAAGGGGAAAGAATATCGATCCACTGCCGTGTCACGAAGGTGACCAGCTGCTCGTGGTGCTTGGTGACACCGCGCACATCGCTGGTAGCGTTATGCCACCATTGCTGCCCGCAAAGGAAGGCTTGGTATATGAAATTGAACGGCCACTGCTGCCATTCGGGCCCATCGAACCGATGGTCCTGCGGCAACGGGCTGACGCAAGGCTGCGGTGTGCCAAACGCAGCGCGGGATGCAAAAAAACTCAGCCGCGCGAGCTTCCGCGCCGCCTTGTTGATAAGCTCCTGTTGCTTGCCAGGGGCTGCCGCCAGGTGGACCAGCCAGTCGGCGTAGGCCCCCATGATCGAGGCCGGCGAGATGCCCTGCGTGATCCGGCTCATGGACCCACTGACAACGCGGTCCAGCGCGCTGGTGATGGGCGGAATCTCCGCGGCGGCGTCCACGGCCTCGCCACCGGTAATTGGCAAATCCTTCATCGTTCATCCCTTGGCGCACCGCGCACTTGGCCGAACCAATGGTTTTGCGGCAGCGCCGCATAAGGATCGCACCGGCAAAAATGACACCTTTGATGCGCAGCAAGCATCCTTCATCTACCCAACAAAATGCCCTTTTCGACCCAACGGCCGCACCGATCGCCCGTCAAACAAGCGTCGGACTGCCCCAGAGCGGCGGACCCTTGCCGAGGCGACAGGGTCGATGAACGGCGCTACTGGTTACCGTCGACAGCAGGACGCCGCGCAAGCGCTGCAAGATGCCTGAGAACGATTACCACACGATAGTCTACGATGACCTGGGCCGACTCGACGCGAGCGCCTGGGACCGACTCGTCGACGCTGATCCGGACGC
Source organism: Burkholderiales bacterium (assembly GCA_900290335.1). Lineage (GTDB taxonomy): Bacteria > Pseudomonadota > Gammaproteobacteria > Burkholderiales > Burkholderiaceae_F > GJ-E10. Next base: position 26,467 of record OKRD01000095.1, on the reverse strand, counting down.
CAACCCGTTCGTTCGTCACGCCTTCTTGCACGCGATGCAATCGAGCGGTGCCGCGTCGCCGGACACGGGGTGGTTCGCGCAATTCGTGACCCTTTGGCGCAACAATCAGCTCGCGGCCGCGATCCCCTTTTACGTCAAAACGCACTCCTATGGGGAATACGTCTTCGACTGGTCCTGGGCCGATGCGCAGGAGCGAAGCGGCCTGCCCTACTATCCCAAGGGCCTGGTGGCCGTCCCCTTCACGCCGGTGCCCGGCACGCGCCTGATCGCCGCCGATCGTCCGGCGCGCCGCGCCGCCATCGCAGCGCTGTTGGCCTTGACAGCGACCCTGGACCTCACGTCGCTGCACGTATTGTTTGCTCCCGCAGAACAGATCGATGACTTGGCCAGCGCCGGCATGCTGGTTCGCACGAACCTGCAGTTTCACTGGCGCAACCTCGGCTATCAAGGGTTCGAAGCCTTCCTAGCCGCCTTGACACAGCCCAAGCGCAAGAAGATTCGCGCCGAGCGCCGCAAGGTCCGCGAAGCGGGCATCGAGCTCGAGCGTCGCGTCGGTCGAGACATCCGCGAGGAGGATTGGCGCTTCTTCGTGCGCTGCTACGAAAACACCTACGCCACGCATGGCGCGCCGCCCTATCTCAACCTGCGTTTCTTCCACGACATCGCCCGCCTCATGCCGCAGAACCTGATGCTCGTGCGCGCCACGCGCGATGGCCGCCCGGTTGCCAGTGCGCTCGCGCTGTTGGACCGCCAACGATCGGCGCTGTACGGCCGCTACTGGGGCGCCCTGGCACATGTGCCCTGCCTGCACTTTGAATGCTGCTATTACCAGATGATCGATTTCGCCATTGAGCAGGGTCTGCAGGTGTTCGAGGGTGGCGCCCAGGGCGAACACAAACTTGCCCGCGGCCTGGACCCGGTAACTACGCATTCCGCGCACTGGCTGCGCGAGCCGGCAATGCGCGCCGCGGTGCGCCGATTCGTCGTACGCGAACGCGAATCGGTGACGGCAGTCATCGATGAGCTGAGCGAGCACCGCGCATTTCGGGCGCAGGCGGCCCTCGGTGATCGGTAGCGTCGCGCCTGGCACGCGTGGCCGCGCCAATTGTCGATCGGCGGATCTTTCTTGTATGCTCCCCGGCCGGGAGTTGGCATCCCTCCACTGGCTGCCGCGGCTGCGGCCGAAGATGCCTACGAATTGGCCGGACGGGCCGCGTAGGGATTGCCCTGCCTGTCCTCGGAATAAGTACACACAAGAAGAGGGACGGATCCATGTGGAAAGCGGTACTTGCAATCGCCCTGGGTTCGACGGCCGGTGGCTTGCTGCGCTGGGCACTCGGGCTCCAATTCAATTCCTTGCTTCCGGCCATACCACCGGGAACGCTCTTCGCCAATCTGCTCGGCGGATATATTGTTGGTCTGGCCGTGGCGTACTTCGCGTCGGCGCCCGATATCGCGCCGGAGTGGCGCTTGCTCATCATCACCGGTTTTTGCGGCGGACTGACCACGTTCTCGACATTCTCGGCGGAGGTCGTCACCCTCCTGCAGCAAGGCCGCCTTGCCTGGGCGGCAGGCGCCATCGGCATGCACCTGACCGGCTCGCTGGCCATGACAATCGCCGGCATGGCTTCCTGGCAATGGATTCGGACTCACTGAGCAGGCGGAGTTGACGATGATTGGCTACCAGGTCACGTTCTATACGCAGCAGGACCGGCGTCACCATGGCAAGCCGCTGGGTGACTGGCTGGTGCGCTTGGCGGAGGAAATGGGCTTGCGGGGGGCAACCGTGATCCCCGCGAGCGAGGGCATAGGACATCATCATCGGGTGCACTCGGCGCACTTCTTTGAACTGGCTGATCAGCCGATTTCGGTCGTGTTGGCGGTTACGCAGGAGGAGGCCGAACGCCTCTTTGCCCGCCTCCAGGCCGAACGTCTGGAGCTGTTTTACGTAAAGACCGTGGTCGAGTTCGGCGTGACCGGTACCCCGTAGGGCTCTCGAACGCAGGCGCGGGGCACGTGCTGCAGCGCCAATCACCCGCTACTGGCCGGGTGAATCCACCCGGCATATCAAAACCACGAATGGGTATTTGCCCGCGCCGACCCGGCGCGCCTACTATCGCTCATCCATGCTTGACCACGGAGGACCGCTATGTCAATCCGCATTGGGGACGTGGCCCCGGACTTCACGGCCGAAACCACCGAAGGAAAGATTCAGTTTCACCAGTGGATCGCAGATCATTGGGCGATCTTGTTCTCGCACCCGAAGGACTTCACGCCGGTGTGCACGACGGAACTCGGGTACCTGGCCAAACTCAAGCCCGAGTTCGATCGACGCAACACCAAGATCATCGGCTTGAGCATCGACCCGGTGCGCGACCATCGCGCCTGGGTGCACGACATCGAGGAAACCCAGGGCCATGCCGTCAACTACCCGCTGATCGGCGACTCGGACCTCATCGTTGCCAAGCTCTACGACATGATTCACCCCCATGCGAGCGGCGGTGGTTCTCGCACCGCGGCGGACAACGCCACCATCNNCAAGAAGGTCAAGGCAACGTTTGCCTATCCGATGAGTGCCGGCCGCAATTTCGACGAGGTGCTGCGGCTGCTCGATGCGCTGCAGCTCAACGCCAAACATACCGTCGCTACGCCCGTAAATTGGCGCCCGGGCGAGGACGTCATCATCCCCACGTCGGTATCGGATGAAGAGGCCAAGAAGAAGTACCCGCAGGGCTACAAGACCCTAAAACCGTATCTGCGCGTGGTAGCGCAACCAAAGTAGCGCCCCCTCGCCCCCCGCCGTCTGACCGGCGGGGGCTGCGGCGCGGCCCTCAGGGCCGTGCCGAGGTTTGTCGCCCAAGCAGTTCCATCAGGAGCCTTGGCATGGACGCACCACCGGCCGCCACGCCACGGATCCTGAATCGGTGCGCATCCGATCTCAATGTCGAAATCGACCCCGCCATCATCCGCCTGTACCTGCTCTATGTGGTACCGCTATCGCCGATTCCCGCTGCGATGATGCTCTACGCGTGGGACATGTATCACGCCACGCTGCTGCCGTCGGCACCCTTTGGGCAGGCCTCAACGATGGCGTTCATCCTCTTCTTGTCGGAGCTGGTGGCCGTTCCGGTAATGGCCAGCGTCATCCAGACGCTAGGCACCGCATCGGGCATTCGCCGGGCCTACAAGGATGCCTTCGCCGTGTCGGCCGTGGCCCCGACGCTCCTGTGGCTGGCGCCGCTGTTGCTGTTCGTGCCGAGCCTGGCCCCCTGGGGCATCACCGGGGCCGTGGTAGCAACCGCACTGCTGCTCCACCTGGGAACGTACAGCGCATTTCAACTCGAGGAGGAGGATCGTTCGCGTCGCCTTGCGTGGTCGATCATTGCCGCCGGCCTGTGCGGCTGGATGGCGCTGATCCTGACCGCCTTGCTAGCCTGGGGCATCATTGCGGCCTAGCAGGCGGGCCGGGCAGCTTCCCGCCGGTTCCCGAAACCAGGGGGGGCCATCGCCGATAGATCAAGATGCGGCCCTTGTACGCCTCGACGCCGTTTGACGCCGGCTGTTTGAGCGGTTCCTCGTGCACGACAAACCCCCGTCGCGCCATTTGCCGATGGAAGGCCGGCCGGTTGCCGCGGTCCGGGTCGACGATCCACACCTCCGCGGCTGGCGTTGCGTGGCACGCGATAAGAGCGGCCAGAGCCCCGCTTGCGTCACGTTCGTACAACAGATCGCTGCCCATGATCAGGTCATATTGCCCTGCGATGGCGAAGGACCCGGGAATATCTTTCCCGATTGGCTTCGCGCCGGCAGCACTCCAGTGTGCGTGCCGATACTTCATCGGTGGCAGATCGTTCAGTCGCAGGTTCTCCCGCAGAAAGCCTTCCGCCAAGGGATGGCAATCGCTTGCGGTGACATCGGCGCCTCGCCGATGGCCGACAAGGCTCGCCAGGGCGAGGCCGCAACCGATCTCGAGGATCCGTTCACCAGGGCACACCGGACGAAGCGCGATACGCGCTGCCAGGAACAAACCGGACGGCCACAACTGACCGAACAACGGCCACGCGGCCGAGGAGATGCCCAGGCGATTCGCTTGCCCAAGCGGGTCGTGGAACTGTTGGCGGTCCAGCAGCGAGCGGATGATCAGATCATCGACACCGGCAATCGCAACGTTCTGCTGTTTGGTCTGGTAGCCCAACATCGACTGGTGCGCGCAACGCGCTGCAAGGGCTGGCAGGCCCGGATAAGCCGCCTAGTATGACGTACGTTGGGGGCCGGCGACGCCCACGGCAATGGGAGCGCCGCGATCCGCTTGCGCTTTGACCTGCATTGCGCGTGGTCAACCGGCACGCGGGTACGATGTCTACGAGGTAACAAGCCCATGGCGCAGGTCCTGTGCAAAATGGCGGGATGGCGGCCCCGGGTGACGGTGTGCGCACTTTCTTGAGGGACAAAATCATGGCGGGCAAGCAGATCGTATTCCACGATGACGCAAGACAGCGGCTGATCGCCGGACTTAACGTGCTGTCCAATGCGGTCAAGGTCACCCTGGGGCCGAAAGGCCGTACCGTTGTTCTCGGCCGGCCCTATGGCGGCACCATAGTGATCAATTCTGGCGTTGCCGTGGCGCGCGAGATCGAGCTTGCCGACCCGATTGAAAATCTCGGAGCACAGATGGTGCGTGAAGTCGCTGCCAGAACGTCCGAAAAGGCCGGGGACGGGACCACCACTGCCACGGTCCTCGCACAGGCCATCGTGATCGAAGGGGCAAAATTCGTTGTTGCCGGGCATGATCCGATGGATATCAAGCGCGGGATCGACAAGGCCGTGGAGGCGATCGTCGACGAGTTGAAGCGCAATTCCCGGCCGTGCACGAGCAAGCAGGAAATCACCCAAGTGGGGACGATTTCGGCCAATGGCGATCAGGCGATCGGCGAACTCATCGCCGATGCCATGGAGCGCGTCGGACACGGCGGCGTGATCAAGGCCGAGGATGGACGCGGCATGTCCAACGAACTCGAGGTCGTCGAGGGCTTGCAGTTCGATCGTGGCTACCTGTCCCCGTATTTCATAAACGAAGCGGAAAAGCAGCGCGTGATCCTCGAGGATGCGCTCGTATTGCTGTACGAGAAACCAATTTCCTCGATCCAGGAAATGCTGCCCCTGCTCGAGGAGGTCACCAAGCAAAACCAGCCGATCTTGATCGTGGCCGAAGATGTCACGGGCGAGGCGTTTGCGACCCTGGTCGTAAACGCCGTTCGCGGCACCTTGAGGACCTGTGCGGTGAAGGCGCCGGGCTTCGGGGATCGCCGCAAGGCGCTGCTGCAGGATATCGCCACCGTGACCGGTGCCACGGTAATCTCCGAAGACACCGGCCAAAAGCTCGAGACGGCGCGGATCGAGGATTTGGGACGAGCCCGCCGCGTCGAAATCGACAACGATCACACCACGCTCATCGGCGGTGGCGGCGATCGGTCCCGCATCGAGCAGCGCGTTGCCGCCTTGCGCACGCAGCGTGACGTCGCCACGAGCACCTACGATCGGGAACAGCTCGAGGAGCGCATTGCCAAGCTCACCGGTGGCGTGGCTCTCATCAAGGTCGGCGCGTCGACCGAACTCGAGATGAAGGAAAAGAAGTCCCGGGTCGAAGATGCGCTGCATGCCACCCGCGCTGCGGTCGAGGAGGGAATCGGCCCGGGCGGCGGTGTTGCGCTGATCCGCGCGGGGAGCGTGCTAAAGGACCTGCGGCAAGCCACCCTGGGACAGGGCTCGGGAATTCGCATTGTGCAACGCGCGCTCGAGGAACCGCTGCGCCAGATCGTCTCCAATGCCGGCATCGAGCCGGCACGCGTGCTCGAGGCCGTGCGCGCGGGCAGCGGCAGCCTCGGATTCAATGCGAGCACCGCAGAGTACGGAGACTTGTTCGAAATGGGAGTGATCGATCCGACCAAGGTCACCCGCCTCGCTCTGCAAAACGCGGCGTCGGTCGCGGGCTTGATCCTCACGACGGACTGCGTGATCGCCAATCGCCCGGCGGGATCCGAAGGCCCGTCGGCGGACGACGCGGCCGGCGAATAGCCGGCCGGTATCGGCCGCTGCCGCATGCCGCCCTGCATCGCGGCGCCTTGGCCAAGGAGCGTGGACAAGCGCAACCGCCAACCAGGCTATTGCAGCGGCCTTCACGCAAATTGCGGACCTGCTCTGGCTGGAGGATGCAAATCCGTTTCGCATCCGTGCCTATCGCAATGCGGTCCGCGCGGTCGCTGGGATCCAAACCGATCTAGGCGCCCTGGTCGCGGCAAGCAAGCCGCTGCCGAAATAGCCCGGCATCGGCGCTGATCTCTCCGCCAAGCTCCAGCAAATCGTGCGCACCGGTCACAGCGTCATGCTCGAGTAGCTGCGGCGCCAAATCCCGCTGTCGGTCGTGGACTTGCTGCAACTTCCCGGTCTGGGCCCCAAGAAGGCGCGCGCGCTCTACCAGGAGTTGCACGTGCAGACCTTGCCGCAGCTGCTGCGCGCCGCCAGGGACAACCGCGTCCGCACGGTCGGCGGCTTCGGCGCGCGGAGCCAGCAGCGCCTCATCGAGGCAATCGAGAACCAGCTCTCCAAGATCCGGCGCTGCCGGCTCGCCGACGCCAGCGCCTGGGCGCAGGGTTTTGCCCAATTGCCGCGTGCCGCACCAAAAGTGCACGAGGTCATGATTGCCGGAAGCCTGCGGCGCGCCCGCGATATGGTTGGCGACATCGACCAGCTCGCAGTCGCCGAGAACGGCAAGGCCGTGGGTGCCCATTTCGCGCAATTCCCGGGAGTCAGGCAGCGAATCGGGGTCGGAGGCGCACGCGCCTCGAGCGTGCTCCCGAGCGGCATTCAGGCGCACTTGCGCGTGGTGTCCAGGCCCAGCGCCGGCGCCGGCGCCGCACTGCTGTAATTCACCGGTTCCAAGGCGCACAACATCGCGCTGAGCAATCTGGCAATCGCGCGCGGCTGGAAACGCAACGAATACGGCCTGTTCCATGGCCAGCAACGTCTTGCCGGAGAAACGGAGCAGTCGGCGTACCGAACGCTCGGCCTGCCCTGGATCGCGCCAGAGCTGCGCGAGGACCGGGGCGAGATCGAAGCCGCCCGCGAGGGCCGCTTGCCGGCGCTCATCGAGCTCGCCGATCTGGCGGGCGACTTGCACGTGCATTCTGACCGGAGCGACGGCTCGGCCACGATCGGCGAGATGGCGCGCGCGGCGCCACAGCGCGGCTTGCGATACATCGCCATCTACGACCACAGCCGCCGCTTGGCCGTCGCCCACGGCCTGGACGCACAGCGGCTCGCGCGCCAGCGCGCCGAGATCACCCGCATCCAAGGCGAGCAGCCGCCCGTCGCCATACTTTGCGGGTTTGAGGTCGACATCCTCGCCGATGGCTCGCTCGACTTGCCGGCCGAGGTGCTGGCGCCGCTCGACCTGGTTGTCGCTGCGGTTCATTCGAGTTTTGCCCTGCCGCGCGAGCGCCAGACCGAACGCATCCTGCGGGCCCTGGAGCAACCGCACCTGGACGGGCTCACCCACCCGCTGGGCCGCTGGATCGACGAGCGTGAACCGTACGACGTCGACAGGGCAGCCGTCATTCGCAGCTGTGCGCAGCGCCGGGTCGCACGGGAGCCCAACGCGCATCCCGAAAGGCTCGATCTGCTCGACACCTAATGCCGCGTCGCCCGGGACGCCGGCGTGCCCATTGCCATCAACTCCGATTCGCACTGCCCATCGGATTTCGACAACCTGCGCTTTGGCATTGGACAGGCGCGGCGCGGCTGGCTGGAAAACCGCGACGCCTTGAACACCAGGACCCTGCGGCAGTTGCGCCAATGGCTGGCCGGCCGCAAACCGGACCGGTCACCTCGGGCGTGCGACTTGCGGCCGCTAGCGCTGCTCGAGCACAAGCCAGGGCTCTGGCCGCGCCGCCGCGATCGATAGGAGCCGCGCCTCGTGCTGCGCCAAGGTCGCGCGGGTCAGTACGACCAGGCTTGCCGGCGGCAGACCCGAAGGCAGGAAATGTTCCGCACTCGTCGGCACCGTCCGCGGCGCCGCCAGGGGGAAGCCGCGCACCGCGCTGCGACCCGACCAAAACGCGCTGCTGCGATCCTGCGCGGCATCGACCAGGATCCTTTCTACGCCAGCGTCAGCCGCAATTTCCGTGGCGACCTCGACCGCCAAGTCCTCCGCGGCGCCGCAGACGACGACTACGGGGCCCCGCCTGGGGCGCGCGGCGCGAGGCACGAAAACAGTGCCGGCGGCCTGGCTGGGGGGCCGCCCCGGCCAGGTCGTCACCGATTCGAACAAGGCCACGAAATCCGTCGGCAGCGCGCGCGACACGACCGTGGTTCCCGGATCACCGCGAAAGACGGCAAACTTCGCCGGCACGCCCGACTGCGCGGCACTTTGCAACAGTTGCCGACGCAGCGCGGCCGCGCTGGCGGCATAGTCCTCGAGCAGGCGCTGGTGCGACAAGGGTCGCCAGGCGCGCAGCTGCACATCGAGTTCGCGCATGAATGGCAGCTGCGCCGCGACGAACAAGTCCGAGTCTTCGACGAACAGCCCCAGCAGGCTGGCGCGCATGAGCCGCGCCAGCTGCGCGGCCGAATCGATCGCATGCTGCGGAACCGCCGCCGGCGGAAACGCCAGAACCAATCGCCGCAGCCCCGCGGGCCTCATGCCCGACATGTCATTTCCCCGCCTCGGCCGCGTCGGCGGCCTGCCTCCGACGGGCCTTGGCAAAGGCGCGCAGCCGCACCTCGACCCTTGCGTTGACGCTTTCGGGCGCAAACTCGCCGGCGGCCCCGCGCTCCCCGGCCTCGATGCCCGTGAGCAGCTCCACACCCTGGTCGATATTCGCAACCGGGAAGACGGCAAAGCGCCCCTGATCGCAAGCTTCGATCACTTCGGCACGCAGCATCAGATGCTGCACGTTGGACGCGGGAATCAGCACGCCTTGGGTACCGGTGAGGCCGCGTTCCCGGCACAGATCGAAGAATCCCTCGATCTTCTCGTTGACGCCACCGATCGCCTGCACCTGTCCGTATTGATTGACCGAACCGGTCACCGCCAGGTCCTGGCGCAACGGCACCTGCGCGAGGGCCGACAGCAGCGCGTATAACTCGGCCGAGGAAGCGCTGTCCCCTTCGACTCCGCCGTAGGACTGTTCGAACACCAGGCTCGCCTGCATCGAAATCGGGGCGTCCAGCGCATACCGGCCGGCGAGGAACCCCGCCAGAATCAAGACCCCTTTGGAGTGGATCGGCCCGCCGAGTTCGACCTCGCGCTCGATGTCAAGCACCCTTCCCGTTCCCGGGTGCACGCGCGCCGTAATCCGTGTCGGCCGGCCGAAGGTGAAGTCCCCGAGCCCCAGCACGCTCAGTCCATTGACCTGACCGACATCGCTGCCCTGCGTCGCGATCAAGGCAACCCCCTTGAGGGTCGACTCCATGAGCCGGTCCCGCACGCGGCTCGCACGGCGGTCCTTTTCCCGGATGGCGCGCTCCACGCTGGCCCGGGTCGTCACCGTGCTTCCGGCCTCGCTGGCCCAATAGTCGGCCTCCGCCAGCAGGTCCCGAATCCGGTCGACCTGCAGCGTCAGTTTTCCCGCATCCTCGGCCACGCGCGCCGCATGTTCGATGACACATTCGGCCGCACCGCGATCGAGCGCCTGGAAACGCTCGCGGCGCAAAAGCGAGGCGATGAGTCCTACGAAGTTCCGCTCCGCCCCCGCGCCGCGATCCAGGGCTTCATCGAAATCGGCGAGCACCTTGAAATGGGTCGCCAGTTCCGGATCGAAGGCCCAAAGCAGGTAGTAGAGCATGCGATCGCCGATCAGAATCACCTTGACCTCCAGCGGAATTGGCTCCGGCTCGAGCGGCTGGGTGCTGATCAAGCCGATCATCTGGTCGATGCTGTCGATCTTGATGAGGTGGGTCTTGAGTGCGCGCTTGAGCGCCAGGTAACTAAAGGGCTCGATGAGCAGGCTGCGCGCGTCCAGCACCAGGTAGCCACCGTTTGCCCGGTGCAGTGCTCCCGCCTTTATTTGCCGAAAGTCCGTGCTCAGAACGCCCTCTTGCCACTGGTGCTCGATGCGGCCGACCAGGTTGCCCAGCGTCGGATGCAACTCCTCGACCAGCGGAGCACCGCTGGGCTGCCCGGCGCTGGTGACAAACACATTGATCTCGAAGAGCTCGAAGTTTCCCGCTTGGCGGATGACGGACTTGCGCTCGCTATCCTCGGCGGCCGCGGCGGCGGTGAACGCCCCCGCGTTGTCGACCAAGTGCGTTTCGAGCAGATCGATGTGCTCGAGCACCTGCGGCAAGTCCGGGAAGGCGTTCTTGGTGTCCTCGATCGTGTGCTTGACTGCGCTGCGGGCCGTTTCACGGTCCAGGCGACGGATCCCCTCGCGGCGCTCCTTGTCCCAGCCAGGGATGGCGGCAAGGACCCGCTCGAGTTTTCTCTCCAGGCCCTGCAGGATCTCGTGTATGCGATCGCGCTCGCCCTCGTCGAGCGCATTGAATTCGTCCGGCTTGAGTACTTGCCCCTCTCGTAGCGGAGCCACGGCAAAACCAACCGGGGTTCGCACGATCGTCGCACTGGAGGCCGCGGCCTCCTGCGCCAAGGTCGAAAATGCCTCGTCCTGCTTCTTGCGAAACTCGGCGTCCAGCGCGCTGCGCCGGGCCTCGTAGTCCTGCCCATCGAACGCCGCCGGCAGCGCCACCCCCAGGTCGGCGATCAGATCCCCGATCGCCTTCTTGAGTTTGGGGGCGCACCCTGGGGGCAGTTGCAGTACCCGCGGACACCGGGGCGTCGAGAAGTTATGAACGTACGCCCAGTCCGACGGCACCGCCATCGCGGCCGCCTGTTGCCCCACGAGCGTGCGCACGGCCCGCTCCAGACCGACCTCCGGTGGCCCGATGACAAACAGGTTAAAACCGGCAGCGCGGATGCCGCTGCCCAGGCGAAGCGCGTCCAGCGCGCGCTCCTGCCCGATCATGCCCTCGACCGGTTCGATCTGGTCGGTGGTCTCGAAGCCGATCCCGCTCAGGTTGGCGCGGCGTGCAAGCTGCTCTGTGGTCAAGGGCTTCATGTTTTTCTCGGTCCCGCGGATGCGGTGCTCCGGCCGGCTGGCGCATCGCCGCCCACCCGGCTTGCGGCCAGCCGCGACGCCGGTTGCAATTATTGCCGACGATTATCTCGTGCTGTTGACCCAGCATAAGATCACGGCGCAGCCCGCTAGCAGAATAATCTATATTGGTGTTTTGTTAGCAACTCGGAATGCGAGGCGGCAGCAGCGCGTTGATGGTGTGCAAGCCGATCGTGCGAGAACAGCGGTGAGACCGTCCCAACAGGTACGGATAGGGCGCCTCGGATTGCCTGGCGAGCTTTGTGTCGCGCCCGGATCGCGGGCGCTAGTGGTCTTCGCCCATGGAAGCGGCAGCAGCCGGCTGAGTCCGCGCAATCGCCTTGTCGCCGCGGCGTTGCAGGACAACGCCCTTGGTACGCTGCTCTTTGACTTGCTAAGCGAAGCCGAGGCCGCCGATCGCGCCGCGGTCTTCGACATCCCGGTGCTGGCCTCGCGTCTGTGCGAAGCGCTGGACTGGATCGATCACGAGGGCGAGCTGGCTCGTCTGCGCGTTGGCCTCTTCGGTGCCAGCACCGGCGCGGCGGCTGCCCTGATGGCCGCCGCGATGCGGCCAAATCGCGTCGGGGCCGTGGTATCACGCGGCGGGCGTCCCGATCTGGCCTTGGAGCACCTTGCGCGCGTCCGGGCCCCAACGCTGCTGATCGTCGGCGGCGCGGATGCCGACGTGTTGCGCTTGAACCGCGGTGCGTTGCAAGCGCTGCGCTGCGAGAAGGAACTGCAGGTCGTACCCGGCGCCACGCATCTTTTCGAGGAGCCCGGCGCGCTCGAGATCGTGGCAAAACTCGCGGCCGATTGGTTTATCGTTCACCTACCGCCGGCGCAGAGGCAATGATGGTGCTGTTCTCGGACCGAACCGAAGCCGGTCGCGCGCTGGCAAGCCAACTCGCGAAACTCGATCTGCCCGCGCCGTTGGTCTTGGCGCTGCCCCGCGGCGGCGTACCAGTGGCCGTTGCCGTGGCGCGGGAACTCAACGCCCCGCTCGATCTTCTGCTCGTGCGCAAGATCGGTGTCCCGTGGCAGCCTGAACTCGCCGTCGCGGCAATCGTCGACGGCCAGCAACCCGAACTGGTGGTCGACGAGGAAACGCGACAGGCAGCAGGGGTCGATCAGGCCTATATCGACGCCGAGGCAAAGGTGCAGTTGCAGGAGATCGAGCGCCGCCGAAGAGCGTACCTGGGAGAGCGATTGCCGCTTTCGGTGCAGGGACGCACGGCAATCGTGGTCGATGACGGAATTGCGACCGGGACCTCGATGCGCGCAGCCCTCCAGGCGCTGCGCCGGCGCAATCCCGCGGCGATCGTGCTCGCCGTGCCGGTGGCGCCGCGCGAAACAATCCAAGCGCTGCGCCGGCAGGTTGACCAGGTGGTATGTCTTGCCCAGCCCGAGCCGTTCTACGCGGTCGGAATGCATTACCGCGATTTCCACCAGATCGAAGACGCGGAGGTCATCGCCGCACTGTCGGCCATGAGCAAGACACCATGATGCACGTGCCTGCCCAGCGCGCAGACGTGCGCTCGCCGTAATTGCCGTGCTGGGCTTCTACAAATACGCCCTGGGTCCCGTGCTCTTGGCCCAGGCCGCAAGGGTACGCCGCTCGGCGCTGCGCTTGCCCGAACCGGCCGGCGACCGGTACGGCGCAGTCTTGGCACCGGGGCACGCGCCGCCGGTTCGACTGTTGTTTGTCGGCGATTCCTCCGCCGTGGGGGTCGGCGTGGCGCATCAAGACCACGCCCTGGCGTCCCAGTGCGCCGTGCTGCTGAGCCGGCGCACGGGGCGATCGGTCGAATGGCGTCTTGTGGCCAAGTCCGGCGTAGACACGGCCCAGGCGCTCGCGATGCTCGGCACGCACGATATTCGGCCAGCCGAGATCGCGATTACGGCGCTTGGCGTCAATGACGTCACTTCGCAAACAGCATCGCAGCGGTTCCTCGGCGATTACCAATTGCTATTCGATGCACTGCGGGCACGCGCAGGTGTGCGGTTCGGGGTCATCAGCGGGCTCCCGCCGATGCACGAATTCTCCTTGATACCGTATCCCCTGCGCTGGTATCTGGGTGAGTACGCCAAGCGGCTAGATGCGCAGCTGCGTGCCTGGGTCGCGAGCCAGCCGCACCTGCGCTACGTGTCGCTTGGTTGGACGGGTGCGCAACAGGACCTGGCAGCCGACGGTTACCATCCGGGCCCGGGACAATACCGGCACTGGGCCCGCCTCGTTGCCGGGAACATCGCCGAACTCTTGCAAGCGCCCGCGGACCAGGCCCACGGTCCGTCGCGGGTACCGGATCCGGCCCGCTCGGGCGGGTAAGGCTTGCCGCGATCGGGCCGCGCCGCTTACCGCGACCTTGGCCCACCGGCCGTCGCATCCGCATCGATGGCATCACGCGAACGCGCCTGCTCGCGCAGGGCGTATTTCTGGATCTTGCCGGTGGCGGTCTTGGGCACCTCGCCGAAGACGACTCTGCGCGGCACCTTGAAACCGGCCAGGTGCTCCTTGCAAAAGGCAATGATGTCCTCGCTGCTTGCCGTCGCGCCCGCCTTGAGTTCAACGAAAGCGCAGGGCGTCTCGCCCCACTTGGGATCGGGCAGCGCGACCACTGCGGCCACCATCACCGCGGGATGCCGATACAGCACGTCCTCGACCTCGATGCTGGAGATGTTCTCGCCACCGGAGATGATGATGTCCTTGCTGCGGTCCTTGATCTTGATGTAGCCGTCCGGGTCCACCACGGCTAGGTCCCCGGTATGGAACCAACCGCCGGCAAAGGCCTCGGCCGTCGCCTGCGGATTCCCGAGGTATCCCTTCATCATGATGTTGCCGCGAAACATCACCTCGCCCATGGTCTGGCCGTCAGCGGGAACGGGCGCCAGCGTGTCAGGGTCGCGCACGGTCGCTCCGTCTTGCAGGTGGTAGCGCACGCCCTGGCGGGCGTTCAAGCGTGCTCGTTCCGAAACCGGCAGATCCTCCCAGGCCGCCTGTTTGGCACACACGGTGGCTGGCCCGTAGACCTCGGTGAGTCCGTATACGTGCGTGAGGTCAAATCCCATGCCCTCCAGGCCCTCGATCAGCGCCGCGGGAGGCGCAGCGCCGGCCACCATCGCGCGTACCTGGTGCGCAATGCCCGCCTTCATCGGTGCCGGGGCGTTGACGAGCAGGCTATGCACGATGGGTGCCCCACAGTAGTGGGTGATGCGCTCGTCGCGGATGAGATCAAAGATCATCTTGGCATCGACTTTGCGCAGGCACACGTTCACCCCGGCTCGCGCCGCCACCGTCCACGGGAAGCACCAGCCGTTGCAATGGAACATCGGCAAGGTCCACAGGTACACCGGGTGCTTGCCCATGTCCCACTCAAGGACGTTGGAAACCGCGTTCACGTAGGCCCCGCGGTGCGAATACACCACGCCCTTGGGCTTGCCGGTCGTGCCGGAGGTGTAGTTCAGGGCGATGGCATCCCACTCGTCGTTGACGCCGGGCATCGTCTGGCTCGGATCCGCCTGCGCCAGCAGGGCCTCGTACGGCACATCGCCCGCCGGCTCGCAGGACAGACCGAACTGCGGGTCCGCAACGTCGACGACCAGCGGCGCCGGCAAGCCCTCCCGTACGGCAAGGTCCACTGCACGGCGCATGACTGTGGAAAACTCGGGATCCACCAGTACCGCCTTGGCGCCGCCGTAGACCAGCATGTACGCCAGGGCTTCGGCATCGAGCCGGGTATTCAAGGTATTGAGTACCAGGCCGGCCAGAGGAACCCCGAAATGCGCTTCGACCATCGCCGGCACATTGGGCAGCATTGCCGCCACCACGTCACCGCGTGCCAAGCCACGCCGCAGCAGGCCCGAGGCAAGGCGGCGGCAGCGCTCGCGCGTCTGGCCCCAGCTCTGGCGCAGATCGCCATGCACGATGGCGACGTGCTGCGGGTAGAGGTCGGCCGCCCGGTCAAGAAAGATCAGTGGTGTCAGCGGCGCATGATTGGCGGCATTGCGGCCAAGGTCGGAATCATCCATGTGCATCTCCTCGATCGTGACTCCATCGGTCCATCGCGCGCACGTCGCCGCGGGACCGGATCCACGGTTTTTTGTCTTCGAGGAGGTAGATTACAGGGCCTGCTGGCGCCCCGTCGAACCGGCGGGCGCGGCACGCAGGTACTGGTGCGGCCACGCCACGGCTTGCCCCAGGGCCTGCGCCGCCGCCAGGGGCCAGTAGGGGTTGCGCAGGATTTCGCGCCCAAGCAGCACCATGTCGGCCTGCCCGGTGCGAACGATGTGATCGGCCTGTACCGGCGATGTGATCAGGCCGACCGCGGCGGTGGCAACACCCGCTTCGCGGCGCACGCGAGCGGCGAACTCGGTCTGAAAGCCCGGACCGGCGGGGACGGATGCGTTCGGCACAAGTCCGGCCGACGAAACATCCACGAGGTCGACGCCCATCTTCTTCAGCACGCGGCACAGCTCGACGGTTTCGTCCGCGCTCCAGCCGCCCTCGACCCAATCGGTAGCCGAAAGGCGCACCAGCAAGGGAAGCCGCTGCGGCCATTCGCTCCGGACCGCGGCAACCACCTCCCGCACCATACGCGTGCGGTTCTCGAAGCTGCCGCCATAGGCGTCTCGACGCTGATTCGACAGCGGCGACAGGAACTGGTGTAGCAGGTAGCCGTGCGCTGCGTGAATCTCCACCGCCTGGAAGCCGCCCGCAAGGGCGCGGCGTGCGCCGGCGGCGAACTGCGCGATCACCCGACCGATGCCGGCCTCGTCAAGCTCCGTCGGCATCGCATAGCCTTCGCCAAAGGGAATGCGCGAGGGCGCGACAACCGCCCACCCTCCCTCGTTCTTGGTCAACGCGCGCTGCGAATGCCAGCCCAGGGCGACGCTGGCCTTGCGCCCCGCATGCGCCAACTGGACCGCAGCCACGCAGCCCTGCGCCCTGGCAAAGCGCGCGATTCGCGCCAAAGGCTCGACATGCCGCTCGTCCCAGATGCCCAGATCCCCGGCACTGATGCGCCCCTCGGGCGTCACCGCGGTCGCCTCGAGGATCATCAGTGCAGCACCGCCGACCGCGCGGCTGCCGTAATGCACGAAATGCCAGTCCGCGGCAATTCCCTCGCTCGCCGAGTACTGGCACATTGGCGGAATGCCGATGCGATTACTCAGCACAATCTCACGCAACGGGAGGGGCTCAAATAGATGGGCCACGTTTTGGTTTCCTAAAGAAGTAGGCTCGACGATCGAGCCGATCCTTGCAAGCGTTCCCAACCGGCACGGCCACAAGCCGCCGCGGCGCACAAAGCCCCACGGCCTACTTTGCTGGGTGCCCGCGACCCGCGCCGCAACAGCGGGCCGTCCTCACCTGCGCTCAGGCGATGAACCACGCATACACCAAAGTCCCCGCGGTGATCGCCGCAAGCGCCGCTACCGCGGCCGCGATCCCGACGGCTGCGACCTTTTCGACGGTTTCGACAGTGTGTCGCGGAACATGCAAGCTCGCCATTTGCCCCTCCTGCCTTTTGGCTGGGTTACCGTCGTGAGCCAACCCGCATCGGCCCACGCCTATTTTTTTACACTACGCGCACTGCGACCGGATCGGCAGCGGTCGACCGGGATTGGAATTGACGTGGATCAAAATCGATTTCCAGCCAGCCGCTGATGCACTGCAACAGCAGGCGCGGCCGATTGCCGTAACGCTTGGGATCGAAACTACGCCGCAGGCTCGATGAGCAGTGCTCCGGCGTACGGCCGCAGGATGTCCAAGCGCGCTTCAAGCAGCCAGGCATCGTAGTTGGCATCATCCACAATGACCGGCATGCGGTTGTGAATCGGTGCCAGTGCATCGTTGGGGGTGCACGTGATGATCGTGTAGGTCTCGACGAAGTTTTGGCTCTCGCCCCACCGCTCCCACCNNACGGGCGAAATTCGATGCTTGACCCGGTGTCCGGCCGGCCCGGACCACTCGAAAAACGCATTCATCGGCACCAGGCAGCGACGGGCCTTGAGCGCGGCGCGGAAGGACGGCGCAGTCGCGATCGTCTCGCAGCGGGCATTGAAGCACTTGACGCCAAACTTCAGGTCGGGGGCCCAGTGCGGCACCAAGCCCCACCGGGCCAAGGTGCATTCGCGTTGCGCCTGTTGACTCAAGCGCACGATCGGTGCGGCATGGGTTGGCCGCACATCGGGGTTCGGCGAAAAAGCCGGCACCCCGGGTACGTGGAACTTCGCCCTTATGGCTGCTGGATTTTCCGAAAGGTCATAGCGCCCGCACATGATGGCCATTTTGACGCGCTTTGGGCCTTCGTGCTCGCCCCGGACCGCGGCCCAGTGCCGGAGGAATCAATAGTATCGATACTGTGATTTTCCGCCGCGCTTGGCCCGGTACATCGCCAGATCGGCGTGCTGGAGCAGCGCCGCCGGTTCGGCGTTGTCCGTGGGGAAGAGGGTGACGCCGATGCTGACCGTGATGGCGATCTCGCCGGCGGGCAACGCTGCCGGCTGCCGGACCGCGGCGATCAAGCGATCCAGCAGATGAGAGCAATCCTGCGGCTGCTTCAGATCGCCCAGCAGGATGACGAATTCATCCCCGCCCAGTCGGGCCACGGTGTCATTGCCGCGCACGATGGACTGGCAGCGCATGGCGACCTCCTGCAGCAGCTGATCTCCCGCGGCGTGTCCCAGATCGTCGTTGATCTGTTTGAAGCCATCGATATCGAGGTAGCAAACGGCCAGCAGATCGCCATTTCGCCGGGCTTGCGAAATAGCTTGGCGGATGCGCTCCAAGAGAAAAAGGCGGTTCGGCAGCCCGGTCAAGGCATCGTGAAAGGCCAGGCGCTCGAGCTTGTGCTGGCGATGGATCAGCTGGGTGATGTTCGACAGGACACCAACGTAGTGTGTCGCCCTGCCTGCGTCATCCCTGACGGCCGATAGCGTCATCCAACCCTCGTTGGGTTCGCCGGAGCCCGCGCGGACCGAAATCTCCCCTCGCCAGAGCCCCTGCCTCGTTACCGACTGCCAAATCCGCTCCCAGGTATTCTCCTGGCCGGGCATTGGCAGCACCGCTTCGAGTTTTTGGCCGATCAACTCCGTGCGCGCACGACCGGCAAATTCGCAGAACGAGGCATTGCCATCGACGATCAGGCGTTGCGCATCGGTCGCGAAGATCGCCTCCAGGGCGCATTCGAATGCCGTCGCGGCCCGCCGCAGCTGGATCTCCGCGTTCTTGCGCTCGACGATCTCCTTCATGAGCTGGAAGGTCCGCGACGAAAGCTTTTCGTACATGGCAAGAACAGCATCGATCAGGACCCTGCCCGCGACCGGCGTCCCGCGATCGGCCTGCGCCTTGGCCTCTTCCAGCGATTTTCCGGCCTGCAGCGCGAGCACGACCGTGGCCATGCGTTTGTCCACATCCAGGATGTGAAATACCAGCCAGCGGCTTAGAAAGGCAACGATCTCCTCGATCGCCTTGTTCAACGGTCTCTTCGATTGCTGTTCCTTGAGCCGGCTGATTGCCCGCACGAATTGCCGGTGCGCCTGCTGGTGCGTGGACTCCAGCGTGTCGCCGGCAAAGAAATCCCGCATCAAGCCCTCTTCCGTATCGAAGTGGTATACGGCGTACTCGCTCAGTTCCCGGAGAACCTCCTCCATCGACAACTCGTCGGAAGGAACAGCCATACTGCGCGCCAGCGAATTGAGCAAGCGAACCAGCGTTCGATGCTGTTCGTCCACCACCGCGATGCCGGTCTCGAAATCGCTGGCCCAGGGGAAGATTTCGAAGGACTCGATGGCATCCCCGATCCCGGCAGGTTGGTGCGCAGGAGGAGAAGGTTCGGCCGAGCCGTTGTGCATGGGGGTCATGCGGGCGCCATCGGTCCGCGGTGCGGCTAAGGCGGTCGACGGTCCAGCAGCGGTCCTAGTGAGCGCATCGCTGACGAAAGGACGCCTCACGTGGAGAAGATCGCGCAAATTGCCTTTGTGGGTATTGACGTAGATCACTTCCCGCCCCTGGCACGGCGAGCGCGGCTGGGCCCCGGGGCGCCGCGATCAACGGGTCAAAACCAGCTTCTGGTACAGGCCGCCGAAGTAGCTCGTCTTGCGCAGCGCCGCCGGTCGAAGCGGCATTGGCAGAAACTCGACGATGTCGTGCCTCCACAGGTCGGCCGCATAGGGCTCGAGCTGACGGAATATCAGGTGCAGCAGCGGTCGCATCGGATGCCAGCCGCTGGGCCGGTGGTAGTCGACGATGACAACTCGCCCGCCCGGCCTCACGACCCGCATCGCTTCGGCCAGGGTCGCGCGCCGCACATGCCGCGGCTGCTCGTGCAGCAGGAAGAACACCAGCACCTGGTCGTAGCTCTCGGCCGGACAAGGCAGCGACGAGGAGTCGCCCTGCAGCAGGGCGACGCGCTCATCGAGCATCAGCTTGCGGGCCAAATTCCTCAGCTGGATGGGTAGGACATCGATAACGTCGAGCGCCGCCTCCGGCGCGAGCCGCTGCTGCAGGCGCGCCGTCAGATCGCCGTAGACGCAGGCAACCTGCAGGGTCCGCCCGTGCACCGTCTCGCCCAGTTCGGCCAGGCACGCGTCGCGCAGGCGGCCATAGTTGCCAAACAGGATCAGGTTGACGAGCCAGGTGCGCTCGAACAGCTGAACGGCACCCGGATGGACATAGGCCCACCAATACACCTGCTCGAGGTAGCGCGGGATCGGCAGCTCGCCCGGCACCGGCTCGGCGGCATCTAGTAGCGGAACGGGCATCCCTGGTAATCCTTGCTGTCCTTCCAAAGCTGCTGCGCGCCCTTGCACCCGGCCGCGCTCATCCGCCTGCTTCGCTGTCGGGCGATGCTCGAATCCGGTGAATGGCAAGGTCCGCACCTTCGAATTCCTGCTCCGGATTCAGCCGCAGGCCGACAAACCTGCGTATCGCCCCATAGACCAGTGTCGAGCCAAGAAGTGCGACTACGATCCCGATCCCCGTCATGATCAATTGCGCCATCAGGTCGACCCCGCCAAGGCCGCCAAGGGCGGAGCTGCCAAAGATTCCTGTGGCGATCCCGCCCCACGCGCCACAGACACCGTGCAGCGGCCAAACGCCAAGCACGTCGTCGATGCGCCAGCGATTTTGCGTCAGCGTAAACAAGAACACGAACAGCGCACCGGCAATTGCGCCGACGATCAGGGCGCCGACCGGGTGCATCACGTCCGATCCGGCACAGATTGCCACCAGGCCGGCCAAGGGCCCATTGTGCACGAATCCCGGGTCGTTCCGGCCCGCGATCAGGGCCGCCAAAGTCCCGCCGACCATTGCCATGAGCGAATTCACGGCAACCAGTCCGGATACCTTGTCGAGCGTTTGTGCGCTCATGACGTTAAAGCCGAACCAGCCGATGGAGGAGGATCCAAGCACCGAGCGCAAGAAACGGTATCGACGACGGCGGAGGATCCAAGCACCGAGCGCAAGAAACGGTATCGACGACGGCGGGTGCGCGGTGACGAGCCCCTCGCTGCTGTAGCGCCCGCGTCGCGCTCCCAGCAAGATGACCGCCGGCAAGGCGATCCATCCGCCCACCGCATGCACCACGACCGACCCGGCGAAATCGTGGAATTCCACACCGAAATTCGCCTTGAGCCAATCCTGGATGCCCAGGCCGTGGTTCCAGGAGATACCCTCGAAGAAGGGGTAGACGAATCCGACCAGCAGGAAGCTCGCGAACAGCTGCGGATGAAAGCGGGCGCGCTCGGCAATTCCCCCCGAGACGATTGCGGGAACCGCGGCGGCGAAGGTCAGCAGGAAGAAAAAGCGCACCAGTTCGTAGCCATTTTTTTGCTGCAATACTTCGGCACCGGACAGGAAGTGCACTCCGTAGGCGATTCCGTAGCCAAGGAAGAAGTACGCCAAGGTCGAGATGGAAAAATCGCACAAGATCTTGACCAGCGCGTTGACCTGGTTCTTGGCGCGAACGGTGCCCTACTCCAGGAACGCGAACCCGGCATGCATGGCCAACACCATTACCGCGCCGAGCAAAATGAAGAGCACGTCGCTGCTGGACTTGAGAACTGCCATTTTCTCCCCTCCTAGATTCGGGTGCGCCCCAGAGGAGCCACCCCGGTCGGTATTGCGCTCCCGCGGCACCAGGTCTTTTTTCGTTGCTTGTGTGGCCACCCGCGCACGGCGGCCGCGCAGTCTAGCCTAGGTGGTGCGGCGCCTGGCAAGCTGGCTCGCGGTCGGCAGTGCTAGCTTCGCGCCGTCCAAGGCACAACACGGACGGCAACGCGCCGAAGCCGGGGCCCGCGGCCGCCTTCACTTGCCCCGCAGCAACTCGACCGCAAAAATCGCCCACATCGCGAAGACGCAGGTCGTCGCGAGGACAAAGACCGCAAAGCGGTGCATCACGCGGTTATAGGTGACATGGATGAAGCTATGGGCCAAGCGCAGTGCGACAAAGGTCCAGGCAAGGACCAGCTGCAGCGGGGTCACGCTCCGGGTGACGTACAGCGCGGGGCAAATTGCAAAGAACAGCACAGGAACTTCAAACAGGTTGCGGAAGTTGTCCGCGGCCGCGACATTTTCCAGGTGCATCGCGGCGCCGCGCGTGGTCGCAAGGGACTGCGGGTGAACTCGGCGCGCCCGCATCTCGGCCACACGCACGAAATACATGCGCGCGGCCACGGCGAAGGTCAGCGCCGCCTGGGCGATCGCCGGCCAAAATATGAACGATGGATTCATGGACTCCCTCACCGTACTGCAAGGCCTGCCGCCGCCGATCGAGCAACACCGGCCTACTGCACCCTTTGCTCGAGCCAGGACGCGGCGTGCCCGGCCACCTCCTCCCATCCTTCCTGCCCGATGATGAAGTGGGTGCGCCCGGGGAACTCCTTGAAATCCTTGATCGACGCTCCCCGCCGGTACCTGCGGTACATGGTCCGGTTGAGCGCAGCCGGAATGATGTGATCTGCCGACCCGGCGATCAGCAGCAGGGGCGCATGGGGCCGCGCAAAGTCGATGTGACCAACTTTCGTGAGCGACTCCATCGGCACGCGCCGCCACTCGGGCACCACGTACGCGTCAAAGGCGGTGCGCTGCTGGTCCGGCGCAAGACCATTGACGAATGCATATTGAAAGCGTTCAAACGACAATTGGATCGGCCGCGCCTTCAAGGCCAGCGGATTGATGTGCGGCCAATTGGCGCGCACAAACGACCACTTCGTGGTGATGATCCCCTGCGGGGGTGCCGAATCGATGGCAACGGCGGCGCTGGCAAGGTCGCGCTGCAACAAGAGCTGCGCGATCAAGCCCCCCATCGAGTGGCCGATGACGATCGGTTTTTCCCGGAGCGCGCGTATCTCGCCCTCGAAATGGTCAAGCACCGCGCGCAGCGTTAGCCGGCCCAATGCCGAATCCGGATGCTCCTTGCGCAGCACCGCGACCGGCCTGTCCCGGCCCGGCCAGGCCGGCGCCACGCACTGGTAGCCCAAGGGCGCGAAGTACGCGCGCCACTTCTCCCGGCAAGCCGGGGTCATGTACATGCCGTGGACGAAGACGATCGCCTTTGCTGCCATCTAGTGACTCCCGGCAAGTCTGGCGCAAGCGCGACCCGAGGCGCTTGCCGGCACCCAAGATCGGCGCGTTCGACAAGTCGCCGCCGCCTCGCTTCCCGCGCCCGCGCTCGCAACGGCAGAACCGGAAGAAGCAATACTGCCTCTGCAGCGACTATCGCACAGCCCAGAGCCGCCGGGAAGATGCGCCCGCCTCCCAACCGTGCGCCCCGACGATGAGGGATTAGCCAAGCGGTCGAACGCCCATCAGCCATTCATGGCCAAAGCTGGCGAACAGGATCCAGGCAACGGCGCCCGCCCCGACGGTCAGCAAGTCGCGCCCCAAACCCAATGCCGGGTAGCGAATCCCCGCTACCCGGTCACGGCGACGGGCCACGGCAAAATCGGCCATTGCCCAGGCGAGGAATCCGCCAAACAAGATGGCATGGGCTAGCGTTCCGTTTACCAGCAGGTGGGCGAGCGCCCAGATCATGGTGCCAGCGAGCATCGGGTGGCCGATTCTTGCCTTGATGCGATTCCCCGGCACATAGGCCGCGACCACCAGGACGAAGGCGAGCAGCGTCATGACGGCGGCCAGGTGGCGCATGCCCGGAAGCGGCGTCCACAAGACGAGCGAATCGCGTCGCGCAAGACCGAATCCCCAGATCATCAGGACAAATCCCGCAAGCGACACGAGCGAGTACAGCCCCTTCCAGCGCCGTTCGCCCAGCCGCCCGAGCTGGGCCGCGCGCCAGCCGTCGGCGAAGACCCGGACCGAGTGCACCCCGAGAAATAGGATCAGACCAAGCGCCAGAAATATCATCGTATGATTCCCGAGAGTCAACAATCCACCTGCTCCGATTGCTCCTGGGACGCGAAGGTAGGCTCATCGCAAACGCAGAGGAATCGCCTACATGAACGTCCTGATCGTGTTCGCGCACCCCGAGCCCAGGAGCTTTACCGGAGCCTTGTTCGACACCGCCGTGCAGGAACTCCAAGCCAATGGCCACACGCTCGCAATCAGCGACCTGTATCGCATGGGTTTTGATCCCGTGTCCGGCCGCCACAACTTTCGCACGATAAAGGATCCCGAGTATCTCAAATTGCAGATCGAGGAAACGTACGCTTCCGAGCACGCCGGATTCGCACCGCAGATCGAGTCGGAGATTCGCAAGATCGAGTCCTGCGACCTGCTGATCCTGCAGTTCCCGCTCTGGTGGTTTGGGCTGCCCGCAATCCTCAAGGGCTGGGTCGACCGAGTGCTGGCCATGGGGCGCACCTACGGATATGGCGCCATCTACGGCAAGGGCAAGTTTCGCGGCAAGCGCGCGCTGCTTTGCCTGACCACCGGTGGTCCGGAAGAGGCCTATCGCAAGGGTGGCTTCAACGGTGATATCCAGGCGATCCTGCGCCCGGTTCAGCGCGGCGTACTGGAGTTTGTCGGTTTCGACGTCCTGACGCCACAAATCCATTTCGGCGCGGCACGGGCAAGCACCGAGCAAAGGGCACACTGGCTCACCGACTACGCACGACGCTTGCGCGCCATCGAGAGCGAAGCGCCGATCGTTGTCGGCGAGTACTGATGCTGCCTACAATTGCACTGCCCGCCGCGTTGCGACGCGCCAGCCGGTGAGGCGCCGGCTCCCTTGCGAGCGACCTGGACGCGGGAGCGCGAAGCAATGCATCCAAAGGACTTCGATACCGGAGCGCTCGCGGACGTTACCTGCCTTGCCGGCGATGGGCGCTCCACGCTCGTCTTCGTTCGCGATCTGCCTCACGCGCCCCAGGAGGTCTGGGCAACGCTGACTGAACCGGCGCAGCTGTGCCAGTGGGCGCCTTTTACCCCGGACCGGAGTCTGGCAGCAGTTGGCCCCGCGACACTGCAAATGACCGACGATGGCAGGACCCAGCGGTTTGCGGCCTCGGTGCTGCGTGCCGACCCGCCGAAGCTGCTCGAGAGCACACCTGGGGCGATGATCTCTTAGCCTGGGAGCTTGCGCCCAGGGCGGCAGGAACACGCCTGACACTCCGACACTCGGTCAAGAGCCCGGAATGGGTGCCCAAGGTTGCCGCCGGTTGGCACCTTTGCCTGCTCGTTGCGCAACGGCTGCTCGACGGGCAGCCGATTGGGCCGATCGCGGGCCGCAGAGCGAAAGAATTCGTGTGGGACCGGCGCCACGACGCCTATGCCGCGGCGCTGGGAGCTGTTGGAACCGCTAGCCCGAGGACCGTTACCCAGGCCAGTAGCAAATCGTGGCGCTCCGCGCCCGCCCGTCGCGCCGTGCCGCAAGCGGCCGCAAGGGCACCGGAGACGACGCTGGGCGGCGGCGCCGCCCCGGTCATCTGGTCTTGCCTGAGGACGTGCTCGCGCCCAAGAGCGAGGAGTTGCTCGTTCGGCGGATGATCCGCCACCTCGAACGCGACGATGCGGGCCGGGGTCGGCCGACGCTGCTCGTCGGCGAAATGACGCAGCCGAAAGTTCATCGGGGATGTGGCCGTGCGACCATGCGGCGCTAAACTACTCTTTGTGCCCGCGAAGCCAAGGGAGTTCGGCGATGCGAAAAGAGAAAGAGGATCTCGCGGATATTCAAGACGCGTTGGGGCAATCCAGATCCAAGCGCATCCTTGCCAGCTTTGACGGCAAGGGGCGTGTGCACATCGCCATTAGCGATGGCGAGCGACCGACCGACCTCAAGGCAATGGCGGTCGCCGGGCATGGCGAGTACTACACCGACGGCAAGACCTACGAGGCGCTGATCGGCTACGACATCGCCGCCGACACGAAGAACTTCGTCATATACCGCCTGCCGCGTGATTGAACCGCGCCGACCGAGTGGGCCGCCCGAACCCGCTGCCGGGTCGGATATGACGGTTACGGACTACTTACCGCAGGCACGAAACGGCCCCAAGACCAGGCAACGGAATTCGCGGTTGCGCGGCTATGCCCCCTGGCATCGAGGCGATGGAGAACCTCCTCGGTTGCGCTCGATTTGCGCCGCGGATCGTTCGATTTCTCGGTCTTCGAGCGTCATGGTGCCGGAACGGGCCAAGGGATCCGCTTCCCGTGCGAGCCGACGCGATGGAGCATCCTTGCAACGCGGCCATCGCCTTTTGACGGTATCTCTACTCCGGCGCTGCTAGTGCCGCGTCGCTCGTGGTGCAAACGTAGTGCCTTGCCGCGCATGCCGCGTTGCACGGCAAGGCACGAGTGGCCATAACAAACCCCTCTGCGGATACTGGAGCCTCCCGGGCCGATGCAAGGGCTCGGGCAATTCGCGGCTCGCGTTGCGTGGTCCATCCAGACCAGCGCGTGCAGGCGGTGCAAACCGCGAATAGCCTTCGCGCCGCTATCGGGCGCGAACCGTCAAATGCGCTCAAATACCGCGGCGATTCCCTGGCCGCCGCCGATGCACATCGTCACCAGCGCGTAGCGGCCGCCGGTGCGGTGCAGTTCGTACACCGCCTTGATCGCGAGTACCGCGCCCGAGGCACCGATCGGGTGGCCCAGCGCAATCGCCCCGCCGTTCGGGTTGGTCTTCTTGCGGTCCAGCTCCAGGCCGCGCGCCACGGCGATGGCCTGGGAGGCAAAGGCCTCGTTACTCTCGATCACGTCCATCCGCTCCAGCGCCAGACCGCTCTTTTTCAGCGCCAGCTTGGACGCTGGAATCGGCCCTTCCCCCATGATCTCGTTTGGCACGCCGGCGACCGCGTACGACACGAGGCGCGCCATCGGCTTGTGTCCTGCCGCCGCCGCCACGGTGGCGTCGGCAAGCACCAGGAAA
>OKRD01000090.1 GCA_900290335.1 Burkholderiales bacterium | reverse complement strand
TCAGCGTAAGAAAATCAATACCATACGCCTCGCCTACCCCTCGAGTTGAGAAAGACGGGCTAGGCCTGCGGCGACACGTCCTCGGCATGCATGCCCAGGCGCTCGAGCAGGTCGCGATCGTGCTGGGTTTGCGCGTTGCCCGTAGTCAGCAGGCGATCGCCGTAGAAGATCGAGTTGGCGCCGGCCAAGAATGCCAGCGCCTGGGCCGCATCGCCCATCTGCTCGCGGCCCGCGGAGAGCCGCACCATGGCGCGGGGCATGGTGATCCGCGCGACCGCGATCGTGCGGATGAATTCGATCGGATCGAGCGGCGGCGTGTTGGCCAGGGGCGTGCCCTCGATCGGCACGAGCTGATTGATCGGCACCGATTCGGGATATGGATCGAGATTTGCCAGCTGCGCGATCAGCCCGGCGCGATGCCGGCGCGACTCGCCCATGCCAAGGATGCCGCCGCAGCAAACCTTGATGCCGGCATCGCGGACGTTGCGCAAGGTATCGAGCCGATCCTGGTACACGCGGGTGGTGATGATGCGGCCGTAGTACTCCGGATCGGTGTCGAGGTTGTGGTTGTAGTAGTCCAGGCCGGCGTCCTTGAGTGCTTGCGCCTGCGCGGGTTCGAGCATGCCCAGCGTCATGCATGTCTCCAGTCCCAGTGCCTTTACCTCGCGCACCATTTGTGTGAGCGCAGCAAAATGCCGCTCCTGGGGACTGCGCCAGGCCGCGCCCATGCAAAAGCGGCCCGCGCCGGCCTGCTTGGCGGCGCGTGCCGCCTCGACCACCTCCTCGACCTCGAGCAGCTTGCTGGCCTTGAGATCAGCGCCGTGGTGGCTCGACTGCGAGCAGTACGCGCAGTCCTCGCTGCAGCCGCCGGTCTTGATCGACAGCAGCGTGGAGAGCTGGATGGCGTTGGGATCGAAGTGCTCGCGGTGAACCTGTTGCGCGCGCAGGAGCAGGTCAGGGAAGGGCAGGTCCAACAGCGCCTGCACCGCCGCCACGGGCCACGCGGGCGCCGTCGGGCGCGCCCGCGCATCGCCGGCTGCGGTATGCGCCAGCGCGGCGCTGCGCGGGCGGACAACGATCGGGGAAGGGGGGACCGTGCTCATGGTGTAGTTCGCAAGGGCATCGCCCGCGAGGGCGCAGCACCGTATCCAAAGGTGCAAGTATTACACTTTCCGCCAGATTGCCTTCCCCCGGCAGCGAAAGTTCCCATGCTCCTGCGAAACTGGACCGCCTGCCTCGCCTTGCTTGCCACCGGCGCCTGGGCGCATGCGCACCTCGAGGCGGCGCAGCCGGCGGCCGACAGCAAGAGCGCCGAGGTTGTGGAAATCCGGCTGGCCTTCAGCGAGCCGGTCGAACCCAAGTTCTCCACCATCCGCCTCGAGACCGGCGAGGAGCGCGCTGTCGTCGAACCGGCGGCCGAGGTCGACGCCGCCGACCCCAAGGTGCTGGTAGTGCATCTGTTCGAGAAGCTGCCGCCTGGCGCCTACAAGGTGCGCTGGGCGGTGGTGACGGTCGACGGGCACCGCGTGAGCGGCGCCTATTCCTTCCTCGCTTCGCATTGACCAAGCGCGCCGGGCCAGGGGCATGAACTTGGCTCTGCCCCTGGATCTGTGCGCCGCCATCCACGTCGGCGCGCTGATGGCCTGGTTCGGGGCGCTTTCCCTGCGCCGCATCCTGCTGGTGCCGCTGGGAAAGGCCGAGTTGCGCGGCCTGCGCCTTGCCGCCGCAACCGCCTTGGCCAGCGGTTTGCTTTGGCCCTGGCTGCAGACCGGTGTCGTCCTGGATGATGCGCGCGCGGCACTCGATCCGCAGCAAGTTGCGCAGGTAATGACGCAGACCGCGTTCGGACGGACCTGGCTCGCGCGCCAGGCATTTGTGCTGCTGGCGTTGCTGACCGCAACGATGCCGCTGCTGGCCATCGGTCGGGCGGTGTACTTCCTGGTGGCAGCTGCGCTGGCCAGCGTCGCGCTGCTGGGCCATGCCGCCGCTGGCGCGGGAACCTACGGAACTCTGCAGCGCCTCGCCCTGGCCTTGCACTTGCTGGCGGCGGGGGCGTGGCTGGGCGCGCTGCCGGTACTGTGGGTGCTGACCGGGCGGCTTGCCGCGGCCGAGCTGGCGCTGGCCCTGCGGCGCTTTTCCTCCTATGGGATCGCGCTGGTGACAATCGTCGTGGTCACCGGCGCGCTCAGCGCGTGGTTTCGCACCGGTGGCGTGACTGCGCTGGTGACAAGCGGCTACGGCAAGATTTTGCTGGGCAAGGTAGGCCTGGTGGCGCTCATGGGAGCGGCGGCATTGCTCAACCGAAACCGCTACACGCCGGCACTGGAGCGGCCCGACCTGAGGGTGCAGAGCGCGGGCCGTCGCGGGCTGCGCCGCAGCATCGCCGCCGAGTCGGCGCTGGGCGTACTGGTAGTGGCCGTGGCGGTGCTGCTGGGCGCGGCGGAGCCGCCGCGCTGAACGTGAAATGGGACCCGCAGCGGGGTCCCCTCGGCTCCGGGCTCGCGGTGCGTCGCCGCGCCAGGCGCTCTTACTTCGCGCTGAACGCGAAATCCGCGTTGGTCGTCTTCTCGCCGCTCTTGAGCACCAGTCGCAGACGCCAGTCGCCAGCCATCGACGGACTGAGGTCGGAGACATGCCAGCTGCACTCGCCCGTGGACATGACCTTAGGATCGATGTCACCGCCATGGCCATGTGCTGGCATTTCGAAGGCCGCGCTGCTCACCTTCGGACAGCCCTTGGCCATGCCTACGGGGCTGATGTCGATCATCGCCTCGGCCGATTTCTTGACGACCAGAGAGTCAGACCCCTTGGCATGCAGAGTCCACATGCCGTCGCTGGACTTTACGTCCTGGTCAGCCTGGACGGCGCCGGCAAACACCGCCAATGTCAGAATCGGCGCAATCCGCAGCCCCAGGTTCATGCAATCGAATCGCATCTTGTTCTCCCAGTAGAGTTGTTCGAAGGCGGACCACACGAAACGCGCGGTTGTATGCGCCGGTGCCGTCCGCGAGCCAGCGATCGTACCGCGTCCAGGAATCTGCGGTCCGGCCATGCCCGCAGAGATCCCGCATGTTCGTAATGCATGCCCTGGGTAGGTCGCCACGGCGCCCGGGGCATGGGCGAGGTGCGGCCGAGAACTAGCCCTTGCGCAGCCGCGCGCTGATTGAGCGCGCGATGTCTTCGTATCCCATCTGCTTTGCCCAGAACAGGGGCGGATAGCCTTGGGTAACCAGGGTGAGGTTGGTCTCGCGTTGACCAACGATCGCATCGGCTACTTCGGGATGATGGAAAAACAACGCCAAGAACAGGGGCGAGCGCCGATCGTGGTCCAGGGCGTTGGGATCGGCCCCATGATCGAGCAGGGCGATGGCCAGTTGCAGATCGCCGCGCTCGGCCGCGATGTGCAGCGGGGTCACCCCATCGCGGTCGGCGATGCGCGGGTCGGCCCCGGCCGCGAGCAGGCGCGCGGCAAGCGCCGGTCGGCTAAGGCGCAGGGCGCTTGCGAGCGGGGTCACGCCGTTGGCGTCGGCGATGTTCGGATCGGCGCCGCCCCGCAGCAGGCGCTCGACCTCCTGGGGTGCATTGTGTGCCGTCGCGATTCCCAAGGCGGTCATCCCGATGCTGCCGCGCGCGTCCAGATCGATCTTGTGGCTCAGGACCTCGCGCAGCATCTCTTCGCGGTCGCTTTGCGCGGCCAGCACGAGCGCGTTGTTGCCAGAGTCGTCGCGTGCGTTGAAGTTTGCGCCGGCTTTGATCATGGCGCGAAACAGCGCCACATTGCCGGCGCGCGCCGCCGACAGCATGACCTCGTCTTCCATCGTCGGACTCGCGCTGGCGGCAATGTCTCCCAGCGTCAAGGCCAAGGCACCGATGATGCGTAGCGAGGTTTCGAAGAAAGACCGCTTCATGAGCAGGTTCTCGATGTCGGATTTGGGATTGGAGCAGGTCAACGTGGCATTCTCATTACCGATCGCGGCCCCGTCACCACTCTTGGTAGGGCGTGCCGTCTGTGCCATTGCCCGGCGCGCCGCTGCGCACGTCCGCTAGCCCCACGGCATTGCGCTCCGCCGGGCCCGGGAGTGGGGTCGCGGCCAAGGCGGCTTGCGGGGCGGGCGCGGCGGCGAGCACGTCGGCTTCGCTCAGAGCGACCCAGCTGTCGCGCTTGTCGGTGATGGGATCGATGGGAATTGCTTTGAGATAGTTGCGCGCCACGAGTTCGTCCAGGCTCGAGGGCAGACGGCCCTGATCGCCCTGGAACTTGTCGATAGCTTCGCGCATCACCTTGAGCGAGGAGCGAAGCGTCGTCTCCTTGGCCCGCTCGACGTGTTGGATGTAGCGCGGTGCGGCGATGGTCAGCAGCAGCGCCAGGATGGCAAGCACTACCAGCAGCTCGATCAGCGTGAAGCCGCGCCGCGCCAGGTGTAACGTGCCTCCGGTAGCCAGGTCCAATGCGTGCCCGCCACCCATTTACCACTCCCGGTAGGGTACGCCGTTGATCCCGGTCCCGGCGGCCAGCGAGTAGACGTCGAACACATCGTCGCCTTCGGCCGGAGCATCGGGCGGACTCTCGTAGCTGCGCTTGCCCCACGTTTGTACCGGTGCCAGGGAAGCGTCGTCATTGAAGGGATCGCGCGGGATGCGTCGCAGAAAGTACATCTGCCGGCCCTTGACATCCTTGGCATTGGCAACCCCGCTTAGCAGATCCTCCAGGCGCGGTGGGTAGCCCGAGGTATCGGCCTTTCTTGGGATCCGCCCCTCGTCGGTGGCGCGCTTGTACGCGTCGATCGCGCTGCGCAGCTCGCGCAGGTCCTGGCGCAGCTCGGTCTCCTTCTGCCGCTGCAGTTCGAGCTTGACCACCGGCACGGCCATGACGACGAGTATGGAAAGGATCGCGATAGCGATTACCAGCTCCAGCAGGGTGAAGCCGGTACGCCGCAGTCCGCCGCCCCTGCCCCAGCTCGCGCGGTGCTTCGGCAACACGAACCCGCGGGCGCGTCGCTGGGACGGGGTTGCAGGCATCTTTTTTCCCGAGCTCATCTTTCCGGCGCGGGGCTGGTCGATGGAGCTGGGTCGCCGGTGGCGCCGCCGGTCTCGGTCACCGGCTTGAGCGGCGCAGTCGGGGCGTCAGGCATGGGCGGGGCGCTGAGCGTGGTGGGCCCCGGCAGGGCGCTTGCCGCCGGCGCGGCGGGGGTAGCCGGGCCGGTCGCCCCAGCGGGCGTAGGCAGCGCGGGCACGGCAAGGGGCAAGGT
Organism: Burkholderiales bacterium; assembly: GCA_900290335.1. GTDB lineage: Bacteria > Pseudomonadota > Gammaproteobacteria > Burkholderiales > Burkholderiaceae_F > GJ-E10. Next base: position 17,349 of record OKRD01000090.1, on the reverse strand, counting down.
GGCCGGCGCAGGGACGGGTTGGGCGCTGACGGCGGCGGCCTCGGGCACCGTGGTGGCCGCGGGGGCGCCTGCGTTTACCTCCGCGTGTCGGATGATTGCGTTGATTGGTGCATTGGTATCGCTGCCGCGAAGGGAGATCGACTGCGGGGGCGTGGGGCCGATCGTCAGGGGCCTGGCCCCCACCACGGCCTCGGTCCCTGCCGGTACCTGGCGGTCGCCGTCGGGAGTGGCAAGGTTGCGAACGATGCGCGGCGTCACCAGCATGACGATCTCGGTCTTCTCGTGCGAGGAGTTATCGTTGCTGAAGAGCCGGCCGATGCCGGGAATGTCGCTCAAGCCCGGAACTTTGTTCCAGCTGTCGGTCTCGTTGTCGTTGATCAGGCCCGCGAGCACTTGTGTTTCCCCGTCGTGCAGGCGCATGTTGGTCTGCGCGCTGCGCGTGCCCACCTGGTAGGCCGTGGTGATCCCGGTGGTCGAGCTGCCCACGGTGACTGAGCCCAAGTTCGAATTGACCTCGAGCTGTACCTTGATGCCGACCTCGTCGTTGAGGTACACCTGCGGCTCGACCTCGAGCTTGAGACCGACGTCGATGTACGAAACGGACGAGGCGACCCCGGCGTTTTGCACCGCGGTGCTGGTGATCACCGGCAACTTTTCGCCGATCAGCACCTTGGCTTTTTCGCGGTTCTTGACGCGGATGCGCGGGTTGGCCAGCAGGTTGCTGTCGTTGTCCGTCAAGGCAAGGTTGGCGATCAGCAGCGGATTGGGAATCGTCGTGATCAGGCTGCTGAAGTTGCTGGTCGCAATGCTGTTGGCGCTTCCGGTTCCACCTGGTGCCACGACGGGGTTACTTGAACCGCGCGTAATGTTGGTGGGCAGCTGGATTCCGAGATTCTGCGCCCGGGTCCTGCTGATCTCGATCACTTCGAGCTCCAGCATGACCTCGGCTTCGGCAATATCGATGGATTCGACCATGCGTTCGGCCAGGCGCATCGCATCGGGAGTATCGCGAACGACGACCACGTTGAGCTTCTCGTCGATGAAGATGTCCTTGATATGCGCCATCGTCTTGAGCATGCTCTCGACCTGCTTGGCATCGACATTGACGAGGTAGAATGTGCGCACGACCAGCTCCTGGTATTCCTTGGCCTTGGCCGGCGTGTTCGGGTAGATGAGCAGCGTGTTGTCGTTGAGCACCTTGCGCTCCAGCGCATTGGTGCCGAGCACCACCCGCAACACGTCCTCGATCGGGTTGTTGCGGATGAAAATCGTGATTTTGGAGTCGGTCTTTACGTCCCTGTCGAAGACGAAATTGAGCCCGGCTGCACGCGACAGCACTTCGAAGACGTTGCGCAGCGGTGTTTCCCGAAACTCGATGCTTACCGGCGTGGCCAGGGCGCTCTTGAGGGCGGGGAAAGTCTCCGAGGCGCGCTGCTGGCGCTCGCGCAGTTGCTGCAGCAAGCGCTTGGCGTCGCGTTGCTCCGGATCGCTGGCCAGGATCTGGTGCAGGCGGGACTCGGCCTCAGCCGGGTGACCCGCCTTGGCTAGGTCGGCAGCCTCGGCAAAGACAGCGTCGAGGCGGCGCGCAAGGGCAATTCGGTCGAGTCCGGCTTTGGCAGGCTCCCAGTTCGGATCCAAGCGCAGGGCGCGCTGATACAGCTCCTGGGCTTCGTCCAGGTGATGCGCGCTTATCGCACTCTCGGACGCGACCGAAAGCTGCGACAGTGCCACTTCAAGCCGGCGGTGGTAGGCCGCCAGCAGGCGTCGATCGTCCGGGTCCTTTTTCGCCGCATCCTGCAGCAACAGCACCGCCTCTTCGAAGCGCCCCTCGCTCCATAGCGTCTGGCTCTCGCTGATGGGTGTGGTCGCACACGCCGCCAGCGCCGCCAGCAGCGTAAGACCGGCGAACCACCGCGCCGGCCAGGCACGGGTCGGGGCACTGAGCCTGGCCGCCGGTTGCGTGGGGGTGCGCAGGGGAAGGCGTAGCAGATGCTGGAGCGCTCTCGAAAACAGTTCGCAGGACAATGGAAGCTCGTCTTTGGTTGCGGTGTTTGGTTTCAATTCACGGGGGCGGCGCCTATTGACATCGCGACGCGCTGCCCAGTCGGACCGTGCAAGAAGACCAGGCGCTCGGGGGCTGCTTCGACCAGCTTGAATTCGCCGACGTCCGAGCCCAGCGTGGCGCTGATCGGCGCGTTTCCCTGCAGCAGGAAATAGGTCGCGCGGCCGTCAACGAGCAGGCGGCCGGTAAACACGAACGGCAGCGGTGGAGCGTGCGGGGGCTCGGGCGCGACCGCTAGTGGTCGCGAGTGCGGCACTTCATAGGAATATGCGCCGAACAAGTTGCGCTGTTGCTTCGGGGCGATCGGTCGCTGCGGCAGCTCGAGCGCAGTTGTGAGTTCTTCCGGCGCGCCCGCAGGCGCGATTTTGCGCGAATCGACGCGCGCAGCGGCTCGCCCAGCCTCGCTGCCCGGCCGGACTATCGCCTGCACCGTGTCGTCCTGGCTCGTTGTCAGCGTCCAAGCAGACCACGCGACCGAAACCAGCAGCGCCAGCCCCAGCAGCAGCCCGCGCCGGTTCACTTGCCCTCCCGCGCCAGGAAACTAAGCCCGATTTGCGCGTCGAGCTCCTCGCCCCCGTCGACCGCGCGCCGCAGACTGAGTTCGTCGAGCGAGAGGCTCGGATAGTCGTGTAACAGGGCCTCGAGCCAGGTCCGCAAGTGCGGATAGTCGACATGCGCCGGAAAACTGAGGCGGTAGCGCTCGGCAGCATGGCCGAGGACCGCCTGAGTCCGGTACTCCGTATGATCGATCTGCACCGCATCATGCTCTGCACGGCGCTGAATGGCAGCAACGAAATCGGGGACTTCGGCGGCCGGAGGCAGGCTGGCGATTAGGGCCGCAAGCGGGTTGCGCTGCGCCCGCGCTTTTTTCGGATCCCGCAGCTGCTCCCACTGTCGGTCCAGCGCAACGAGCTCGCGTTCCTGCTCGGCATTGGCGCGCTCCAGGGCTGGAGCGACGAGCAGTACCAAAATGGCAGCTAGGAGCAGTGCCGCCATTCCGGCCCACCCGAGCGGCCCGATGCTGCCTGCCACGAAGGCGGCCCGCTGCATGGCAAGAGCGTTGGTCTTCATGGCGCAGCTTCGGTTGCCGTTGCCGTTGCGGCCGCCGATGCGGGCGTGCCCGAGAGATCGCCCCGCATTGTCGCGCTGACCACGTGCGCTCCGAGCGCATCGCGCCATTCGTGGTGCGTCATCGTCATGGTTCGTATGGGGGCGCCGCCGGTGAGCCTTTGGGAGAAGCGCACGAGTTTGTCAAGATCGCGTCCCTCCGCCACCAGCTGCAAGGCGGTGAATTTCGGCTCGACGGCAAGCTGCACGAGATGCACCCCTGTCGCCCCGCTGGCGGTGGCCGCTTCCAGCTGGTCGAAGAGATCGTGCCACGGGCGGTCCAGTTCCCGGACGATCGCGTCGGCCTCGAGGAGCGCCTCGGTCTCGCCTTTGCGTGTGGCGCCGCGCCTGCCCACGCCGTCTCCGGGCGCCACGGGTGCGGCGCCCAGGCGTGCAAGAGCAGCTTCCACTGTTATACGTTGCTGTGCCAGGTTGGCCTGGCGATGCCAGCCCGGCCTGCAGGCCAGTGCTCCGGCAGAGAGCGCGACTGCGCCACCGGCGAGCAGCAGCCAGGCAAGTGGCGCAACGCCGCGCGCCGGCCGCAGCAGCTCGACCTCGTGTGGCCGCACGCGTAGCAGTTTCGTCAGGATCTCGGGCAAGTAGGGCATGATTGCGTGTGCTGTCGGCCGGTATTGTTTGGCGGGAGCGGATCGTTACGGACCTACTGCCATTCGGGCAGCGAGAAGGCCCGGCGAAAACCCAGTCCGGAGGCCAGCGCGGCAACGGTGCAGTTGCGCCGCGAGCCGGGTTCTAGGGCCGGGGGAGTCAAGGCCAGCGCGACGTTATCGCCCGGCGCCGTCGCTTCGCCGGCCAGGACGGTGGCCCACTCCGAGCGCACGGCGGTGACGAGCCCGTCGTCGTGGTCGAACCGGCACCAGCGTACTCGCCGCATTTGCCCGTCCACCAGGAGCAGGAAGCCGGCTCCGTCCGAGTCGAGCTCAATGAGGCAGCCGGAAAATCGCGGTTCTTGGGCGATCAGGATGCCAAGGTGCTCGAGCAGACCAACGCGCGCGGAGCGCACCTGCCGCTGGGACGCGAATTCCGCTTGCAGCAATACCGGCCACGCGGCCGCGATGCGATCGCGTCCAGGAAGGTCGCGCCCGACGCGGATGTCCCAGGCCTGCGCGCCTTCGCCATAGACCTGGTCGAATCGGGCACGTGCGTAGTTGCTCCAGCGCTCCTCCCGGGTGAGCTGATCAATCCAGGGCAGCAACAGCAGCCGGGTCCATCTGCATGCCAGGTGCACGTCGATCGCTATGTCCCGGTGTGCGGCCAGCAGCGCGCGCACTGCCGCACAGGCGTCTTCCAGGCCAGCACCTGCGATTGTTTGTCGGTCGCGCTCCGCCCATTGCTGCCCGGAGCGCGTGTACAAGGCAAGCGATCGGGTACCGATGTGCAGGCGCGCCCGGTCCTTTTTCAGGCGCTGGCGAGCGAGGCGGACCGCCGCGCCGATGTCAGCTCGCATGGTCCGACTCGGCGAAGGTCACTCGGTCAAGCTCCTCGATAGTGGTGTGGCCCTGGGCCACGAGGTCCAGCCCCACCCGGCGGATGGAGCGCATGCCGCGCTCGCGCGCCGCGCGTTTGACCGCTGTCATCGAGGAGCGCAGGCCGATGGCCTCCCGCAGGGCATCGTCCAGTACCAGGATCTCCGCAATCGCGCGCCGCCCGCGGTAGCCGGTGCCGCGGCAGTGTCCACAGCCGCGGCCGCGCTGCAGGCGAAGTCCTTCCAGCACTTGGCGCTCGGCCGCCGGTCGCAAGGACAGCTCCACCGGATCGTCCACCAAGCAGTGCCCGCAGTTCAGGCGAACCAGGCGCTGCGCGACGATGCCGTTGAGCGCGGCGACGAGGTTAAAGGGGTCGACGCCGATGTGCAGCATCCGGCCGATGACGTCGAACACGCTGTTGGCGTGCACCGAGGTGAAGACCAGGTGACCGGTCAGTGCCGCCTGCACCGCAATCTGCGCGGTCTCGCCGTCCCGGATCTCTCCCACCATGATCTTGTCCGGATCGTGGCGCAGGATGGATCGCAGTCCGCGGGAAAAGGTCAGGCCGCGCTTCTCATTGACGGGGATTTGCACGACGCCCGGGAGCTGGTATTCGACCGGGTCCTCGATGGTGACGATCTTGTCCTTGCCCGTGTTGACCTCGGACAGGGCCGCGTAGAGCGTCGTGGTCTTGCCACTGCCGGTGGGGCCCGTTGCGAGCAGCAGGCCGTAGGGCAGGCGCGATAACTCGCGCAGGGTCTTGACCGTGGCCGGCTCAAAGCCGAGCGACTCGAACCGCAGTGAGCGCGCCTCGTCGGCCAGGTGCTGCTTGTCCAGGACCCGCACGACGGCATCCTCGCCGTGCACGGCCGGCATGATCGAGACGCGCAGATCGATGTCGCGGCCATCGATACGCACCTGGAAGCGTCCATCCTGCGGCACGCGCTTTTCGGCAATGTCGAGCTCGGCAAGCACCTTGATGCGCGAGATGGCCTGCTCGCCGGTGGCGATGTCCTCGATTCGTCCTGCCGCATCGAGCACGCCGTCGATCCGGTACTTGATCGCCATGCCGCTGGCATCGCTCTCCAGGTGCACGTCGCTGGCCTGGGCCTTGAGCGCGTCGTAGAGCAGCGAATTGACGATGCGCACCACCGGGCTCGAATCCTCCGAGATGCTGCGGATCGAGAGGTCCTCCGCAATGCCACCGTTGCGTGCGCTGCCGTCGCCGCCGCCCTCGGGCAATGCGCTCTCGATCGCGCGCATTGAGGCTTCCTGGCGCTTGAGGTAGGCCCGGATCTCCTCGAGCACCGCAAGGGCAAAGGTGAAGGGAACGCCGATGCGGCTCTCGGCCCAGTCGATGCGGGCCTGGTCAAACGGGTCCTCGAGCACGCACCAGAGCCGTCCCTTGTCGTCGCGCCCAACGACGACGTTGCGCCGGTCCGCGTCGGGGTAGGTGATCCCCTCGAACACCGGCGTCAAGCTCTGCAGTGCAGTGCTCTCGAGGTAGCGCATCTTCAGGGCGCGCGCGCACGCCGCCAGCGCGCTGTAGGCATCGCACTGCAATTGCTGCGCGAGCGCTGCGCCGAACTCGGTCCCGGCCTTGCGCGCCTGCGCGGCGAGCGCAGCGAAGCGGCCGGCATCGCCCAGCGATGCGCCGGAGTGCTGCGCCGAGCGTTCGTCGGGGCGCTCCTGCGCACGCGCGCCTGCAGCGAGCGGCGGCTCGGCACGCATCATTGAATCGCCTCGGCCAGGGAGAAGATCGGCATGTACATCAGCACCACCACGAGGCCGATGACAACCCCCATGATGAGCATGAGGAACGGGCCGATGACGCGGCCCAGCCAGTCGGCGCCACGCCCCACCTCGTCCTCGTGGAAATCCGCCGCCCGGTCGATCATTTCGGCCAGTTTGCCGCCGCCTTCGCCTACGCGAAAGAAACGGTCCGCGACCGCGGTGGAGAGGCCTTGCTCACGCATGCTGTCGGAGAACGTACGCCCCTCGCTGACGGCGACCTGGGCCGCGTCGAGCCGACGGGCGAGGTGCACCGGTAGAAGGCCGCGCGCGACCTGCAGCGAGGCGACCATCGGAATGCCGCCGTGCAGCAGCAGCGCGAGCGTGCGGTACAGGCGGGAGAATTCGGCCGCCGCGAGGACTTCGCGCAGCCGCGGAATCCTATGCAGCACGCTCATGACTCCACTGCGAAAGCGGCTGCTGCGCACTGCCGCAACGATTCCGCCGACCAATATTGCAAGGCCTCCCGCCGCCAGCCAAGGCTGGGCGCCGATGCGGCTGCCGACCCACAGCAGCACGCGCGAGGCCGCCGGCAGCTTGTCGCCCATGTCGGCATATACGTCGGCAAAGCGCGGGACCACGTAGCCGACCAGGAACAGTAGAACGAGCGAGCTCACGCCCAGCAGGATCATCGGATAGATCGATGCGGCGAGCAGCTTTTCGCGCACCTCGCGGGTCAGGCGCCGGTACCGCACGAAGCGCTCGAGCGCGGGTCCATAGTCGCTGGTGCGCTCGGCCGCGCGCAAGGACTCGCACAGGACGCTTGGAAAAACCGCCGGATGCTGGGCCAGCGCAGCCGACAAGGGCAGACCCTCGCGCACGCGCGCATGCAGCTTGCCGAGCAGGGAATCGGAATTGACGTTGGGACGCGCGGCGCCGGCGCCCCGGCCTTCCTTACTTGCCAGAGTCTCCAGCGCCTCGCCGATCGGCACTCCCGCGGTGACCAGCGCGAGCATTTCCTGGCAGAAAAGGTCGACGTCGAATCGCGCTGCGCGCCCGGTAGCGGGGCGTCCATTGGAAAGACCGAGGGAAAGATGTTTGAGCCCGTCCCCGAGCGAACCGGCGGCAGTCAGTTCCAGTGGCGTAAGGCCGTCGCGTGCAAGCATGCGTCGGGCCGCCGCGGCGTCGGTCGCGTCGACCGTAAGCGGTTGCGTAGAGCCGTCACTGCGAAGGGCGAGAACGCGAAACTGCATGGGCAGACTTCCAAGCTGCGACGGCGGCGCGTATACCGATGAACGCAATCGCTCTTCTAGTTCCCGCTCAAACACCACTACCAAAGCGGGCGCATCGCAAGGGCGCACGAACCGGCCGCCATCGCCGCGCATCGGCACAGCGCCGTGGAAAATCAGTGAGCTGCGAGCGAATGTACTTTATATCGCCGCGCGCCGCGGTCACGAAAACTTCATATTCGTCAAGGCGGAGGTCGCCAATACTGGGCGGCGATTAGTCCAATCGGACAATTACGCGAACGCGGCGAAAAATGGCGCGGTAATAATCCGATGCCGATAATTTCGGCATGCGTCCAGACCGGCACCGTTGGGTGGCAAAGCGCGCCGCGATTCCTCGCGAAGCGATACAGGTATCGGCGCGCGCAGCGGTGCTGGCGTTCGCGCCGGTAGGCGCGCTCGCTCGGCGAGCGGCCCTACCTCGGGGCCTGTTGGTTATGTCGCTGGCCGCTTGGCTGCCGTTCGTGGCGGCCGTGGCCTTGGCCGCACAGCCGCCGGCTGCTGCGCCGCAACCGGCGCCGTCGGCGACCGCGCCTTCGGCCCTTATGCAGGCGCGGCCTCGCTTTGAGGACCAGCTGCACCGCGGCCAGACGGTCGACGTGATCGTCGAATTCGACGGCGCCGCGGCCGATACGGAGGCCGCGGCCATGCGCCGGGCGCGGCAGTTGAACCACGACGACGCGCGGATCATCGCCACGCGCTCGGCCCGCTACCGGCAGATCAAAGCCGCCGCGCAACGAGCGGTGGCGGGGCCCGACGCAGTGCAAGTGCGCGACTATCCCCACTTGCCGATAGCGCTTTGGCACCTGTCCTCGCCTGCGGCGCTGGCGCGGCTGCGGGCGCAGCCTGCGGTGCGCGCCGTAGCCGATGATCGGCGCCTTTTTGCAGTATCCACACCCACGGATCTGGCGCTGATCAACCAGCCGCAGGCCGCCGCCGCCGGCGCAACTGGCGCCGGGACAACAGTGGCGGTCATCGATGCCGGCATCGACCTCACCAACTCGGCTTTCGGCAGTTGTCCCACGGCCGGCGCAGCCGGCTGCCGGGTCGTCTTTGACCAGGTCTACTACCCGGGCACGACGACGGATGTCAACCATGGCACCAATGTATCGGGCATCGTGGCGGAAGTCGCGCCGGCCTCCAGCATCGCGATGCTGAACGTGTTCGACGGTAGCAGCGCAAGCGTCAGCGACGTCATCAGCGCGTTCGATTGGGCGATCTCCAACCAATCGACCTACAACATCGTCGCTGCCAACATGAGTCTGGGCGATGGCGGCAATTACACGGCCCAATGTTCCACCATCAGCGGCGGCGCCAACCCGCTGAGCACGCCGGTCGCCAATGCGGCTGCTGCCGGGATCCTGGCGGTCGCGGCCTCGGGCAACGACGCCTTCACCGGTGGAATCAATTTTCCGGCATGCACCCCGGGCGTGGTCTCGGTCGGTGCTGTTTATGACACCAATATCGGCGGCGTGAGCTACGCGCCGACCTGCAGCGATTCCTCCAGCACGGCGGACCAGGTGACCTGTTTCAGCAATGTCGCCAGCTTCATGACCCTGTTCGCACCTGGCGCCGATGTGACGGCGGCCGGCATCACGTTGTTTGGGACTTCTCAGGCCACGCCGCATGTTTCTGGCGCACTGGCGGCATTGCGCGCGCGATACCCCAAGGAGCCGCTGTCGCAGGCGCTGGCGCGGCTCACGTCCACCGGTGTTGCCGACTCCCGCGCCTCGATCATTGTGCCGCGGATCAACCTGCTCGCGGCCTTTGGCGAGGGCGCGCAACTCGTCTTGAGCGGCAGCGGCCCGGCCAGCGGCACGGCGGGAACGAATTCCACCTATACGCTTACCGTGACCAACACCGGCCCACTGATCGCAACAGATGTGAACGTCGTCGATACGCTGCCCTCGCTGGCCAGTTTCGTCACGCGATCGAGTTCGAGCGCCTGCAGCGCGTCTGGCCAGAGCGTGAACTGCGCCGCGGGCACGCTTGCGGTCAACGCCAATGCCAGCTTCACGATCACCGTGCACTGGAGCGGAAGTGGCGAGGTCTATGACAGCGCCTCGGCGTCTGGCGACCAGATCGATCCTGTTCCGGCGTCGGCCAGCATTGCATTTGGGGCCGCGCCGGTCGACGTCAGCTACGACAACTCGCCCTTGCCGCCATGGTCGCTGGCGCTGCTCGGTGGTGCGGTGGTGCTGCTCCTGCGCCGGCGGGGAAACGCAGCGCCATGATCGCCGACGGCCTGCCACCTCGCATCCTCTCGATCGGGCTCGTCCGGCTGCTCGCGTTCGCCGCGCTGTTCTTCTTCTGGCAGGCGGCGTTTGAATCGCTTCGCGGCAGCGGATGGGACCGCCTCCTCATCGATACGCTAACTGTTGCGCCTGCCGCTGCCCTGGTGAACGCGCTTGCGCCGCAGACCGGCGTGTATGCCGATGGCGCGCGCATCGTGTCGCCCACAGAGCAGCTCAGCATTCTTCCAGGCTGCGAAGGAGCGGACGCGTTCTTGCTGCTGCTGTGCGGCGTGCTGTGCGCCCGGCGTGGCTGGCGCGAGACCTCGCTGGGCCTGGGCCTTGGGCTACTGGTGGTATATGCGGCCAACCTGTGCCGCATCGTCGCCTTGTTTTTTGCCGCAATACGCGATCGGCATCTGTTCTACCTGTTGCACGCCTACCTCGGCCCGCTGGCAGTGGTTGGCGTCGCGGTGTTGTTCTTCGCCTTGTGGCTGGGCCGGTCCGAGCGGCGAGTGCCGGCATGAACGGCTTCGCGAATTTCCGCCCCTTGGCTGGGCGCGCACTGCTGGGCGTCGCGATCGCCTTGGCCGGCGCGCTCATCGCCGAGCGCTGGGGCGGGGCGGTCGTGCAATGGCTGCTGCCCGCCATGCATTCGGTGTTACAAGGTCTCCTGCCGGAGTTTCGCATTGATTTTCTGGACCTTTCCAAGGTCACGGGGCAGGCGAACCTGCGAACCCAGGTGCTGCTGATGCGCCCCTTTTGGATTGGCCGCCACTTGGTCGAACCGCCGGTGTTGGCAACCGCCCAGTTGACCCTAGGGGCCTTTTGGCAGCCGATCGCCGTTGCGATCGCCAGCGCTGCGGCTCTGGGCGGGGGGCGAGGCAAGGCGCCTGTTTGCGCCGCCTTGGCCGCTGCAGCGGCCGGCGTACTAGCCACAGCGCTATCGGTTGCGCTGGCCCCGACGATGCTGGCAGGAATGATGATCGGAAAGATTTACTGGCACGAGGCAAGCGAACAGATAATCCCGCACATCGTGCGCCTGCCACGCTTTCTGGAGGAAGGCGGCTGGCTGATGCTCGGTCTGGTGGTCGGGGCATTGATTGCTGCCGCCGTCACCACATGCATCGGCTCGGCTGGTGCAGGCGCCGAATCCTTTGCGGCGCGGCAAAGCGCTCGCGTGTAACAAGGGTACGCTGGCCGATGACACGGAAACTTCACACGAAGTCGGTAACGTCCGTTCTTCCTGAAAAATCCTCAAGAGAGTGTGAGCGCAATGCCAGCGACGTGGGAACGGGTGCGAGTGGGTACGGTGTGTCTGGTCCTTTTGGCGGGGGCGGGGGTAAGCGCCTGCGGAGGTGGCAGCCAGAAGGCCTCGCAAGTGGCCGTCAAGGTGAACAAGGACGAAATCACGGTCTTGCAGGTCAACGAGCAAGTGGCACACCTGCCGGAAGGTACGACGGCCGAGCAGTTGGAGCCGGCAACGCGCAAGATCCTCTCTTCCATGATAAACCAGCAGCTCCTGGCGCAGCAGGCGATTGAGCGCAAGCTCGACCGTGACCCGCAGGTCCTGAGCGCATTGGAGGCGGCCCGCTTAAATCTGCTGGCGCAGGCCTACGTGCAACGCGTCATTAATCCGCAGACGAAGCCGACCGAGCAGGAGATTCGGCAGTACTACGCCGAGAATCCGGCGCTGTTTTCCGAGCGCAAGATCTATCGGCTGCAGGAGCTGTTGATCGAGGCCAACGCCGACCAGGCCAAGGCGATCGAGGCGGCCGGCGAAGGCGCCAAGTCCCTCAAGGAACTCGCCAACTTCCTGCGCGACCGGAAAATCCCGTTTTCCGCCGACAGCGGTGTGCGAACTGCCGAGCAGTTGCCACTCAAATTCCTGCCGCAGATTGCCAAACTTAAGAACGGCAGCGTGCTGGTGTATGAAAGCGGCCCCAACCGCCTCAGTGCCGTGGAGGTTCTGGCCTCCGAGGCCCAGCCCGTTGACGACAAGCGGGCGGCCCCCGTCATCGAGAAGTACCTCAGCAATCGCAAGCGCGAGGAACTGGCCGCGGCCGAGCTCAAGCGGCTGCGTGATGCGTCCAAGATCGAGTACGTGGGAGATTTTGCTAAGTACGGCACCGAGCTGGCCAGTGTCCAGGCGGCTGCCGCAGCAAGTGAAGTGGCGGCAAAGGTGGCGGAAAAGACCGTTGCCAGCGAACAGGACAAGGGCATCGCCGCCCTGCATTGAAGAAAAATCAGGGCGGTCGTCGCTGTTGCCGGCCGCAGCCGTTTCATCGAACCTGCATTGGACTGCGTAGGGGCGTACCTTGTTGACCACCGGCAAGCTGCTGCTGACCATCCTTCGTTCGCGCTGGTTGATTCTGACCGGCGTTGCTGGTTCATGCCTGTCATGTGCCATCGCCTATGGCTTGCTGGGCCCGGATTCCTATAAGGCGCGCGCAACCCTGTTCTTCGACTCGAGCCCGTTCGAATCGGGCGTGGCGGCCGGCGCATCCCTGGCTGCGCGCGGCAGCGAGGTGGATCTTCTGCGCAGCGAACGGGTTGCGCAGCGCGTAGTCGAGAACGAGCGCCTGGCCGAGGAGCCGGCCCTGCGCCGGCTGTACCTGGAGAGCATCGACGCGGGCCGTCCGCCGGTCGAGTCGCTGGCGCAGTACCTTGCCGAGCACCTGGACGCGGGCGCGGCCGGCGAGGGCGGCGTGGTGCGCTTGGCTGTCACGATGAGGGAGCCGGAACTGGCCGCGCGAGTTGCCAACGCCTTCGCGCAGGCCTGGGGTGAGGTGAGCCTGGAGCTGCGCGCTGCCTCCATCCGCAGCGGCGTGGCGCGCGCCGATCAGGACCTTGTTTCCCTGCGGGCGCGGCTGGGCCAGGCCCGGGCCCGCAGCAGCGGCGATGGCGCCCTGGCGGCGGCCGGCTCACACGCCGACGAGCAGTTCGCGCAGCTCTCGCGCCTGGCGTACCAGCCTATGAATCTGCCGCCCGCTCTGCTCGAAGCGACTCAGCCCGAGGCCGGCACGGCGGGCGCAGAATTGGTCCACAACGTTTCCGCTAACGTGGTGTCGGATGCACTGGTCGCGGCGCGCGCCGGTGCCGGCAGTCGTGCTTCGGACACTTCGGCAGAAGAGGAAATACGCTTGGCGCAGCAAAGCCTCGAGCGCGCCGAGGAGCGCCTGGCGCGCCTGTCGGCCGAAGGCGTTGGTGCGCCGTTTCCCGCCCATGTTCTGCGGGCGGCCGGCGTACCGGAGGCCTCCGTCAAGCCGGGCGTGGCGGTGTGTGCGGCCGTCGGCGGGGCGTTTGGCCTGATTCTGGGCCTATTGGCGGTCGCGATCGCCGAGATCGCCGATCGGCGCGTCCGGCGAGCTTCTGACCTCACTCGCGGTCTTGGAGTGGTTGTGCTCGGCGACTTGCCAGCTATTGTGCCGGCCGCAGGCGCTGCTCGAACCATCGTTGCGCCAGCGCGCTGGTTGCGCCTGCAGCGCGCTTGAAGAACAGCGTTTCGTGCAAGAATCATGACACTGCCACAACCGCACCCAATGTCTGCCAACGATCCCGACGACTCTTCCGGCGGCGCGATGTCGGGCCGTGTTGGCGAGATCCTCCTTGCGCTTGGCCGATTGCGTGAGCAGCAGATCATGGCCGTGCTCGACCGCCAGGCGCACGATGCCCGGCGATTCGGTGAACTGGCGCAGATCCTTGGCTACGTGACGCAGAGCGATATCGACTTGGCCCTGGCACGACAGCGTTCAGCCTGTGGCAACAACGTGCTGGTCGAATTTCCACGTGGCGCAGACGCTCCCTTGATCGATCCAGACGAACTGGGAAGCGAGGCCCTAGTGGCCGTACGCTCCCAGCTGGTGCATCGCTGGTTCGGCGAGGATCCCGAGCAGCGCGCGCTGGCCGTCGTCAGTACCGACCGAGGCGACGGCCGCACGTACGTCTGCTCGCGCCTGGCTCGGTTGTTTGCCGACCTGGACGAAGATACCCTGTTGATCGACGCCGATTTGCGGCGGCCGAGCCTGCACAAGATCTTCGGTGCCGACAATTCCGTGGGGCTGTCAAGTTATCTGCAGGGACAGGTTCCGCAGCCGCCCGTGCGTGCGGTTCCCGGCATTCCCTACCTGCACCTGCTGACGGCTGGGCCGCCAGTCGAGCAGCCGCACCGTTTGATCGCGCGCAACGAATTCGGCCGCTTGCTGGAGCAGCTCGCGCCACAGTTCCGGGCGATCTTCATCGATACGCCGCCGACGGCAATCGGCGCCGATGCCGTGACCGTGGCCCTGCGCGCCAGCGGCGCTTTGCTGGTGGTGCGCAAGCACAATGCGCGTTTGGCCGATCAGCGCGACCTAGTACAGCGCCTCACGGACTCCACGGTGGAAGTCGTCGGTGCGGTGATCAACGAGGTTCCCTAGTCTGGCGCCGATTTGGTGCGAAGAAATTTGCCGCGGTCGGATTCGTCCGAGACATTGGCCGCAGGTTCGAGGCGCGCCTGTGGGTGGCGCTTTCCCCGTTGGCTGCGAAGCGATAGCCCACTGCCACAAAGGAACGCAATTCCCGGCGCAAACCACGTGCGCTCGTTGCCGTCCACAAAGGATGTTTGCGCAGGATGTGAGCTATGGATCTAGCGGAAAGATCAATGATGTCGTGCGACTTGCCCGGTGCGGCTTGTTGGTGTGGGCGAGCCAGCCTGAAGATGTCAAATTCATGACAGCCGGTGCCAGGATAGGGCATGGAGTCCGTGTGACATGAAAATTTAACGCCACGCTCCTAAACTCGTGCAATGGCGATGCCATCTGGTGCGCCGGGAAACAGGGCACCTTCGCGAAGCGTCGCTCGCCCAAGCCGTCCGTGCTGCCCGCGGTGATCGCTTATCGGTTAGTCCAATGCGCGGCTGTTTGAACCAATTCACCTGAGGGCCGGCTTCCAGCGATGTCTACGATCGTGCGGCGCGTCGTTGCCGGGTTTGGTGCCAACGCCGTCGGCCAGATCGTGCAGGTTGCGATCCAGTTGCTCTCGTTTCCTCTGTTCCTGCAGCAATGGGATGCTGCGACGTACGGGGTGTGGCTGATGCTTTCCGCTACGCCAGCTTACTTAACCATGGCCGATGTGGGCATGGTCACCACCGCCGGAAACCGAATGACCATGGTCATGGCGCGCGGTGACGTCGTGTCGGCCAACACGATATTTCAGAGTGCCCTGGCGCTGGTGGGCTGCATATGCGTGGGATTGACGCTGCTGGTCGTGCCGCTTTGCCTTTGGGCGCCACTGCCCGGCTTATCGAACGTTGATGAGCGCGTGGCGCTTTCCGCATTGTCGCTCGGCGTGTTGATCGCCCCGTTCGGTGGCCTGACGGAGGCCATCTTCCGCGCGACCGGCCGTTACCCGGTTGCCGCAACCCTCGCGGCTGCAGCGCGCCTGGGCGAATGGGGTGGGTCGCTGCTCGGGTTGTGGCTGATTGGAAGCTTTTCGGCAGTTGCGATTTGCGGACTTGCTGTGCGGTTGATCGGGACTGCCGCGGCCATGGGTTGGGCGGGCAGGCGGTCCCAGGGCCTGCGCTGGGGGTTGCGCCATGCGCGCCGCGTTGAAGTTCGCGCGATGATAGGGCCCTCGGTCTCGTTCATGATCTTTCCGCTTGCCAATGCGTTGAGCCTGCAAGGCGTAACGCTGCTGGTAGGACACTTCTTTGGTCCGGCGTTGGTGACCGTGTTCAGTGCCTACCGCACCTTGGCGCGGGTGACGGTCCAGTCAACCTCGATGCTCAGCTTTGCGGTATGGCCGGAGTTTTCGCGCCTGTTCGGCCACGGATCAGCGGCCGCGGTCCGGCCCGTGTACCTGCGTGCCGAGTTGCTGGGGACGGGATTTGCGGTCGCGGTGAGTTTTGTCTTGTATTTCATTGGGCCCTGGTTGCTCCGGATTTGGACCCATGGCGTGATCGCCTTCGAGCCTGCGCTGATGGGCTTGCTGTTGACATACGCCGCGGTGGGCGGAGTGGGACACATGCCGCGGACCTTGCTGATGGCGACCAACCAACACATCGATTTGGCCCGATGGAGCCTGGCGGGCGGCGTCGCGGTGCTGGCCCTTGCGTTTTTGATCGGAAGCAGCCTAGGTCTGGACGGAATCGGACTCGCGATGCTGATCACCGAAGCGGGGATCTCATTCGTTTGTCTGCGCCTGGTACGCGAGGTACTGCGCACCGCCCCCTTGGCTGCACAGGGGGCGTCGGGATGAAAGTTGCGATATCGGCCACCAGCAAGTTTCACTCCTTTGATCTCGCGCGCGAGATGCACGCGCGCGGCGCGCTTGCCGGGATCTTTTCGGGCTACCCGCGCTTCAAGCTGCGTAACGAGGGTCTTCCGCGAAACGTAATACATACCTTCCCGTACGTCCATGCAACGCAAATGGTGCTGTCACAGGTCGGTCTTTTGGGCGCGGATGCCATGGGCCGCTGGGAGCATTTCGATTTCGCGACCTTCGACGCCCACGTTGCAGAGCAGTTGCCGGACTGCGATGTCTTCGTCGGGCAGTCGGGTTCCGCGCTGCTCACGGGGCGCGCCGCGCGCCGCCGTGGGATCTGGCACGTCTGCGATCGCGGGCCTGCGCACGTTCGCGTGCAGGATCGGCTGCTGCGCGAGGAACACGAACGCTGGGGCATCCCGTTTGCCGGGATCGATCAGCGGGTCATCGAGCGGGAAGAGACGGAGTACGCGGAAGCCGATCGAATCACGGTGCCCTCGAGTTTTGCGCTTGCGTCGTTTGTAGCGCAGGGCGTTCCTGGCGAAAAGCTGCGGATGCTGCCGTACGGGGTGAACCTGGCGCAGTTTTGTCCTGCCGGTGAGCCCGACCCCACCCGGTTCGATGTGCTCTTCTCGGGTACGGTCAGCCTGCAGAAGGGGATTCCGTACCTGTTGCAGGCGTTTGCCCGGCTTGAGCATCCACGAAAGTCATTGACGCTTGCCGGGTCGCCCGGGCGCGATCTCATTGCGGCGTTGCGATGGCAGGGTCTTTCCATGGACAAGGTTCGGGTCGTCGGCCACGTACCACAATCTCAACTGAAATTCCTTATCAGCCGCAGCCACGTTCTCGTATTGCCGAGCATCCAGGATGGGTTCGGCCTGGTCCTGGCCGAGGCGATGGCCTGTGCGTGCGTGGTGATCGGCACGAACCACACCGGCGCTCCCGACCTCGTAACGGAGGGGCAGGACGGCTTTGTAATTCCGGTCCGGGACAGCGATGCGCTTGCCAATCGGCTTCAGTACTTGGCGGATCACCCGGAACGACGGGCTGAGATGGGCCGCAAAGCGCTTCAGCGCGTATCGCGCGACCGCGGGTGGCGGAATTACGGCGAGAAGGCAACGTTGGTCTATCGCGAGGCGCTCTGCCCCGACAGCCGGCGCATGCCCGTTGCCGAGGCTGGCTCGGCGCGGGAGGAAGTTTCCAGG
>OKRD01000089.1 GCA_900290335.1 Burkholderiales bacterium | reverse complement strand
CGCCGCCGGGGCCGAACTTGCCGACGGGCTACTGACGGCCGCCCCGTGTCCGCCGGCGCAAGCCGCCAGCAAAGCGGCTCCCAGCCAGCAAACGATGCAGCGCCCAATGGCCCCGCGCGACGGCACGCACACGGATCTCATTGCGCCACGATAGCGAAACTGCGCCCCTGGCGGGCGGATCGGCCGGGGCTCTTGCGTTTCTATTTGCAACATTGCCGGTGCGCCGTATCCGTTTGTTGCAATTGACTTGGAGCCGAGGGGGCGCTCCAGGGTCGGCGCAAATCGCCGCCCGTACCCACGCCCTGGCCGCCACCGCGGCCCCGCTACACTCGGGCAATGAAATGGACCCTCGTTGTTCCGGGTGCGCTGGTGCCGGCTGCTCTCGCGCCGCAGTTGGCCAGCGCGGTCCGGGCGCCGCAGCTTGTGCAGTGGCTTGCCAGAGCCAGGCCCGGGCCCGAAACCAGCACGGGCGAACACAATGCCGGTGCCCCCCACTGGAGCTGGCTGGCGCGCGCATTTGGACTCGACGATGACCCGCCGGTCACGGCGCCCTACGCCTGGCAAGCAAGCGGCGAGCCGGATCCGCGGTCGCAGGCTTGCTGGATCGCACTGTGCGATCCGGTGCACATGGCCATTGCGCGCGATCATCTCGTCGTTACCGATTTTGGAGATGATCCGCTCGAGGCCGACGAGGCGCAGAGCCTGTTTACGCTGGCCAACGAAGTGGTGTGCGACGCGGCAAGCCCGGCCGCTGCCACGGCCGGTGGTGGCGCCACCGCTGGCCTGCGCTTCGCACGCCGGGGCGGTCAATGGTTCCTGCTCTCCGACCAGGGGTTGCAGATCGAAACCCACGCCCTGGACGCCGTGCTGGGGCAATCCGTCCACGAACGCATGCCCACCGGCCCCGACGCCCGTCGCTGGCGAATTCTTGCCAACGAGATCCAAATGCTCTGGCACGCCAGCAGCGTCAACCAAGCGCGGGAAGATCGCAACGCCCGCCCCGCCAATGCTCTGTGGATCCACGGCGCCGGTCGATGGCGGGCGCTGCGGCCGGGCAACGTCACGCAACTGCGCGTCGAACCGGACTCGACGGATGATGCGGTCCTGCGCGGTTGGATGCACGCAGCCGCGCAGCACGCTGGCAGCGCACTGCCCCGGGAGGCGGCGCTCGCCGCTGGCGATACGGTCTCCTTGTGTCGGGAGGTGTTTGCGGCCTTCGCGCACCAAGCTTGGGACTCCTGGTTGGCTCGGCTGGGCGCGCTCGAACACCGCATCGATCAGGACATCGCTGCCGCCCGGGAGCGCGGCTTGGAACGCTTGGAACTGGTGTTGTGCGGAGCACGCCAGGCCCGCACCGTGGTGCTGCCGCTGCAGGCGCCGTGGTGGCGCTGGCCCCGCAGCGCACCGCGCGCGCCCGCGCCGCTGCTACAACGCTGGCTGGGAGAAGCACCGACAGCCAATTCGGCCGAAGAGGGGCGCGCATGAGCGTGCGCTTCCTGACCCGGGACTTTGATCCGGCCACGGCGCGCCGGCTCGAACTGCTGGGCGTGCCAGCGCCGCTGGCGCGTTCGCTCGCTGCACGGGGCATCGCCACGGAGGCCGACCTGACGTTGTCTACGCGGGAGATCCAGCCGCCGGCGACGATGGCGCAGCTGGCGCAGGCCGGCGGCCTGCTTGCCGACGCGGTCGAGCGGCGCAGCCGACTGCTGGTCGTGGCCGACTACGACTGCGACGGCGCGACCGCCTGCGCGGTCGCGGTTCGCGGGCTGCGCGCCATGGGTGCCCAGGTCGACTATCTGGTGCCCAATCGCTTCGAATACGGGTACGGCCTGACGCCCGAGCTGGTGGAGCTCGCGGCTCAGCGCCAGCCTGACTTGCTTATCACTGTGGACAACGGCATCGCCAGCATCGAGGGCGTGGAGCGCGCCAACGCGCTGGGCATGGAGGTCCTGATCACGGATCACCACCTCCCTGCCAACCGTCTGCCCGCGGCACGCGCCATCGTCAACCCGAACCAACCGGGCTGCGGTTTCTTGTCCAAGCACCTCGCCGGTGTTGGCGTCATGTTCTACGTTCTGCTGCAGCTGCGCGCCGAACTGCGCGCGCGCGGACGCTTCGCCGAGGCGCCAGAACCGCGAATGGACTCGCTGCTTGATCTGGTGGCCCTCGGAACCGTGGCCGACCTGGTCCGACTCGACCGCAACAACCGGATTCTCGTCCAAGCTGGGCTCGAGCGCATCCGGCGTGGTGCCATGCACGCCGGCATCGCCGCGCTGTTTCGCGTGGCCGGGCGCGATGCCCGCGCCGCGCGTGCCTCGGACCTGGGCTTTGCGCTCGGCCCACGCGTCAATGCCGCGGGGCGCCTGACGGATATGACGCAAGGCATCGAGTGCCTGCTCAGCGATGATCCCGACCAGGCCCTGGAACTGGCGCAGCGGCTGGACTCGCTCAACCGCGAGCGCCGCCAGATCGAGGCCGATATGCAGGCCGACGCCCGGATCGACCTCGAAGCGGCCGAGCTAGAAGGCAGCACGCTAGCGCAGCAGCGCACCATAACGATGTATCGCGAGGGCTGGCATCCCGGGGTGGTGGGGCTGATCGCCTCGCGCATCAAGGAGCGCCATCATCGTCCGACCGTCGCCTTTGCCCGCGCCGACGCCGGCTGGCTGCGCGGCTCCGGACGCTCGATCGAGGGCGTCCACCTGCGCGACACGCTCGATCTGGTGACCAAAAAGTCGCCCGGCCTGATCGCCCGCTTCGGCGGCCACGCCATGGCGGCCGGTCTGACCATCGCCCACAATGCGCTCGACGCCTTCACCCTGGCCTTCGAGCAGGCCGCTCGCGATAGCACCGATGCGTCGCTGTACGCGCGTACCCTCGCGGTGGACGGCGGCCTGCAAGCCGCCGAAATCACTCATTCGCTCATCGAGGCGATCGATCGCATCGTTTGGGGTCAGGGCTTTGCTGAACCCTTGTTCGCCAACGACTTCGAAGTGATTGACCAGCGCATCGTCCAGGGCGGTCATCTGAAGCTTACCCTGGCCCTGGACGGCCGCCGCTGGCCGGCAATCTGGTTTCGCCGCTCCGAGGCGGTGCCCGATCGCGCGCGTCTGGCCTACCGTCCGGCAATCGACGAGTTTCGCGGACAGCGTCGCATCTCGCTGATGATCGAGCAACTGGCGTCTTGAGTCGGAGCTGCTTGCCGCCGGAACGTATAATTCCCGTCCCTTGCCAGGATTGCCAATGGACGCAGAACAGCTAAATCAGATCGCCGCCACGCTCTCGGACCTCCACGCTCGTTTGAACGAGCTGCGGAGGTACCTTTGACGTCGATGCCAAAGAGCGGCGGCTAGGCGAGGTTTCGCTCGAGCTCGAAAGCCCGGACCTCTGGAACGACCAAAAGCGCTCGCAGGAACTGGGCAAGGAAAAGAAGCTGCTCGACGACGTCGTCTCGCGCATGCGCCGCATCAGCAGCGAGCTGGCCGACGCCACCGAGCTCTTCGAGCTCACGCGCGCCGAGGGCGACGATGCCACGCTCCAGTCCATCGGCGCCGACGTGGCGACGCTGGCACGCCAGATCGGCGATCTGGAATTCCAGCGCATGTTCAACAACCCGCTCGACCCCAACAACTGCTTCCTCGACGTGCAGGCCGGGTCCGGCGGCACCGAGGCGCAGGACTGGGCGTCGATGCTCGAGCGCATGTACTTGCGCTACGCCGAGCGCAAGGACTTCAAAGCCGAACTGCTGGAGGAATCGGCCGGGGAGGTGGCGGGCATCAAGAGCGCGACCATCAAGGTGACTGGACCATACGCCTTCGGCATGCTGCGCACCGAGACCGGCGTGCATAGGCTGGTGCGCAAGTCGCCGTTCGATTCCAATGCGCGGCGCCACACCTCCTTTGCCAGCGTGTTCGTCTATCCCGAGGTCGACGATACCGTGCAGGTGGAGATCAATCCGGCCGACCTGCGCATCGATGTCTACCGCGCTTCGGGTGCCGGCGGGCAGCACGTCAACAAGACCGAGTCGGCGGTACGCATCACCCACCTGCCTACCGGTGTCGTGGTCCAGAGCCAGAACGACCGCTCGCAGCATCGCAACAAGGCCGAATGCATGGCGATGCTCAAGTCCCGGCTCTACGAGCTGGAGATGCGCAAGCGTCTGGTCGAGCAAAACAAGCTCGAGGATTCCAAGACCGATATCGCCTGGGGCCACCAGATCCGATCCTACGTTCTGGACCAGTCTCGCATCAAGGATTTGCGCACCAACGTCGAGGTCGGCAATACGCAGGCGGTGCTGGACGGCGACCTCGACGATTTCATTTCCGCCAGTCTCAAGCAGGGCGTTTGAAATCTCGCTGCCACGCGGGAGCCAATCCATTCTTGCCCGATAGGATCAACGTGACGAAGGACGCATCGCCCTCCTCTGCTGCCGAAACGGACGAGAACCAGGTCTTCGCAGAGCGCCGTGCCAAGCTGGCGGCGCTGCGCGCCCGTGGTCCGGCCTATCCCAACGACTTTCGGCGCACCCATCTGGCGGGCGCGCTGCACGCCGCGTACGACGACATCGCGCGCGAGCAGCTCGAGCACGCGCCCATCGAGGTCGCGGTCGCCGGCCGCCTCATGCTCAAGCGCCTGATGGGCAAGGCAAGCTTTGCCACGGTGCAGGACGGCTCGGGCCGCATTCAGTTCTTCGTTAGCAACGACGACGTCGGCATCGAGGCGCACGAGGCGTTTCGCCACTGGGACATCGGCGATATCGTGGCCGCACGCGGCGTCCTGTTCAAGACCAACCGGGGCGAGCTCTCGGTGCGATGCCGCGAGCTGCGCCTGCTTGCCAAGGCGCTGCGTCCACTGCCCGACAAGTTTCACGGCCTCGCGGATCACGAACAGCGCTACCGCCAACGCTACGTCGACCTGATCGTCAACGAGGCCACGCGCAAGGCTTTCCAGATCCGCGCCCGCGCGGTAGCGGCGGTGCGACAGTTCTTGACGGAGCGCGACTTTCTCGAAGTCGAGACGCCGATGCTGCAGTCGATCCCAGGCGGAGCACAGGCGCGCCCCTTTGCCACCCACCACAATGCGCTCGACATCGACATGTACCTGCGTATCGCGCCCGAGCTCTATCTCAAGCGCCTGGTGGTGGGCGGCATGGAGCGGGTATTCGAGATCAACCGCAATTTCCGCAACGAGGGGATCAGTCCACGGCACAACCCCGAGTTCACGATGCTCGAGTTCTACGCGGCCTACCACGACGTGCGCTGGATGATGGACTTCACGGAGGAACTGCTACGCGAGGTGGCCCGCGCGAGCGTCGGCAGTCCCCTGCTCTCCTACCAGGGGCAGGAGATTGATCTGGGCCAGCCCTTTGCCCGTCTGCGCGTGGCCGAGGCCATCGTCCGCAACGCGCCCGAATACGCCGGCCGGCCGCTGGACGATCCGGGCTATTTGCGCCAGGAACTGACGCGGCTCGGCGCCTCGATGCATGATGCCGCCGGCCTGGGCGCGCTGCAATTGGCGCTTTTCGAGGAGGTCGCCGAGGCGCAACTGATGCAACCGACCTTCATCGTCGACTATCCGGCCGAGGTCTCGCCGCTCGCACGTGCCTCCGATACCGATCCGAACATCACCGAGCGCTTCGAGCTGTTCATCGCCGGCCGGGAAACCGCCAACGGCTTTTCCGAGCTCAATGACCCCGAGGAACAGGCGGTGCGCTTCCAGCGCCAAGCCGAGGCAAAGGCGGCCGGCGACCAGGAAGCGATGTACTACGACGCCGACTTTATCCGCGCGCTCGAATACGGCATGCCGCCGACCGCCGGCTGCGGCGTCGGCATCGACCGCCTCGTGATGCTGCTGGCCGATGTCGCCAATATCCGCGACGTAATCCTCTTCCCGCACATGCGACCGGAGTAGCTTGGGTGCGCGGTGCCGTCGCTTCGCTGCGGATGCGCATCCTGGCGCAGGCACAGATGAGGCCTGTCGCCGATGCCGTTGACCTGGTAGTGGCGCACCGGGTGTGCGGCAGCGTCGCACCACGGGTGGCCGCAGGCCTGGCCAGGGGTACTGCCGGCTTTTCGCTGCGTGACAAGGTACTCGAGCTCGATGACGCCGGGCTCGACTACGCGGGTCGATCGCAGCGACTGCGGCTCGCAGCCCGCTGGCTGCTACAGGCGGGATTGGCGAGCGCTTGGCGCGATGAGGAACTGGAGATCCGTTGCGATCCGGATGCCCCGGCCCTGGCGTGCATCGACCGCTGCGCCGTGCGCGTACTGGGCATAACCACGTATTCCGTGCACCTGAACGGCTATACCGCCGACGGCCAGCTGGTAGTTGCCCTACGCGCGGCGCACAAACGTGTCGATCCTGGTCTCTGGGACAACCTCGCCGGCGGCATGATCGGCGCGGGGGAAAGCGTGCGCAGCGCCCTTGCCCGCGAGGCGTTCGAAGAAGCCGGCCTGGATCTGACCGGCTTGCCCATTCAGGAGGGTGCGCGACTGCGCGTGCGCCGGTCGATCAGCGAAGGCACCCTGGCCGAGCTCGTGCACATATTCGATGTCGACCTGCCCGCCGGAACAGCGGTTGTCAATCAGGACGGCGAGGTCGAGCGCTTTGCAACGCGCCCGGTGCCCGCCGTACTGGCGGCCATCGAGCGCGGTGAATTCACGGTCGAAGCGGCGCTGGCAACGCTCGATTCCCTCGAGCGGCGCGGTCAGGACAAGAATCCGCGGACCAGGATGGACGGAAGCAATACTGCGTAACGCTCTCCTTCGATTGCCCGTCGACTTCCGGTCGATGCCGCGTGTGCCGTGCGGAGAGCAAACTGGACCTACGTAGTACTGCCTATCCCTACGGCGTGGGCAAATGCCCCGCGGTCTCACCCCGTGATGCTCGACCACGTGGTCGACCGCGCGACGTTTTAGCGCGCGGCGTTCCATTCCTGGTGTCGGCAATCCAGCAGGATCGCCTTGCCCAGCGTCAGCTGGGCTACAGGACGTTTGGGGCGTAGTTTGTCGCACTGGAGCTGCTTGCATTCGCGTACCTGTTCCGTTTGCCGAGCCGCGTGCAGCTTCTTACAGCAATTAAGCGTCTTAGATGAACACCGCCCGGCTTGAGCAGGCCCACAATCTGCCCAACCGAAAAACCGCTTGCTCTTCATGACAAACCCCTCCTTCCCAAAAGGGAGTCTGCCGAAAAACGTGGCCTGCGCTTGGACCGGAATTCCTAGACCCGATCAATGCCGCCTCGTGCCGAGTGGAAAAGACGAAAGCGGTATGTTTTACGTCCCCCTTGGCGTACGGCCGGCCGTTTTCCTTGTGCGTTTCCGCCCGCGCGAAAGTGGCAAGACGTGAGCGCGACGAACAAATGCGAAGCAAACGCAGTAACGACCGGCTACGGCCAATCCGCAAAACTGACCGGGGGCGACGGACCGGAATGCATGGGTATACCGTTCGCCTCGCGCCGGTAGCGGCCTGGGCTCACTCCGGTCTGACGGCGGATAAAGCGGCTGAAATAGGTTGTCGTGCGAAACCCGAGATCAGCGGCAACCTGCTCGATCGTGAATCCCGACCGCAACAATCGCTGCCCGGCTTCGTGAGTCAGACGCTCGTGTACGAGTTGCAGCGGCGTTCGCTGCAGCGTTCGAACACAAATGTCGTGCAATCGATCGTGCGAAATTTTCAACGCATTTGCGTAGCGAGCAATCGTCCATTGTTCGCGAAAATGCAGCTCGACCAGATTGCGGAAGCGCATGAGGATGATGGAGACGGCGCTGCCGCCACGTATCGAAACGTCTTCTAGTCCCGAAACGCGCCAGCATTGCACGAGGATGACGGCCAACTGTGCGCTCAGATAGACCCAGGAACCGCGCTCGTTTCGGCGGGTTTCCCGGTCGACCGCGTTGAAGGCGTGTTCCAGCTCGGCGATCGATTCGACGTTTCCGATCTCGATGGCAACAACCAACCGGTCAATCAGGTAACGCAACTGCGCCGACTCTGCCGATTCGCCGAGGGCGTTTTTGGTCAGCATATCCGACAGCCAAACTACGTAACCCTGCGCTCCGGCCGGCACGCGAAGAAAGTGCCCGTCTTCGACCGGCAGCCAGGCCACCGCTGGCGCAACGAGCAGCACCGGCTCTTTGCCGCCAATTTCGCCGCTACCGCTGGTGAGCAAAATGCACGCCCGGCGCAGGTCGGCGTGCTCCGTCTTGAGACGAAAGCGCCGCCCCTGCAGTGCCGCTGACAGTTTCTGGACCACGATATGAGCACTCAGGCTATGGCGCAGCCCAACGGGCGTGGCTAGCGAGGGGTCGTCGTTGTTCCTCTGCGGCATTTCCCCTGCTGCCTCGTTTCGCCAAATCCCGGATATATGGACAAATTTACCCAATAAATTGCAAATGATAACTCGGTTGTTGCAACGCGAAATCTCCTGTGCATGTGCAATAAATACGTTAAAACAATTATATACGAAATTTTATTATAGTAATTTCGAGGTTTGGCGAACTCCAAATAAAAATCATTTATACACAAAAAAAGACATTATAAAAAATCAAATCCTGCCCTACAGTCTTTGCCAAACTTGGCGCGCGACTGCGCCGGCACCGGAATGTGCAGGTTGCAGACCGTACACCGGCCGCTCCTGGTCAAGGAAAGGCCCCTTCCGGATTCGCCCGGACCTATACGTCACAGCCCGGGCACGTTTGCATCTCGTGCTTCGAATGGAAAGGATGTTCCCGATGCTAGAAGCTCAGATGCTTGTAAACAACACCGACACCGCGTCCAGCGACGGCTCCACCTTCGATCGCAGGAACCCGATTTCGGGAAAGGTCGCAACACGTGCCGCTGCGGCTACGGTGGCAAGCGCCAACGCTGCTGCCAATGCGGCTGCCGCCGCCTTCCCGGCATGGTCGGAAACCAGCCCGGAGACGCGGCGCGCAATACTCAACAAGGCTGCCGATTTGCTCGTAGCGCGTACGCCCGACTTCGTCAAGGCAATGACCGTGGAAACCGGAGCAACCGCCGGTTGGGCCGGATTCAACTGCTATCTGGGCGCCAACATGATGCGGGAAGCGGCGTCGATGACCACGCAAATTGCTGGCGAGGTGATTCCATCTAACAAGCCGGGCTCGCTCGCAATGGCAATACGTCAGCCGGTCGGCGTGGTGTTCAGCATTGCTCCTTGGAATGCCCCAGTTATTCTTGGCGTACGCGGTATCGCCATGCCCCTGGCCTGCGGCAACACGGTCATTCTCAAAGGCTCCGAGCTGTGCCCGATGACGCATCGGCTCATTGGCACCGTGTTGCGTGATGCTGGGCTGCCGCCCGGCGTGCTCAACGTTGTGCTGAACGCGCCCAAGGACGCGGCCGCCGTAGTGGAGGCTCTGATCGCTCATTCGGCCGTGCGAAGGGTCGCCTTCACTGGGTCAACCCGCGTCGGACGAACGATCGCCGAAGTCGGCGCAAAGTATCTGAAGCCATGTCTTTTGGAGCTTGGCGGCAAGGCGCCCTTCGTGGTTCTCGACGATGCGGATCTGGAAGAAGCCGTCAAGGCAGCAGCGTTCGGTGCCTTCTTCAACCAGGGCCAGATCTGCATGTCCACCGAGCGGATCATTGTCGACGCCAAGGTGGCCGACGAATTCGTCAAGAAGCTCGCGGCCAAGGCGGCATCCCTGAAGGCCGGCCTGCCGGACGAAGAAGGCTGCGCACTCGGATCGATGATCGGCGCCGATGCGGCCGCCCGGGTGAAATTCCTGGTCGATGATGCCGTCTCCAAGGGTGCGTCCCTGCGGGTCGGCGGGACCGTCAACGGGAGCGTCATGTCGGCCACGGTCGTCGATCACGTTACGACCGCCATGCGGCTGTACTCGGAGGAGTCGTTCGGACCGGTCGCGGCGGTGATGCGATTTACCGATACGCAGGAAGCCATCTCTCTTGCCAACGACACCGAATACGGTCTGGCCGCGGCCGTTTTCGGCCGAGACGTGGTAAGAGCCTTGGGGGTGGCCAAGGGCATCGAATCGGGCATCTGCCACATCAATGGCCCGACGGTGCATGACGAGGGACAGATGCCCTTTGGCGGGGTCAAGGCCAGTGGCTACGGCCGCTTCGGCGGCAAGGCAGCCATCCACGAGTTCACCGATCTGCGCTGGATAACGATCCAGACCGTTCCGCAACCCTACCCAATCTAGCGTCGCGGTCCCCATATCGCAGGCCGAGCCGCACGAACTGTTGACATTCCCGAATCGGCAGAACGACAACAGAAGGCAATCCATGAGCGTCAAAGGCAAAACCATTGTCGTCACCGGCGCCGCGTCCGGCATTGGCGCCCAGACGGCCCGCGTACTGATGGCCGGGGGTGCCACGGTCGTCGCGGTCGATCGCAACGAGCCCGCTGCAGGAACCGCCGCTCGCTATATCAAGGTAGATTTGTCCGAACCAGTCTCCATCCGGAAGGCGGTGCAGGCCGTTGGCAAGGGCATCGACGGCCTGTGCAACATCGCGGGATTACCCCCGACGCAAGGGCGCGTCCATGTTCTGAAGGTCAATTTCCTCGGCTTGCGGGAATTCACCGAGGCCGTACTGCCGAATTTCAACCCCGGGGCATCCATTGTCAATCTGGCTTCCCTGGCGGGAATCGGTTGGCCGGAGTCGAGCGCGGCGATTCGGGCGCTAATCGCGCTGCGGGACTTCGATGCGGTCGGCGCCCTTTGCGATTCGCATCATGTCGACGACGCGCGCAGCTACTTTTTCTCCAAGGAAGCCTTGATCGTGTGGACTATGCAAAATCGCTGGAGCTGGCGCGAGCGAGGCATCCGCATGAATTTGGTCAGCCCAGGACCGGTGCAAACGCCCATCCTGCAGGATTTTCTCAAGACACTTGGGGCCCGGGCGGAAGAGGATATGCGCGTCATGGACCGTCCCGGTACGCCACAAGACATCGCCCCTCTCGTGGCGTTCCTCTGCTCGGACGGGAGCGCGTGGATTCGCGGCACCAATATCGCCTGCGATGGCGGAATGGGCTCGCATGTGCTTTTGAACATGACCGGACTTGCTTGAGAGGATCCAAAGACTTCCGACGGCGGTCGCCCCGGGCGGGGCTCTTGTCACGGTTGCCGCAACTTCAGTTGTAGGCGGTATTGCGCTAGCTTGTAATGCGCTTTTCAATTCGAATCCAAGGAGCCAGCGATGGAAAAGAACAAGGAGTTGTCCAAGATGTGCAGCAGCGGGGAAGTCCGTGACGAAAAGCCATCCAGTTCGAGGCGCGAATTCATCACGGCAGCGGGCGCCGTTGGGTTGACGCTCGCCACGCCGGGCGTATTACGGGCTCAGGGCGTCGAATCGAAGAACACCCTGAAAGTCGGATTCATCAGTCCACGGACCGGAGCGCTGGCTAGCTTTGGAGAGACCGACGGGCACGTGCTGGAACTTGCCCGCAAGGCCTTGGCGTCGGGTCTGACGATCGGCGGACAAAAATATACTGTGCAGATCCTCGATCGGGATAGCCAGTCGGATCCGTCCCGGGCAAGCCAACTGGCCAAGAGTTTGATCAACGAGGACAAGGTCGACGTGATGCTGGCGATTTCGACACCGGAGGTCGTAAATCCCGTTTCCGATGCCTGCGAGGCGGCGGGCGTACCTTGCATGTCCTCGGTGATGCCCTGGGAGGCCTGGTACTTCGGTCGCGGCGCCAAGCCCGGCGCTCCGTCGCCGTACAAGTGGACGTTTCACTTCTCCTTCGGCGTCGACAACTTCGCCCGTACCTATATCTCCCAGTGGAGCACGGTGTCGACCAATCGCAAGGTCGGCGTGCTCTATCCCAATGATGCCGATGGCAATGCAATCCGTGCGCACCTTGCGCCGGAGCTCGCGAAGGCCGGGTTCACGATTGTCGACCCGGGCCCCTACGAGGATGGAACGACCGACTATTCCACCCAAATCGCGAAGCTCAAGGCGGAAAAGTGCGAAATTTTCAACTCCTTCCCGCTTCCCCCGGACTTCGCGACATTCTGGCGCCAGGCCGCCCAGCAGGGGTACACCAAGATGGTCAAGATTGCCCAGATCGCCAAGACCGGCCTGTTCCCCTCGACCGTCGAAGCACTCGGTTCGCTTGGCTTCAACATGGCCAGCGGGGCGTACTGGCACAAGGACTATCCGTACCAATCTTCGCTCACCGGACTCAAGGGTGCCGAACTCGCCAATAGCTATGAGGCGGCCGCCGGCAAACAATGGACCCAGCAGTTGGGTGCCACGATGGCCCTGCTGGACGCCGGCTTCGATGCTTTGAAGGTCAGCGGCGACCCGAAGAACAAGGCGGCGGTGGCCAAGACGATGAATACCTTGCAGACGGTCACGATGGTCGNNCGCGACCGCACCGATCATCGGTACGCAGTGGGTGAAAGCCAAACCGGGGTCGAAATACAAGTTCGACTACCTCGTCACGGACAACGCCGACGATAGAAACGTGCCGGTCAGCGCCAAGCTGGTCCCCTACAGTTGATCAGCGCAGTTCAGGGCGTAGGCACGGATACTCCCCGTCGCTTGTTGTGGGCGACGGGGATCCACCTTCGGTTCGGAGCACTGGCAGTGCTCAACGAGGTGGATTTCGCGCTCAACGAAGGAGAGGCACTCGGGATTGTCGGGCCCAATGGCGCCGGCAAGACGAGCCTTTTGAATGTAATGGCCGGTGCCTATCGTCCGTCGGCAGGCGCCATCGGATTTCGCGATTCGGATGTCACCGCCCTTTCGGCTGCGCAACGCTGTCGCCTAGGCATCGGCCGGACCCATCAAATCCCGCGGCCCTTCAGCCGCATGACGGTCTTCGAGAACCTCATGACGGCCGCAACCCATGGGGGCGGATGCTCGGGCCGTGAGGCCAGTGATCGCTGCATCGATTCGCTGCGTTTGTGTGCCATGATGAAAGTCGCTAATCGGCGTGCGGAGACGCTCGGACTGCTCGATCGCAAGCGCCTCGAGCTGGCACGGGCCCTCGCGACCGGCCCGGTCGTGCTTTTGTTTGACGAGATCGGCGCTGGCCTAACCGACGGCGAGGCGGCGGAGCTCGTGGAAACCATACGGGAGATCCGGCGACGCGGCGTTGCCATCGTCTGGATCGAGCACATCGTCCATGTACTGTTGCAGGCGATCGACCGCCTCGTCTGCATGGACGCCGGCCAGATCATCGCCAACGGCGACCCGCAAGCTGTGCTTTCGGACGCGCATGTTGTCGATGCCTATCTCGGTGGAGGCGCGCATGACCTTGCTCCGCGTTGAAGGTCTGAGTGCGGTTCACGGCCTCCTGCCCGCCGTGCGTGGCGTCAGCTTCGAAATCACCGAAGGTGAGACCCTTGCCCTGGTCGGCGCCAACGGCGCCGGTAAGACCACCTTGCTGCGAGTAATTGCCGGGGTTCACCCGGTGGCCGGGGGTCGGATTGAGTTCGATGGCACCGAAATCACGGCTTTGCCGGCCCATCGCCGAGTGGCGGACGGCATCGCACTGGTTCCGGAGGGGCGCCGGCTGTTTCCGGGAATGACGGTCGAGGAGAACCTCCGCGTGGGAGCTACTTCGGGCAGACCGGGCGCCTGGAGCCTTGATCGAATGCGGGAGGCCTTTCCGCAATTGGCCAGGATCTGGCAGTCTAAAGCCAGCCATCTCTCGGGGGGCGAACAGCAGGCGACGGCGATCGGCCGGGCGCTGATGGCCAATCCGCGCCTGCTGCTGCTGGACGAGGTTTCGCTGGGGCTGTCGCCCAAGGCGGTCGATGGCGTCTATGACTCGCTGCAACACTTGAAGGCGGCGCGCACGACCACGATCTTGGTGGAACAGGACCTCAATCGCAGCCTGGCGTTTGCGGACCGCATCATCTGCCTGCTCGAGGGAAGGATTGTGGCCCAAGGAATTGCCGCGGACATGTCGCGCGACCAGGTCATGG
>OKRD01000088.1 GCA_900290335.1 Burkholderiales bacterium | reverse complement strand
CGGCACCGAAGTCTTCACCTGGCCCGATGGCGGTCAGACGCCGTTCGCGCAGTCCAAGGGAACGGTCCTCGAGGGTGGCTTCCGCGTGCCCGCGATCTTGCGCTGGCCCGGTCATGTGCCGGCGGACTCGGTACAAAACGGCATCTTCTCCGGAATGGACTGGTACCCCACGTTCCTCGATGCCGCAGGCAACCCGAACATCACCGAGCAGTTGCTCAAGGGTGTGAAACTCGGCGACCGGACCTACAAGAATCATCTGGACGGCTACGACCAGATGGCGGCTATCACCGGCAAGGGTCCGTCCGCGCGTCACGAAATTTTCTACCTGGGCGAAAGCACGGTCGGCGCGGTGCGTATCGACGATTACAAGTTCCGCTTCATCGACCAACCGCACGGCTGGCTGGGAGAGAAGACCCATCCGGACGTGCCGTACATCACCAACCTGCGTCTAGATCCGTTCGAGCGCACCGGTTGGCCCAGCAATGGGACCAAGGACGGGGCGCAGCAATACTTCGACTGGTTCAAGTACGAATTCTGGCGCTTCGTGTTCGTCCAGAAGGTGATGGCCCAAGAAATCCAGACCTTCCTCGATTTCCCGCCGATGCCACGCCATCAAGGCGGAGATGGGCAAGAGGATGGCCGAGGCGGAGGCGGCGGCCAAAGGTCCCAGCAACTAACGGGAGCGACCTTCCTGGCGGGCGGCTCAATCGAGCCGCCCGTTTGATTGTTGGCGACGCACAGCAGTGTCTGCATCGACGCCAAATCGGAACGGGAACATTTCCTGGAAGGTGTATGAAATGATCAAGACAAAAGAGGTGGGCCACAGCCTTTGCGTGCTTGGCTTGGCAGTGATACTGGGCGGGTGCGCGTCCGAGTACAAGAAGGAGGCGGCGCAGGAGCAGCAGGCCAAGACGATGCCGGTCTACTGCGCTACGGCGGACGGCGATCTTCGCATGCTGCAGAGCGAGAAAGTTTCCGTCTCGAAGGAGGCGGCTGCCGGCGTGACGGCGGTCGCTCCGATCGGCCTGGTCGCGGGCCTTTTTACGCACACCGAGGGCGAGAAGTTCCAGGTGGCGACCGGGGACTACAACAAGGCACTCGACACGAAGATCGCCGAGATCAAGACCACCTGCAATATTGCGTAGTCCGAATTATTGGCGGACCTCTTCGGGGTTGATCCAAGCAACACGGGTTGCGCGGGTCGATGGCGCTGCGGGCAGCCCCCCGAGCGACTGACGCATCGGCAGCGCCCGCATCGGGTCGAAAACGCGCTCCACCACGGCGCGCCGTGGGGGAGCCGCTTGCGCAATCGGCAAAGACCGCTTCGGAAGCGACTCGACCGGCGACTGGCGAGAGGTCGAGCGGCCGATCTCGATGGTCCCAGGGCGGACGTGGCACATTTGCCTGCAAATGTGGGGACCGGCGCCGCTGTCGGTCAAGACACGTCCGGATGGCGCAACAAATTGATTGGTAGCAGGCGCAAATCATCGATCGGCGGCTGCGCTAGGTTGCCGCTACTATTGACCGCGGCACCGGCGAGATTCATGGAGGGTCAGATGCAAGTCAATCGATACCTTGCCAAGGACCTGTACCAGGGCAAGACCGTCTTCGTCACCGGGGGCGGCAGTGGCATTAACTTGGGCGTAGCCAAGTGCTTTGCGGCGCTTGGCGCCAACGTCGGCATTTGCGGACGCACCCAGGAAAAGCTCGACGCGGCGGCCGTCGACTTGCAGGCGCTCGGAGCCAAGGTCTGCCCGGTTGCGGCCGACGTGCGCGATATGGCTGCGCTGGAGACAGCCTTGGCTCGCTGCCGCTCGGAGCTTGGACCGGTCGATGTGCTNNCAATGGCTTCAAATCGGTCATCGACATCGACCTGATCGGATCATTCAACGCCGCTCGCGCCGCGTTCGAGCAGCTCCGGCAGACGCGCGGAAGCCTGCTGTTCATCTCCGCGGGCATGGCCTACATGCCGCATGCCTTCCAGGTGCACGTCGGGGCCGCGAAGGCCGGCATTGAGATGATGATGAGAAACCTGGCGCTGGAGTGGGGGCGATTCGGCATCCGCGCCAACAGCATCGTTCCGGGACCGATTGAAGGCACCGAGGGCATGCGCCGGCTCGCGGACCCCGCGGCAGCACGCCGGATGCTGGAGGCGATCCCGGTCGGCCGCTTGGGTAGCGTCGACGACATCGGGCACGCGGCCGCGTTTCTCGCCTCGCCGCTCGCCTCCTACATCACGGGCTGCATGCTAGTCGTCGACGGCGGGCAGAATCTGCCCGGCTCCGCGATGTTCAATATGGGGGCTGCGCAGGCGCTGCGCGCCCAGGAGCAAAAAGCGCCGGCACCCGAGGCGCCCGGAGGCTGAGAAGCCGCCTGGGGCCAGTTGCCCGCGTTCGCGCGCCCCGAAATGCCCGGTCCGACGCCGCCATTGGGCGCAGCCGCGTTACAGCCCTTCGCACCAGCGCCAGCGGTGCTTGGCGGTGGGAATCTCACAACTGGCGCCGCAATCGGCTCGGCGCGCAACGATCGACGCCCCATTTGCGTTGACAAACGGCACTCTAGTCGTCGAATTGGTCCTGTACTGCGATTGCGGCCGGCTTGGCTCGTACCTATTCGCACCCATCCTGCAGCCCAATCTGGTCGAGCGGCAGCACAAAAAAAGCCTTCCCGAAGTCTCCTTGCAGGGCTATCCGATAAGGGCCAAGGGCAGCATTTGCGCGATGCTGATGCCTGGGTGCATCGGAGCGACTCTCGTCAAAGTCCGAGCATTTTTGTCCGACGTACGCACGCCTCCTGTGTACGTGGGGTCAGGCATCTCGCTGCAAAGGTCTTGACCAGGAACGGCCCGCGGACGCTCGGGTCTTGCGGTCCCGGGCTTGGGCTCACCGGCCAGCCACAACGACCGGTCATGGACGGTGATCTTCGCTGCCCGGCCAAAGCTCCGGTCCTGGCCGACCGGCGACGCAATCCAAAGCCGGAGCGATCCATGTCCGACGGCAGCGCCGACTTCTTGGAGAACTTCCCAGTGCACAGCGAGTAGGCAGGCCAGGGAAGTGCGGTCGTCCGCAACCGCGGGCGATGGTCCCCCGCTTGCCGCGGCAAGCCACGCGGCAAGCGCGCACCAACGCGCAAGAACGCCCAGAGCACGCGCGTCGTTGACGGTCCCCACGCGGCCGCAAACCTGTTGCGCGCTACCGACTTTCCCGGTTTTCCATCGGCTGGCGTGCGGCTCGAATCGGGGAGGGCACGTCGCAGCATGCCAGGCATTGGCCCAGGAGCGATCGCGCGCCTGATGCGGCTTGGCGCCACTGGCGGCACGAGGCGTGAATCCAGCCAATAGCCCCTGCTTCTTCTGGCATCTCGCTGCACCCCTTCGGGCCGGTGCAAGATACCGTTTCGTCCACGATCAAGCTGGCGATGGGGCGATGCGTATGGGTTCGAGCGACAGGGGGCTGATAGCGGGTCCGAGCGCCGGCTATTCGCCGGGGGAACCTACACAGGGGAAATCGACGCCGGCACGAAGCACCGGCATGCGGATTGCTCTTGGCGCGCTGGCAGGATTTCTGGTGGGTGCTGGTGCAGGGTACCTGTTGGCATCGACGCAGTTCAAGGAGCAGGTCGCAGCAATTTCGCAAGCGTCCGAGTTGCGGGTCAACGCCGCCAATCAGCGTATCCGGGAGGTCGAGCAGCAGCAGCGCGAGATCATGCAGCAGGCTGAGGAGCAGCAGCGCGAAATCATCCAGCAGTCCAGCGATCAAGAGCGGGCGTTGCTCGAGCAGGCCAACGAAAAGGAGCGCAAGCTCGCCAAGCCCGATCTTCCCGTCCGGGTATGGGTCCGGAAGGCCTTTAGCGGTAACAGCATGGTTGCGCTGATGCACAACTTCGGTGGCAGGGAGTTGGCCCTTACGGTCACGGCGCACAGCAGCGTGACGGATCAAAAAAGCACCTGGCAGGTCGACTTGCCACCGAACGCGACGCAGGAGCTGGTCAATGACCAGGGATGGTCTTTCGCGGTCGGCGACGAGATCGAGCTGGCCGAGAACCGCTTTCGGCCGATGAAAGTTCACGTGCGAGCGCGCGGCAAACCGCAGCCAACCGTCGCCGCAGCGCACTGACGGGTGGGGCACAATGCCCGGGGCCACTGCGCCCGCCGCTTTGCCGTGAACCAAAAAACGCCCGGATCCTTACTTGGCGCGCCGCAGACGTGCCATCACCGAGACCTACGCCGCTGTTACGTTCAAGCCCTGGAGCGAAGGGTCCGCCTGCCCGTGTGCGGCGCGAGGTCACCTATAGGAGGTAGTCTTTCCGGAGCGCCTGCGCGAACATGCGGCCGTTGCAGTTTTCGGATAGTCAAGCCGCGGAGATTCGAATAAGGTGTTGCGCGGTTGGATCGGGAAGGGAAGCTTGGCAACCGAGGTCGCGCGGGCTGTGCGGCCCTCAGAGTCAAGATTCTGGAGGCGACCCAAGCACGCGAAGAAAACGGATCGAGGCGGGCAAGTGGCACGGCCGTGGCCCGGAGCGATCGGCCGCTTTTTGTGTTGAAAGCTTGGCCGACCGGTTTCGGGTATAAGGGTCCTGGCAGTAGCCTTTTCCACCGCAACGGTTGCCGTTCCAGCAGCCAGTTCAAAAATTCCATCGAAGAGGGAGTTGTTAAATGAATGCAAAGATTGTTGTTGCCGGATTTCTCGCCGCTCTGGTCAGTATCGCAGCGCCGACCATGGCTTTCGCCCAGCAGGCTCCGCAGATATCAGGGGAAAAGAACGCGCTTCCCAGCGGCCCGCCCGACGCGACGCTGGATTTCAAGGGTGAACAGTTCCGTCTTCTCCTGGGCGGCGGGTCGGCCACGGGCGTGCTGCATTACCAGGGCAAGGATTATCCGTTGACGGCCAAGGGCGGGTCGGTCGGAGGCATTGGAGTCACCGAGGTCGAGGGCACCGGCAAGGTGTACTACCTGACAAAGATCGAGGACTTCCCCGGCCTGTACTCGGGCGCGACCATGGGCGCGGCTCTGGTCAAGGGCGCCGGAACCTCGTCGTGGCAGAACAACAAGGGCGTGGTTCTTGTTATCAATGGCAAGCAATCCGGTGCGGCGCTCAATCTGGGCATCGCCTCCTGGGATATAAAGCTGGCCAAGTAGTTAGTGCGCGGCGGCGGCGCCTCTTTTGCTAAAAAGGCGCTGCATGCCAGAGGATGGGTGACGGCGGACACGGCGCTCGATGCCGGGTCCCCCCGATCCTGCTGGACGGTTGTCCGCACCCGAGGAGGCGTTTCGGCTCGCTGCTCGTGCCGGTTACGGTCCGGCCCGGCGTCTGTGCCGGATCGCACCGCGGTCACGGGAGCTTGCCGGCCCTGGTGCCGGGCGGGTCCGGCGCGAGTCCCAATGCGCACTCGCGCTCCCCGGATCGTCTGCAACTCGAATGTCAGCGGCCGTGCAGGCTCGACGGAGCATGGGCGCTCTGCGCGATTTGCGCGAGGCCCGTCCGCAGGCCTGGCTAGGGCAGCGAGCAGGTCCGCTTGGTCCCCGTGATCTTGGCGTCAAGAGCCAAGTTGTAGTCCCCGGTTGCCACCTGGAACTTCTCGTCCTCGGTGTGCGCAAAAAGGCCTGCGACCAGGCCCAGCGCGCAGAGGCCTTGGCCAAGCGCGGTCTTCTCAAAAATCTTTGCACCTCCCAAAAAGAAGGTTCGCCCAACGGGTCGCGACAGGAGTGGCGCGGGCCCGACTGCGGGCCCATTGCGCTACGCGGATGCAGTGCGCTCTCGGGCAACGGCAAAGAGCGTTCGCGACTCGGTGATGCGGGTAATCACGTCGGGCGAACGACGACGAATAGCCAGACTGCGGTCGCTCATGTGCGTGCGGTTCCGATGCAGCGGAGTGACGAAGACGCGGCTGCGGTCAAGATTCCCGTTGATGCCGTGCCGGGCAATGGTTTCGGTGCTTTCCGGCACAACGCTTGCGCTGGCACCGCTTTGCGCCGCCTGCGCGCAGTCGATGGAGCCACTCTCCTACACCAACGCCCCCATCGGCCTGAATTTTCTAATCGCCGGCTACACCCACCAGTGGGGCAGTGTGCTGGTCGATCCGTCGATCCCGGTAACGAACGTGACCGCGACGGTCGACACGCCCTTTCTGGCCTTCAGCCGGATCATGGATTTCTTGGGGTCAGTCCGGCAGTCTTGCGCTGGCAGTGCCCTACGCCAGGCTCTCGGCCAGCGGCAATGTACGGGAGCAAGCCCAAAGCGTCGAGCGCACCGGAATGGGCGATCTTCTTGCGCGCCTGTCGGTCAACCTCTACGGAGCGCCGGCGCTGTCGCTGCGGGAGTTTCCCCGTTACCACCAGGACTGGATCATCGGTGCGACGCTTCAGGTGCAGGCGCCCACCGGGCACTATTACCACGAGAAGCTGGTCAACATCGGCACCAACCGATGGGCCGTCAAGCCCGAGCTGGGCGCCTCCAAGGCGCCGGGGCCATGGACGCTCGAATCCGAAGCGAGCGTCGTCTTTTTCACCGACAACGACGAGTTCTACGGCGGCAACGTGCGCCACCAGAACCCGCTGTTTGCCGTGCAGGCGCACGCGATCTACAACTTCTCTGCCAAGCTGTGGGGGCGGTCGACGGAACCTACTACGCCGGCCGCAGCACGACCCTAAATGGCCGCTCCGACTACGACCTGTAGCAGAACACGCGCTGGGGGACAACGCTTGCCTTCACGCTGGCAAAGCACCACTCGATCAAGAGGTATTCAACGACGGTGCCACCACGCGCTCGGGCACGGATTTCAAGGTCGTCGGCGTGGCTTGGCAGTACCGCTGGGGAGGCGGGCTCTGACCGTCTTTGTTTCGCGCCAATGACGTTGCGCCCTCGTGGCGCGCTCCCCGCGGCAGCGCTTGCTCGCGGCAGCCGGCCGTCTTGCAGTTTTTGGATAGTCGAGCCCAAAGCCTTGGGCTACCTTGAGCCCGTTTTCGTGCAGGGCGGTGCGTCAAAGACTCATTGCGCATGTTCTTTCACTCGCAGCGCGCGGCGGCGTTCCGCCGGCGCACCATCGAGTGCTACGCTGTGCCGTTGTGCCGCGGAGCGCGGCCGGACGTACCGGACACTGCGGGACGCGGGCACCGGGCCCCGCCGGCCGCAGTCTTTGCGGCCGCTATCGCTACTTGACCATCGCCAGCAACTTGTCGTAGCGA
This sequence comes from Burkholderiales bacterium, assembly GCA_900290335.1. Taxonomy (GTDB): domain Bacteria; phylum Pseudomonadota; class Gammaproteobacteria; order Burkholderiales; family Burkholderiaceae_F; genus GJ-E10. The sequence goes on along the minus strand of OKRD01000088.1, from coordinate 42,262 downwards.
TCCTTGTTCGAGAGCATCTTGGCGGATTCTTCCGCGGCCTTCTTCTTGGCGTCGGCCAGATTGCCGGGCTTTCCCGCCTGCACGACCGCAACCATGCCCATGGCCTTGTGCAGATCGCACTCGACCAGGTAGACGCCCGCCTTCTCGATCTTTACCTTGATCTCGGTATCGGCAGCGGCCTTCCAGGGCTTGGCGCCATCAGGAACCAGCAGCGAGATGCTCGTATGTCCGGCCTTTTGCATCGGCTCGAAGGTGACCGTGTCGCCAACGTTGACCTTCACGAACATCGGATCGAACACCAGCATCGTGCCGTTGGGTCCGTTGGTCAGCATCTTGACATGCACCTCGGCGGCCGTCGCGGCAAAGGACAATCCGGCCAGCAAGCACAGCAAAGCGATTCTTGGTTTTCTCATGTCAATCCTCCGGCTGTGGAAACTCAATCATGTTAGCCCCCGCACGCGGTCCGAGGCTTACGGTGCTCCCCTAGTTCCGGTATGTACCTGCCTAGTCCCCTTGACTGGACTAAGGGCTTTTGGGCAGCCAATCCGCGCCTTTGCCAATCCGAACTCGTGCGTATTCTCTTGCTGAGCGGACCCTGACTTGCCCGCGGTCCACCGATGAACTTGCGCTGCACTGCGCCTCGATGAAGGACTCTTAATGTTGCTGGCCTTTGCTCGCCGATCCCGGCCGCGACCGCAGGCCAAAGTGCCGCCGGCCGCCGAGCCCAGCCTCGATTACCAAAGCGTGGTGAGCAACATGGCGATCCAGGCCACTGGCCTGGCGTGCGAGGCGGCCGAGATGTGCGGCTCGATCGACGACGCCGCCAGCGATGCGCGCAGCGAACTGGTCGCCTTCGAGACGCTCAGCGCCGAGATCAACTCGATGATCGAATCCAACAGCGCCATCGCGGCCTCGGTCGAGTCCAGCCAGCAATCGGCCAGCGCCGCGCGCGCCGCGGTCGAGCGCGTCGCCGCCGACGTCACCGGTGCGCTCGCCTCGCTGCACGAGGTCGCGCAGGTCGCCGACGAGATCACCCGCATAGCGCTGCAGACCCGGCTCGTGGCATTCAATGCGGCGGTCGAGGCCAAGCATGCTGGCGCGGCCGGACGGGGCTTTGCGGTCGTGGCCGAAGCGGTCAAGGACCTGGCGCAGAAAGTCGAATCGTCGTCCAAGGCGATCGGCCGCACCATGCAGCAGCTCGACGAACGCATCGGCGAACTGGCGCACAACATCCGCGAAAGCGATGTGCTCGCCGACGGCTCCCCGACCTTCCATCGGGCCTTCGTCAACGTGGTCGAGGCGGGCACCGCGATCGCGGCCGTCACCGATCGCAACCAGCAATCGTGCAACGCCACCCGCGCCTCGCTGGCGCACCTGCACGGGCAGGTGCTGGAGACCAAACGCACGCTGGAGAGCTCGCGCCAGCGCACCGAGGTGTTCCTCACCGGCAGCGAGTGCCTGATCCAGATGGCGGCCGATTGCGGCGCCTCGACGGCCGATTCGCCGTTCATCGCAAAGGCGATCGCCACCGCGGCGCAGGTCTGCGCGGCGTTCGAGCAGGCCTTCGCGCAGGGGCAGATTTCGCTCGATGAGCTGTTCGACACCCGCTACCAGGCCGTCGCCGGTACGCAACCCCAGCAGCACCTGACCCGCTACGTGTCCTTTACCGACCGGGTGCTGCCGCCGATCCAGGAACCCGTACTGGAGTTCTCCGACAAGATCGTGTTCTGCGCCGCGGTCGACCGCAACGGCTACCTGCCCACGCACAACCGCAAGTTCTCGAATGTGCCGCGCGCCGATCCGGTCTGGAATGCGGCCCACTGCCGCAACCGGCGCATCTTCAACGACCGCACCGGCTTGGCGGCGGGACAGAACCTGCACGGCTTCTTGCTGCAGACCTACCGCCGCGACATGGGCGGGCGCAACTTCAAGCTGATGAAGGACGTGTCGGCGCCAATCAGCGTCCAGGGGCGGCACTGGGGCGGCCTGCGGATCGCCTATGCCTACTGATCGGGCAGGGCGAGGATTTCGAGCGATCCCTCGAGAGTCTGCCCGCCGATCGTCAGGTACAGCTGGCCTANNCTGACCGAGAGCGCGAGCTTCATGCGCCGCTGCAGCCGCTGCACCCATTGGGCGATCAAGCCGCGGTCGACCGCCACCAAGTGCAGCTCCTGGGCGCGATGGATACGCTCGCCGGCCAGCGCCTTGCGCAGCTGTTCGGGTGGCTTGTGCGTGTAGACCGCCACGCGCGGCGCTGCCTTGCTGGCGCGGTGCACGCGAGCGGCGTCCGGTACACCGATATCGATCCACGAGAGATAGGCGCCGGTGCGATCGCGAACAAAGATCGCCGGTTCGTCCGGAGTCGACAGGCCGCTGGAAAAACCGATACCGTCCGTGGCCTCCAGGCAATACGCCAGCACGCGCGTCACGAGGAAGTCGGGCGCCTCCGACGGGTGCTGCGCAACGCGCAGCGCAAGGCGCTCGTACACCCCGCGATCGGCATCGGCGAGCTCGATCTCGAAGAAGTGGATGGTTGCGTTGAGCGCCATGCGCGCATCATGCAGCATTGGCGATGACGTTGCCCGGATCGCGCTTCGCGGTCACAATCGCTCCGATGCCATCCATCCCCCCGTGCCAGCCGAACATGAGCCAGGACTCCGCGCCCAACAAAGCACCAGAGCGCCGCGGCGCGCCGCGCGAGCACCCTGGCGTGGACACGGAGCTCGAGGACACGCGTGTCGAGTCCTTCACGCGCGTCGTGACCCCGGCGCAGCTGCACGCCGAGCTGCCTGCCCAGGCGGGCATGCGCGCAACGGTGGGCCAGGCGCGCGCAGCCCTGCGGGCGATCCTGCAGGGCGCGGACCGGCGCCGCTTCCTGGTGGTGGGCCCGTGCTCGGTGCACGATGTGGACGCGGCGCTCGAATACGCGCAGCGCCTGGGCGCACTGGCGCGCGAGGTGGCCGATGTGCTCGTGCTGGTGATGCGGGTGTATTTCGAAAAGCCGCGCACCACCGTGGGCTGGAAGGGCCTGATCAACGATCCAGGGCTCGACGGCACCTTCGATGTCGAGCGCGGCTTGCGCCTGGCGCGCGGCCTGCTGGGGCAGATCAACGCGCTGGGGGTTGCCGCGGGCACCGAGGCGCTCGACCCGGTGATTCCGCAGTATTTCTCCGACCTGGTTTCCTGGTACGCGATCGGCGCCCGAACCACGGAATCACAGACGCACCGGGAGATGGCAAGCGGGCTGTCGGCGCCCGTCGGATTCAAGAACGGCACCGACGGCAGCCTGGACGTGGCCGTCAACGCCTGGCTCGCTGCGCTGGGGCCGCACGCGTTCCTGGGCATCGATGCGGCCGGCGAGGTGAGTGTCGTGCGCACGCGCGGCAATCCCGACGGGCACGTCGTCCTGCGCGGCGGCCGCCGGCCCAACTACGACCGGGCCTCGCTCGAGGCGGCGGCGCACGCCTTGCAGGCCGCGTCCTTGCCCGAGCGCCTGGTGGTGGATTGCTCGCACGCCAACTCGGGCCGGGATCCGGCCCAGCAGCCCCGGGTTCTCGATCAGGTGATGCGCACCATCGTTGACGATGCCCGGGACAGGCTCGCGGGCCAAGCGCTGCCCGATGCGACGGCATCGCGCGCCGCGAGCCTCGACTCGCCGCTCGTCGGGGCGATGCTCGAGTCCAACCTGCTCGCCGGATCGCAGAAGCTCGTGCCCGGCGCCAAGCTGCTGCGCGGGGTGTCCGTGACCGACGCCTGCATCGGCTGGGAGGACACGCGCGTGGCCATCCTGGCAGCAGCCGATCAGCTGCGCCGCTTGGCGCCGTGATAGCTCCCGCTGCCGCGATGGATCACTTGGTCGCTTGACAGCACTTGGCCCGGTTGGTATTCGGGTTTGCCCCGGACCTGATCGTAGACGGGGCCAAAGTCCACCCGTGCCAGCTCCAGCAGCTCGGCCAGGTCATGGATGACGAAGTAGGTTTCCTGAAAGTCGTCGATGCGGTAGCCGGTTCGCATCACCCGCTCGAGCGCAAAGCGCAGGCGATTGGGTGAGGGGTCTTGCAGGCAAAAGACGCTTTCCCGGAACGAGGAGGCAATGCCCGAGCCGTAGATCCGCAGGCCGCCGGGCTCTTGCACCAGCCCGAATTCCACGGTGTACCAGTAGACCCGCGAAAGATTGGCCAGCACGCCCAGTGACTGCGCCCGTCGGCCCCCCTCGCCGTAGGCCTGCATGTAGTCGGCCAGGGCCGGGTTCATGAGCATCGGCACATGGCCGAAGACATCGTGAAAGACGTCGGGCTCGGCGAGGTAGTCGAGCTGATCGGGACGGCGCAGGAAGTTGCCCGCCGGAAATTGCCGCTTGGCCAGGTGATCGAAGAACACTTCGTCGGGCACCAGGCCCGGCACGGCAACGACCTGCCAGCCCGTGTGGCGCAGCAGCACCTCGCTCAGGCGGCGAAAATCCGGGATCTGGTCCGCGCCGATGGGCAGGGCGCGCATGCCGCGGACAAATTCCTCGCAGGCGCGGCCCGGCAGCAGCCGGCACTGGCGCTCGAACAGGCGCTTCCAGACCGCGTGTTCGGCCGCGCTGTAGCGCTCCCACCCCTGGTCGATGGTCCAGTCGGCACGCTGCGGTGTTGCAGCGGGGCCGGCCGCAGCGCCGTGCCCTTGCGGTGGCGTGCCCGCGGCGCGCACCGGCGGCTACCCCGTTCGCGGCACCAGGGCGAAGCGCTCGAACGCCGCGTCCGCCACGCCCGCGAGCTCGAAGTCGCGCTCCGTCAATCCGCCGGCATCGTGCGTGGTCAAGACGACATTGACCCGGTTGTAGACATTGGCCCACTCCGGGTGATGGTCGAGCTTCTCCGCGGCCAGCGCGACCTGCGTCATGAAGGCAAAGGCTTCGCTGAAGTTGGCGAAGACGAATTCGCGCACGATCGCCTCGCGCTCGCCGTCCTGGCGCCAATGCGGCAAGCCAGCGAGCAGTTCCTTGATCTGGTGCGGGGTTAGTTTCTTGTGCACTCCAGCCTCCCGGGGCAGGCGCGACGATCTGCCGGGTGATCTTACGCGCGAGCGTGCCCGCGGGCCTGCGCGCCGCCCGATTGCGGTATGGTTGCCGCAGTTCTTCCCTCACGAGAGGCGCTGCGGCGATCATGGCCGGGCTGCACTGGGACATCTTCTGCCGCGTGGTCGACAATTTCGGCGACATCGGGGTCTGCTGGCGCCTGGCCGCGCAGCTGGCCGCGCGCGGGCACGCCGTGCGCCTGTGGATCGACGAGCCGAGCGCGCTTGCCTGGATGGCGCCCGGCGGCTGCGCTGGCGTGGAGGTCATTGCCGGCACGGGCGCCGGTGCCCACTATCAACCCGGCGAGGTGGTCGTCGAGGCCTTTGGCGGCACGCTGGCGCCCAACGTGGTGGCGGCGATTGGCCGCGCCAACCGGGACGGCGGCGCGCGCGCGTGCTGGATCAATCTCGAATACCTGAGCGCCGAGCCGTTTGTGGCGCGCTCGCACGCGCTGGAGTCGCCGGTGCACGGCGGCGCTCTAGCGGGGGTGCGCCGGTGGTTCTACTTTCCCGGCTTCACGAGCGACACGGGCGGCCTGCTGCGCGAAGCCGATCTCATGGAGCGCCGGGCGCACTTTGATCGCGCCCACTGGCTGGCGCGCCAGGGCGTATCTTGGACGGGGGAGCCGGTCGTGAGCCTGTTTTGCTACGAGCCGCCCGCGCTTGGCCAGTTTCTGGGTGCGATGGCCCGCGCACCGGCGCTCTTGCTGGTGACGCATGGGCGGGCGGCCGCTGCCGTGCGCCGGGCGCAAGCGGCAATGCCGGGCTCTTGGAACCGGGACGGCGCACTCAAGATCGCGTTCATACCCCTGCTCAGCCAGGTCGAGTTCGATCGGCTGCTGTGGTGCGCCGATTGCAATTTCGTGCGCGGCGAGGATTCGCTGGTGCGGGCGCTGTGGGCCGGCGCGGGCCTGGTCTGGCAGGCCTATCCGCAAAGCGACGACGCGCACCACGCCAAGCTCGAGGCCTTCCTCGACTGGCTAGGTGCGCCCGCATCGCTGCGCCGGTTCCATCGCCTCTGGAACGGCTTGGAGGAGGGTCTGCTGCCGCCGATCGAGTGGGCCCCCTGGCGCACGGCCGTGGAGCGCGCGCGCGCCCGTCTGCTCGCCCAGGACGACCTGGTGAGCCGCTTGCTTCGGTTGGTCGCAGAAAACCGTTAAAATGACGGGTTAGCAACGCTTGCGTGCCCGCTCTGCAGACCCGCTGCCGCGGAAGGTACCGGCCGGGCAGAGTGCGGAGCCCGATTTCCGAATTTTTCGAACGCCGCTCGTGCGGCTACTAACTCACCATGAAAACCGCTCAAGAAATCCGCGCCGGCAACGTCGTGATGCACGGCAAAGACCCGATGATCGTCCTGCGGGCGGAATACAGCCGCGGCGGCCGCAACGCCGCCACGGTGCGCCTGAAGCTGCGGGGCCTGCTCAGCAATACCGGTACGGAAGTCGTGTTCCGCGCCGACGACAAGGTCGAGCAGGTCATGCTCGACCACAAGGACTGCACGTACTCGTATTTTGCCGATCCGATGTACGTCTTCATGGATGCCGACTTCAACCAGTACGAGGTCGAGGCCGGCAACATGGGCGATGCGCTGCACTACCTAGAAGATGGCATGCCCGTCGAAGTGGTCTTCTACGACGGCAAGGCGATCTCGGTGGAAGTGCCGACCTCGGTCGAGCGCGAGATCGTGTGGACCGAGCCCGCCGTCAAGGGCGACACCTCGGGCAAGGTCCTCAAGCCCGCCAAGCTCGCAACCGGCTTCGAGGTCCCGGTGCCGATCTTCGTGGCGCAGGGCGACCGTATCGAGATCGACACGCGCACGGGCGAGTACCGCCGGCGCGTCTAGGGGGCAAGGGCCGGCCCCAAGAACCGGCTGCGCGGCCGCGCGCCGGCCGCAGGTCCGTTCGAAGGGGACTACCCCAGGACGACCTTGCGGTCGATCTGGTCGATGCGCGTGCAGCCGCAAAACCCCATCGTCACGTCCAGCTCCTTGTGCAAGATCTCCAGGCAGGTGCGCACGCCCTGCTGCCCGAGCGCGCCCAGGCCGTAGAGGAAGGGCCGGCCGATGAGCGTCGCCTTGGCGCCCAGCGCCAGGGCCTTGAGAACGCTTTGCCCGGAGCGTATGCCGCCGTCCATCCATACCTCGATGCGGTTGCCGACCTCGGCCGCGATTGCCGGCAGCGCCTCGATCGAGCTGGGCGCGCCGTCGAGCTGGCGCCCGCCGTGATTGGAGACCACGAGCGCATCGGCGCCGCTGTCGGCCGCCAGGCGCGCGTCCTGCGGGTCCATGATGCCCTTGAGAATCAGCTTGCCGCCCCACAAGCGCTTGATCCACTCGACGTCGGCCCAGCTCAGGCTCGGATCGAACTGCTCGCTGGTCCAGGCCGACAGCGAACTAATGTCCTGCACGCCTTCGACATGGCCGACGATGTTGCCGAACTGGCGGTGCGAGGTGCGCGCCATCCCCAGGCACCAGCGCGGCTTGGTGAGCAGGTTGAGTATCGTCGCGAGCGTGGGCTTGGGCGGCGCGGAGAGGCCGTTGCGAATGTCCTTGTGGCGCTGGCCGATGACCTGCAGGTCCAGGGTCAGCATCAGGGCGCTGCAGCGCGCCGCCTGCGCGCGGCGGATCAGGCGCTCGACGAAGCCGCGGTCGCGCATGACGTAGAGCTGAAACCAGAACGGGCTGCGCGTGGCGCCAGCGACGTCCTCGAGGGAGCAGATGCTCATGGTCGAGAGCGTGAAGGGCACGCCGAATTGCTCGGCGGCCAGCGCGGCCAGGATCTCGCCATCAGCGTGCTGCATTCCCGTGAGCCCCGTCGGCGCCAAGGCGACGGGCATGGCGACATCCAGGCCGATCATCTGCGAGCTCGTGCTGCGTTGCGCGATGTCGACGGCAACGCGCTGGCGCAGGCGCAGCCGATCGAGCTCGACCTCGTTGGCGCGGTAGGTGCTTTCGGTCCACGAGCCCGAGTCGGCGTAGTCGTAGAACATTCGCGGCACGCGCTTGCGCGCCAGCAGGCGCAGGTCCTCGATGTTGGTGATGGGACCCATCAGCGCACCACCAGCATGGTGAAGGGCCAAACGTAGGCCTGCAGCGTGATCAGGCAGCCCACCAGGCAGGCCAGCGCCAGCGAGTGAAAGAACACATAGCGCAGGATGTCGCCCTCGTGGTGGAACCAGCCGGTGGCGGTCGAGGCGACCACGATCGACTGCGCGTCGATCATCTTGCCCATGACGCCACCCGAGCTGTTGGCCGCCCCCATCAAGTTGGCCGACAGCCCCAGCTGCTCCGCAGCGACCCTCTGCATGCCGCCAAAGAGCACGTTGGAGGCGGTGTCGGAGCCGGTGAGGGCAACGCCGATCCACCCCATCAGCGTGCCGAAGAAGGGGTAGAGCACGCCGGTGTTGGCAAATGCCAGGCCCAGGGTCGTGTCGGTCCCGGAGAAGCGCGTAACCGTTCCCAGCGCCAGCATGAGAATGATCGTGAGCAGGGAATAGCGCACCAGATAGATGGTGCGGCCGAACTCCGAGAGCAGCTGCGAGGCGCGGTAGCGCATGGCAAGGCCGCCCACGATCGCCGCCACGAATATGCCGGTGCCCGTGGCCGAGAGCAACGCAAAGGTGTAGATGGCGCCCTCCTTGGTCGGATGCAGCACTACCGGCGGCATCTTCTCCACCAGGTTGTGCAGCCCGGCGAGCGGGATCGCGGGGGCGAACAGGGCGTTCCAGAAGCCCTTGACCGGCGGCAGGCCCCAGACGAACACGAAGAAGGTCAGGATCGCCCAGGGCGTCCAGGCGCGGATCAGATCGGCACGCGAGTGGGCGGTGGGCGTGACCGCGGCTGCTGTGGCCTCGTCCTGGTCCGCGTGGCCGCGCAGGGACACCGTGGTCCACAGGGTCCTGGGCTGCCAGATGCGCAAAAATCCGACCAAGGCGGCCATCGAGATCACGGCCGCGATCACGTCGACCAGTTCCGGCCCGATGTAGTTGGACACCAGAAACTGCGGCACGGCGAAGCTCAGGCCCGACACCAGGACCGCCGGCCAGATCTCCCACATCGCCTTGCGCCCGGCAAAGGCCCAGATCAGCCAAAACGGCACCAGCAGCGAGAAGAAGGGCAGCTGGCGGCCGATCATGGCCGAGAGCGCCATGACGTCGTAGCCGTGCACCTTGGCCAGAGTGATGACCGGCGTGCCCAGGGCGCCGAAGGCCACCGGCGCGGTGTTGGCGATCAGGCTCAGCCCCGAGGCGGCCAGCGGCGAGAAGCGCAATCCGATGAGAATCGCCGCGGTCACCGCCACGGGCGTGCCGAAGCCCGCGGCACCCTCGAAGAATGCGCCAAAGGAGAAGGCGATCAGCAGCAGCTGCAGGCGCCGGTCCTGGGTGATGCCGGCAATCGAGTCTTGCAGGATCTTGAAGGAGCCGTTCTTCTCGGTGAGCTGGTGCAGGAAGATGATGTTGAGGACGATCCAGCCGATCGGCAGCAAGCCGGTCAGGCCGCCGAGCAGCGCGGCGTTGGCCGCCAGCAGCACCGGCATGCCATAGACCACGATGGCCACGGCCAGCGCCGCCAGCAGCCCCGCGCCCGCGGCGATATGTGCCTTCCAGTGCAAAAAGCCCAGGCCCACCAGCATGACCACCACGGGAACTGCGGCGAGCACGGTCGACAGGAACGCGTTTCCCAGCGGGTCGTAGACCTGTTGCCACATGATGCGCGTCTCCCGGGCTTGTTCTTTTGTGGCGTAACTGTAGTGCAGAAGCCGGGCCAGGCCCAGTTGTGCCGAACGCAAATAAAAAAGGGGACCCAGTCGGGTCCCCGTAGGGAGCGCGCTGTCGCGCTGCGACGCCGGCGATGGCGTCGCGCGCGGCAGATCTGCTAGAGGTTCATGCCGCAGAAGCCGGCGATGGTCACGTCCGGCGTGTTCATGTTGTAACCCGCCGCCAGGCCGACGCAGCGCCAGTCGCCGGTGGTGGGATTGCCGTCGTCGAACGAGGTGTCGACGGCGTTGGCCGCCTTGTACGTCAAGGTATTCTGGTTGAACTGCAGGATGGGCCGGGCGCCGAAGCCGACTGCGCCCATGTTGCTGTTGCCCGCGGCGGGGAATGCCGGTCCGCCGAACGGCGCGGTCACCGCCTGGGTATAGGTACCGGTGATGAAGCCGGCCAGGCGCAGCTCGTAGAGCGCCATGCAGTTTTCGCTGACCGCTACGCCGGTCGTGCAGTTGCCGTAGCCCAGCAGGCCGTCGCCGTTGCCCGGCACGGTGACCGGGTTGGCGGCGGGAAAGCGCACCAGCGTCTGGGTATCGTCGCCGGGCAGGGCGCCGTAGCGGTCCTGGTACGAGTTAAAGGCCGCGGACATGGACTGGACGAGATTGTAGGTGGCCTTGATCTTGGTGTTGAAGATCAATTCCTGGCCTTTGAGCACTCCGCCCAGGAGCAGGCCGATGATCACCAGCACGATGGCGATTTCGACCAGGGTGTAACCGGATTGACGAGACTTCATTTGGCGCGCTCCATCTGGAGAGTTTTTCATTTAGAGGAGGCGGAAACCGCGAACAGCTGCCGCCTACCTGCTTATCGACCATCATGACGCAACCTTGATTTGGTAATGGTCGGAACAAGTGTGTCAAAGTTGCCCCAATTTGGCGGATCGGCATGCGCCTGCGCAAGAGCGGGCACGGGGGTGATTGCCTAGTTTTGGACGGGGTCATTGGCGGGACTGGCAAGACGGGCCGCCATGCGATCGAGCACCTGGGAGTCGGTGCCCGGAGCCCCGAATGCCAGGCCGCCGAGCAGGGCGCGCTGCGCTTCGGCGGCGTCGCGGCGGCGCAGGACAAAGGAATCGAGCTCCCGGGCCCAGCGCGGCACCTGGGCGGTCTGCGGTGCATCGCGCAGCAGCTGCGCGTAGCGCAGCGCACGCTCGTCGTCGTGCAGGCTAAAGCGTGCCACGTACGAGGCGTGCGCCAGCCAGCGCCAGTGACGCACGGGGTCGGCCCGGTAGGCCCGCTCCACGAGGTCGAGCAACATCGGCGCCACGGGCCGCGGCGCTGGCGTGTGCGCTTCGGCGGCTGCCTTGCTCGCCTCGTCGTGCGCGTGCGCCGGTCCGGCGTAGTCAAAGACCGCCAGCATGAGCGGATAGCCGCTGTGCGGGTTGATCGAGTAGGCGAGTTCCAGCCAGGCCCAGATCGCTTGCGCGTCGGCCAGCCGCAGTCCCAGGAGCGCTCCGGCCTGGGCGTCGAAGCCCTGCAGGTACAGGCTGGTCGCGTAGCCTGCAAGCGCGGGCTCGTCCAGGCTCGCCAGCTGCAGCGCGGTGGCGCCCGGCGGCGCGCCGGGCGAGGCCTGTAGCGCGCCATCGTTGGCCAGGCGCAGGGACCAGACCCCCTGGAGCGAGAGCAGGGCGGCAAACACCCACCAGGATGCGTGCCGGCGCATGGACCCGAGCACGGTGGCGGGGCTTGCGGGCTCGCTTGTCACGATGGATCGTCCGGCGTGCGGCGCGACGGCGGCCGGGCGCCGGTGAGCGCTAGCCAAGGGGCGCACGGCGCAAGTCGATCACGGCGGCCGTCAAGGCCAGCGCGCAGTACAGCAGCGCCTGCAGGGCGATGCCGCCCAACTCGGGCCAGGAGGGCATCGCGCCCAGCAGCCAGTCGGTGCGGGTGAACAGGTCCAGGCGCGGCACGACCGCCCCCAGCAGGCGCACCAGCGGCGCCAGGGCCTGCAGCTCGGAGTAGTTTTGCGCGCGCTCGCCCAGCAGCAGCACGATGTGCAGTACGCGCGCGAGGAGGTAGAAGGCCAGCGCCGCCCCGACCGCGGGGGCGATCTGCCCCAGCACCCGGGCGACGGCCGCGCTGACCGTGGCGATGAGCGTGAGCTCCAGGATCAGGGACAGCGTCCAGGCCGCGGCCGCGGCCGGCGGCGCCGTCAGCAGCACGGGCAGCGCGAGCAGCAGGCCGGTGAGCGCGGCAAGCGCGGCAAAGCCCAGCGCTTTTCCCAGCAGCCACGACGCCCGGCCCACCGGGGCCGCCAGGGCGAGCAGCATGGTGCCTTCGCTTTTCTCGCGCACGACCGAGGCCACCGTCGTGAGCACGATGATCAGCACGGCCATCAGGCGGGCCAGCGGTGCGGCAAATGCCAGCGTCACCTCCCGGGCTTCGGTCAATGCCAGCGAGCGGGCAAAGCCGGCACAAGCGCCGACCACCAGGGCGGCGCATGCTGCCAGCCACAGCCAGCGGCCGCGCAGCGCCTCGACCAGGGTGTCGTGGGCGATCGTGCGCAGTGCGCTGCGGCGGCGCGCCCCGGCACGAGTCCGCGCTCGCAGGCCGGCCGAAGCGTCGCAGGCCATGGCCGTGGCGTCCTTCATTGCACGAAGCCCGCGTACACCAGGCGATCGGCGATCACCGGGTAGGAGATCCACGAGACGAGGTCGTCAAACTGCCCGCCGGTGGCGCCCAGCGGCGCATACACGCGGCTGATCACCACGCGCGGCACGGTCAGGTTCAGGTTCTGCCTCTCGTCGATCGAGTAGTTGGGCAGGTCGGCCGCGTCCGACCCCAGCGACCAGATGATCGCTGCCGCGTTGGCCGAAAGCGTGTTGGCCTGCGCGGCGCAGCGGTTGCCGGCGGGCAGGATCCCGATGCTGCTGGCGCAGACGAACAGGCCCTGATTGTTGTTAAACGAGGTCTGTACGGCGGCGCGCTGGGTGGGGGAGCCGGGCGCGCCCAGAGATATCGAGGTCAGCGCGGACGCGGTCGCGCCGTTGAGTCCGGTGACCGCGTAGCGGATGGCGCGCAGGTAGGTTCCGGTGGTGCTTCCCGCGCCGTCGTTCCAGGCGCCCTCGAGCAGACCCCAGGCGTCGAGGTTGGGCATGCCCAGGGTCACCGCCGGCAGGAAGCCCGACTCCCCGACGCAGGTGATGATGCCCCCGACGTTGCTGGCGATAGCTTCGGCGCCGTTGGAGTTGGCCTGCGCCGGGCAGGGCAGGCGGCCGTAGGCCGTGACAAAGGACAGCAGCGCATCGTGCGCCTTGAGCAGCGTGGCGTTGGTGTCGGAGATCCGGTGCTGCTCGATCTGCTGGGTGAGCACCTCGAACACGCCCACGGCGGCAAGGGCCAGGATCACCAGGCCGATGGCGATCTCGACCAGCGTGAAGCCGAGCTGGCGCAGCGACGCACCAGGCGCAGCGAAATTGCAGCGCCGGCAAGAGCATCTAGGTTGGGGCTTCATTGGACGATGTAGAGGAGGTCGTCGTCAACGGCCGTGCCCGGTGCGACCGCCGCGAAAATCCCGGTGGCGCCGCCGTTGGCGTTGGCGATGCTGTCGACATAATCGGCCGCGGCGGCCGACAGGACCCCGAGGGTGAGCGGTGCTTGCGGGGCACCGCGCGACGGGGCGAAAGGGAAGGCTCGGATGGGCGTGCCGGGTTCGATGAGCGCCGCGTTGACGCCGCCGGTGGCCGCGCCGGTGGTGGGCGTGACCGTGAGGCCCGGCGCGCCGCAGGCGTGGCTCGCCGCCACGCAGGTCGGCGACACGGCGTAGACGAAGTACTGGAACCAGGCCGCATCGATCCACCACTGCGGCATTGCCAGGGCCGTGCAGCCGCCGCCGTTGATGACCGGCGGGTGGCCAAAGCGCGTGCCGCTGGTGCATGTGCCGTTGAACTGGTTGAAGGTTGCGGCGTAGGGGTAGTAGCCGTTGCCCGCCTTGAACGCGAGCAGCGCGTTGTCCAGCTGCGCGCGCGCGCGCGTCTGCAGGTACGCGAACAGCTCGTCGACGCTGACCCACAGCACCCGATTGTTGAAGTCGTGCGGATCGGCAACCCAGGTCAGGTGTTCGAGGGCGCCCCTGGGCAGCGTCGTGGTCACCAGGGTCGTGGCGACGCCGTTGGCCTGGTTGTACTTCGAGTTGTCGTAGGTCCCCGGTTGGCAGGGCGCGGGGCAGCCGGGGAGCACTGTCAGGCTCGCCAGCCAGGCGTTGGGGCCCGCGGCCAGCGTGCGCAGCTGGCCGTTGGTGGGCGGCCCCGGCAAGACCAGCGCAAAGGCGGCGCGGTTGGTCAACACGTTGCCGCGCACGTCGACCACGGTTAGCCACGGAAAGGGCAATTGCGAAGGCACGCCGGGGCAGGTATTGGCGACTGCCGAACCGATCACCAGGGGCGTGAGGTTGGGCATGCAGTTCTTGCTTGCCGCCAGGTTGGGCGAGACGATCAGCCAGGGAATCTTGCCCTCCAGGTCGACGGCATCGACCGGCCCCAGATCCACTCCCAGCGAGAGCCACGGCAGGCGGCCGAAGCAGCGGGCGGCGGCGCCGGTGGTGTCGACCGGGGTAAGCGCCTGGCCGGGCACCCACGCGCGGTACGCGCACAGGTTGATCGCGGCCCCCAGGCCGGTGAAGGCCAGGTCCGGCATGAATCCGAGCTGGCCGAGGCGCCGGCCGGGGGCGGCGTCCAGGTCCGGGGCCGCCAGATGCGCCAGGACCGCGTCGCGCGCCAGCTGCAAGATGCGCTGGTCGCGCTGGGCCCGGTCCTCCTGCCAAAAGACCCGCGACCAAAGCAGCGCTGCCATGGCGAACAGGGTGATGACGACAAAAGCGTAGAAGACCAGGCCGCGTTGGGCGCGGGCAGGCGCAATATGCCGGCGCGCGGGCAGGTCCCTAGGCCCCAGGCCGGCGCCGGTCACGGCCGCTCCCCGATCGACGGCGCATCGGTCACGGGAGCCGCGGGGGATGCCGGCATCTGCTGGCGGCGCGCTGGCTCGCGCGGCGCCGCCAAGGGCAGCAGTGCTTCCTCGTCCTCGGACTGGCCGGCGCGCAAGCGCACTTGCTGGCCGCTTTCGTTGACGATCACCAATTGCTCGGTGCGCGGATCAAAGCGGGCAGCATCCACGGCCGCTGGCGTGCCGGAGTTGGCCAGGTCGTCGCGCCGCAGCTCGATTTGCCGATCCTGCCCGGCGGCGAGGCTGCCGCTCACGTGCGGCGTGCCGTTGATCCAGGCATGCGTGCGACCGGGGCCCGATAGCCAGCCGTTGAAGTGAACCGTGGCCGGGGCCGTGCGGTTGCCCGCTGGGTCCAGGCCCGCGAGCGCACTGGCCTCGGCCACGTCGAGCTCGTGGCGCTGGATGGGTCCATAGAAGACCCGGGCCAGGCGATAGCGCTCGCTGCCGGCAGCGGGCCGGATCACGGTAGCGAGCTCGGCGGGCGCCGGTGCCGCTGCCGGCGGCGCGCCCTGCGCCCGCGCCGGCGCACACAGCGCTAGCGCCAACAGGCAAAGTGCCGCGCGGCAAGCCGCGGGCCCGAGCGCGCGGCGCCACGCGTTCACGATTTGGCTCCCGCCGCTGGTGCGGCCGCGGCGCCACCGGCGTCGGTCGGGGCGCCATGGAGCCGGTACCAGGTCAGCAGGCAGCGGGCCGTCAGCGGATCGGGCGCGGCCTTGCGCGATGCCTCGGAAGAGGCGTGCTGCAGGCTGGCCTGCAAGGTCGGACGATGCAATTCGCAACTCTCGACCCCGCCGACCGGCCCGCGCAGTGCCGCGATCGCATCCCACACCTGCAGGAAGCGCTCTTCGTGCAGCGGTTCGAAGTCCACCGCGACCCGCTGGATCTCGATTTGATATTGACCGGAGCGCTCCAGCGGGGATTGTGCCGCTTCGCGGCCGCCGCCGATCTGGTAGCGCGTGACGGCAGCGGCGTAGGGCCGCAGGGTGGCCTCGGCACGGTCGATGGCGACCGGCTTGTCGATGGCGGCGAAGATGCCGGCTTCCTCCAGGGCCCGGTAGCGGCTCGACACGTGCTCGGCCAGTTCGACCTGGTCGCGGGCCGTGCGCAGCGCCCGCTGTGCGTCGACCTCGGCGCGCAGCAATTCTTGTTCGCGGACCACGCGCTGGTCGTAGAGGTCATCGGCGTACCAGGCCAGGCCCGCCGCGAGCGCAAATATCGACCCCGCGAGGGCCAGCGAGATCACGCTGCGCCGACGTGCATCAAGCATCGCGGTGCCCTCCAGCGGGCGCAGCAGCCGGCGCCGCCACGGGCTCGGTCGCGGCCGCGCTCTTGGCGCCAGCCCCGTCGCCCTGCGCCGTGGTCGAGGCGGACGGGCGCTCGAGTTCGAGCGTGAAATGGGGCAGCCGTTCGGTGTTGGGATGGCGCAGCGAATTGCTGTAGGCAACGTCCATCGATGGGTCGTAGGGCAGCTCCAGAACCCTGCCGGCGCAACCGCAGGCCGCGCGCAGGCGCGAGAGCAGCGCATCGACCTGGCGGTTGGCAAGCGCCTTGGACAGACCCGGGTCGACCACGCCTGCAAGCCGCACGACGGTGTCGCTGGTCGCATTGGCTGCCGGCCCGGGCTCCTGCTGCGGGGATTGCGGCGCACTGGCCGGTGCGCCGGCGGCCGCGAGCGGGCGCTGCGGTTCCCACGAGAGGTCATTGATGGTCAGCGCGGGATCTTGTTCCATGCCGCTGGCGACCAGCTGCAGCGTCGCGAGGGCATCGACGTGGCGCGACTGCAACTGGTCGGCCAGTTCGATCACGCCTTGCATGTCCGGGGCCCGCGCCGACAACGAGGCCAGCTGCTGCTCGAGTTCGTGCGCCTGCGAGCGCACCGCCTCGATTCTGACCAGGCGCTGGCGCTCGATCGCCGGATCGACGCTGTCGTGCAGGGCATAGGCCATCCACACGTTGGCGCCGACCGTTGCCACCAGGCTCAGCAGCGCCAGCGACCAGACCGAGGCCAGCGAGCGGGCATTGCGCCAGTTGCGGCGCATCGCCGTGCTCGCGTATTCGCCGCGCATCCTGCGGCGGCGGCCGCGCAGCAGCGCCGGCACCGCGCCCAGCACGGGCATGGCGGTCGAATCATCGGGCAAGCGCACCGCCGGCAGGCGCAGGGCCTGCGCATCGAGCACTTTAATCGGCACGACGATGTCGCCATCGAGGTGCAGGCTTGCCGCAAACGCGCCCGCGGGGCCGTCGATGCCCTCGGCGACCAGGTGTACCGGGAAGTCTCCGGCCTGGATCAGCGGTCGCAGGCTGGCGCGCGACATCATCAGGAAGCGAACGGTCCGCTCGAGCTCGGTGGCCACCTGGCTCCACGGTACCGGGGCGGCCAGGGGCAGCAGCCGCGTGAAGCGGATTTCGCCCTCTTGCACCAGAGTCTCGCGCAAGCCGGCGGGCTGGACACTGACCAGCAGGGCCGTGGGCCGTGGGCCCAGTCTGCGCAGCAGCCTGGGCGCGCGCAGGGTGGGGCTCTCGATGCTGCCGATGCGCGCGCCGGCCTCGATCGCGGCCTCGATCCACAGAATCATGGGGTTGCGCTGGCGCAAGGCCGCCATCATGGTGCATTGGCCGGCGCCGGCCGGGGCCGCCGCGCCGCCTGCGCGCAAGGCGCGCTTCCACGGCGAGGAATCGGCTCTCCTGGGGCCGATCCAGGTCGTCAGGGCGGCATCGCGAAAGCGCTGCCGCAGCCGCCGGTTGAGCACCTTGACGCGGTCGCTGCCGTGCACGCGCGGCAGCTCGTCGGTCTCGATTTCCTCGTCGACGCTGTCGACCACGACCCGGTACTGGTCGCCGCGCCAGTGCGCGATCCACTGGCGAAATTCCTTGGGCACCTCCATCGACGAGCTCGCCTGGGTGGTCGCCGTGGCAAAGAGCCCGTCGGACTCGCGCAGCTCGAAGACGCGCTGCAGCTGCCAGCCATATTCGTCGCGCCGCAGGGCGATCAGCGACTCGGCGCTGACGTACAGGACGTGCTCGCTGCCGCCGATGCCGGTCCAGGCGGCAACGGCGTTGCGAAACTGCGTGCGTCGCGCTTGCGTGCTCATGGCGCTCACACCTTGAGCTTGGAGATGAGGTCGTAGATCGGCCCGAGCACGGCCATCATCAGCCAGCCGAGCAGCGCACCCAGGATCAGCGTCAGGACCGGCTCGGTCAGCGATTCGAGCCGTTCGATCGATTCCTGGATTTCCCGCTCGTAGAAGTAGGTCACGTTGCGCATCGCCTTGTCGATCTCGCCGGTCGTTTCGCCGATGCGGACCATGCGCAGCAGCAGGTTGGGAAACAGTGCCGATTCGGCGAAGGCGTCGCCGATGGAGGAGCCCTGGCTGATGGCGTCCCGGGCGCGCTGCGCGGCGTGGGCAATGGCCCGGTTGCCGATGCCGCCCTCGGCCACTTCGAGGGCCGCGATCACCGGCAGGCCCGAGGCGTAGAGCAGTCCGAACAGGCCGGCAAAGCGGGCCAGGGCCAGGCGCGAGAGGATCGGGCCGACGATCGGTAGCCGCAGGCGCCAGGCGTCGAGGCGTCGCTTCGTCTCCTCGGAGCCTTGCCGCTGGAGCGCAAGCCAGGCAAAGGCGAGCGCGGCCGGAATCGCCGGCAGCAGGTACCAGTACGCCTGCAGACCCTCGGACAGCGCCAGCAGCAGGCGCGTCTGGGCGGGCAGCGGCCCGCCGCTCATGCTGCGGATGAAGACCGAGAGCTGCGGGACCAGGTACAGCAGGATAAACATCGTCGTGCACACCAGCACCACGAAGGTAAAGGCCGGGTACGTCAGGGCCTTCTTCGTTGCCGAGGCGATCTCGTCTTGCCACTTGAGGTTGGCGGCAAGGCGCGCGAAGACTTCCTCCAGGCGGCCGGAGCGCTCGCCCGATTCCACCAGCCCGACGAACACGCGGTTAAATGCCTGCGGATGCTCGCGCAGCGCGGCCGAGAAGGCCTTGCCCTCGCGCACGTTGTCCAGGACCACCGAGATCACTTCGCGAAAGCGCGGGTGATTGGTGGCCTCGGCCAGGTCCGCCAGGGCATCGATGAGGTGCACCCGTGCGGCCAGGGTCGTCTCCAGGTGCACGCAGAAGGAGATCAGTTCGCGCCGCGGGATCGACGCCGAGCGGATCCAGCGCCGCGTGCTCTGCGGCCAGGCGTCGATCAGGTCCAGGCCCAGCAGACGCAGGCGCGCCTCGAGCTCCTGGGCGTTGAGGGCAACCAGCCGGCCGCGCCGTATGGCGCCGTTGGCGGTGGCCGCGCGGTACGTGAAGGTGCTCACGATCTAGCCGCCGCCGGCCTTGTCGGCGTCGGCGCCGACGCGCGTGAGATCGACGACGCGCGCGGCCTCCTCGAAGGAGGTATCGCCGAGCACGACGCGCCGCAAGGCCGCGCCGGCCAGCGGCCGAAAGCCCTTCTTCTGCGCGGCGCGCAGCAGCTCCCACTGCGAGCAGCGGCCCACGATCAGTTCATCGAGCTCGTCATCCAGGCGCAGCGTCTCGATGATGGCGATGCGCCCACGGTACCCCTGGTATTCGCACTTGGGGCAGCCGACCGGGCGATAGAGCACGCGCGGCGCAGCGGCGGCCAGTTCCATCATCTGGGCGACGTCCTCGTCGATGTCGTAGGGCTCGCGGCAGCTCAGGCAAAGGCGCCGCGCCAGCCGTTGGCCGATGATGCCCACCAGGTTGCCGGCGAGCAGCTCGGGCGTCAGGCCCAGGTCGACCAGGCGCACCAGGGCACCGACGGCCGAGTTCGTGTGCAGCGTGGAAAACACCTGGTGCCCGGTCATCGCGGCGCGCATGGCCATGCTGGCCGTATCGGCGTCGCGGATCTCGCCCACCAGGATGATGTCCGGGTCCTGGCGCATCAGCGAACGGATGCCGGAGGCGAATTCCATCTTGATCCCGGTCGAGAGGTCGGCCTGGCGCACCATCGGCAGCGGGTACTCGACCGGGTCCTCGAGCGTCATGATGTTGACGTCGACGCGGTTCTGCCGCTGCAGCATCGAGTACAGGGTGGTCGTCTTGCCGCTGCCGGTCGGACCGGTGACGAGCAAGATGCCGATCGGGCGGCTGATCATGGTTTCGACCAACTCGAGCTGGTCGGGCTCAAAACCCAAATCGGCCAGCGGCAGCAGCGCGGCGTTGCGATCGAGCACCCGGAGCACGAAGTTCTCACCGTGCAGGGTCGGTTGCGCCGCCGCGCGGAAGTCGATGGTCCGGCCGTAGACCGTCAGGGAGCAGCGCCCGTCCTGGGGGGCCCGCGATTCGGCGATGTTCATGCCCGAGATGATCTTCAGGCGCGAGAGCATCGAGGACCAGTGCTTGTGGTGGATGGCGCGTATCTGGCGCAGCACGCCGTCGATGCGGTAGCGGATGCGCAAAAATCCGGCCTCCGGCTCGAAATGCAGGTCGCTCGCCCGCCGCTGCACCGCGTCGGCGAGGATCGAATCGACCAGGCGCACGACCGGGCCGCTGTAGTCCTTGCCGCTGGCATCGAGACTCTCGATGTCGATCTCGCCGGTCTCGATCTCGTTCAGGATGCCGTCGATCGACCAGCTGTACTCGTAGTGCTGCTGGATCGCCGCGCTGATGTCGCCCTCGGCGCCGATGATCGCGCTGACGTTGTGATCGGGCGGCAGCAGTTCGCGCAGCCGGTCGAGCAGGACGATGTCGTTGGGGTTGGTGACCGCGACCTTGAGGGTGTGCGATTGCGGATCGAAGGAAACCGGAAAAACGAGATTGGTGCGCGCGAAATCGCGCGAGATCAGCTCCAGCGCTGTGCGATCGGGCACTACCCGGGAGAGGTCGACCTGCTCGGTGCCCAGATCGGCGGCCAGGGCGTCGCGCAGCATCGCCTCGGACAAGAATCCGAGCGCGACGAGCACCTTGCCGATGGGTTGCTTGCGGATCCCCTGTTCGATCAGCGCGATGCGCAGCTGGTCCTGGGTGATGAAGCCGCGCGCGATCAGCAGCTGGCCGAGCGGTGCGCGGCGCGCGGACTTGCGCGTTCCCGGGCCCGGCGGCGCTTGCCCGGGGGCCGCGGCGAGCGCCGCGGCCGCGCCCGGTTCGATGCGCGGTGCGTTGGGCGGTGCCGTGGGCGCACGGCTTTGGCGCGAACCGTCCATGGGGCTAGTTCTTGGGTGCCGTCGGCGGCGCGCTGCCTTGCGCTTTGCCGGCATTGGCGGGGCTTGGTGCGGCCGCGGCCAGGAGCGCGGCAACGCGATCGCGCGCCACCGCGCGGTCAAAGTGTGCCGCCCGCTCCTGCGTGAGCGAAAGCGCGCGCCGGTAGTAGGCGATGGCCGCCTCGGGCTGGCGGATCCGCTCCAGGCTCACGGCGAGGTTAAAGGCGACGTCGGCCTGCGCCGGATCAGCGCTCCAGGCCTGGAAGAATGCCTCCTGCGCCTCGAGCCAGCGGCCCTCGCGGGCGAGCACCTTGCCCAGCGCGGCCTGCAGCGCTGGCTGGCTGGCCTCGCGCGCGATCAGCTGGCGCAGGCGCGCCTCGTACTCCTGCGGATCGACCCCCGTTTGCAGTCCGAGCAGCCCGGCCAGCGCGACGCCGTCACCCGGATCGATTTCCAGCGCGCGGCGGTAGCAGCGGTTGGCCTCGGCCGCATCGCCGCTGTTGGCCGCCAGCGTCGCCAGGCCGATCCACGCATCGCCGTTGTTGGCGTCGACCTCGATCACGCGCTCGTATGCCTTGCGCGCGGCAATGGCGTCGCCGCGCGCGGCCGCGCCGTAGCCTTCCTGCAGCAGCGCGTGAATCTTCTCCGGCGCGAGCTCCGGCGCTCGAAAGCGAATCGCGCCGGCCGGATGGTCGGCGCCCGAATCGGCAGGCGGCGCTGCCGTGCTGCCGGCCCCGGCGAGCGGATCGTGCGCGCCCGCGGCCGCAACGCTTGGCCCGGCTGCGGGCGCGAGCGCTGGGGGGCCCGCGTGCGGCACCGGTTTGGCCGGCTTCTGCGGGCTGCGGCTCGCCGCGCTGGGCGCGCTGGTGCCGCTCGGGTTGCCCGGTTGGGAGTGCGCAACGGCGGGCCCCGCAGCGACCGTGGCGCTGGCGTGGCGCGGATAGGCCGGTAAGTCCTGCATGCCCATGAGCCCGCCGTATTGCCAAAGGCCCAGGCCGATCGCGGCCAGGAGCAGGCCCAGCACCGCCCCCGCGAGCAGGCGCCGGCGCCGCGCGCGCTGGCGCTGCGGGTCCGGCGCGACCAGATAGCGGGCCGCCTCGCGGCGCTCGGCGTCGGCGTCCAGGCTGGGCTGCGGGTGCGGGGTCGATGGCGCGGCCGCAGCGCGAGGCGATTCGGCCGCGGCGCGCGCGGGCGGGGCCGTCGCGCGCACCGGGGACTGCGCGCTCGCCGAGGCGGCGGCGGTCATTACCGAGGCAAGGAAGGGTCCGGCGCCCGATTCCGTTATGGGGTCGGGGTCGTGCCGCGCCACCGGTGACGACGGGGCCAGGGCCGGATGGGCCGCGCTGGCCAATGTCGGTAGCGCGACTTCGGCCGGGCCAAGGCGCCCGGGCGCGGCAGGCAGGCCAGGGGCGGCGGCCGAAGGCGTAGCGGCAGCATCGGCGGGCGCGGGTGGTTCGCGCGCTGACTCGCTGGCGGGCGCTGGCGCGGGGGCGCCATCGAGTGGTTCGAGCGCCAGTGCGGCGCCGGGCGCCTCGCCTGGGCGGTCGGGCTCGGCAAGCGCCGGTTGGGCGTCCGATACGCGGGCCTGGTGCTCGCGTTCGGCCTGCTTTAGCGCTCGTATCAGTAGGCTCATGGGCCGGTCCTTACTGCTTCCACTCGCGCGGGACAGTGTTCTCCGAGCGATCCTTGAAGAAGTGCTCGTCGGGCAGCAGCGTGCGGTAGTTGGTGTAGTCGCCTTCGAGGCTGGCGTCGTGCACCACGGTCGGCCGCAGGAAGATCACCAGCTCGCTCTTGATCGAGGAGTCGTTGACGTAGCGGAACAAGTTGCCGATGAAGGGCAGCGACCCGGCTCCGGGAATCTGGTCGCGCGTGTTGTTGACGGACTCCTGCATCAGGCCGCCCATCACGGCGATGTCGCCGGTATCGACCTTCATCACCGACTCGATCTCGCGGGTCTGGATCTCCGGGATGCGGCTCACCGTGCCGGCGGTCACCAGTGCGGGGTTGGGATCATCGACGTAGTCCAGGACCCGGGAGATCGACGGGCGCATGTTCATGGTCACCGAGCCGGCGTCGTCGATCTGCGGCGTCACGCTCATGACGAAGCCCACCGGTATGGTGTTGGGAGTGGACATGTACGTGACGACGGCGTTGGCGCTGGCATTGCCCGGGGTCACGTTGACCGAGATGGTGAAGTAGACGAGGTTGTCGACGACCTTGAGCGTGGCCGTCTGGTTATTGAGTACGCTGACCTTCGGGCTCGACAGGACCTTGACCTTGCCGAAGGACTGCAGCAGGGAAACGGCAAAGCCGATGTTGCCGTTGGAGCCCGTGTTGAGGTAGCGCAGCACGCCCAGGCTCGGCGTGGCCGCCGTGCCGGCGATCGAAGCGCCGCCGGGCAGCACGGGCGGCGCGGGCGGAACGGGGGGAAAGACGATGCCGCCAGGCCCGCTATTGGGAAGCACCCCGCTCGTGAGCGGCAGCGTCCCATTGGGCTGCTGGGTGAACGACCAGCCGGCGCCGTTCAGATTCATCTTCGACCAGTTGATGCCCTGCTGGTATTGCTCCGAGAGCTGCACTTCGACGATGGTGGCCTCGATCAGGACCTGGCGGTGCGCGGAGTTGACCATGCGGTTGATGAGCGCCTGGACCCGCTCGTGCTCGCGCTGGGTGGCGCGCACGGTGAGGATGCCGGTTTCCGGGCTGGCGAAGACCGCGCGCCGCAGCGAAGCCTGCGCGAGTGCCGGATCGGCCGGCGCGCTCGCCGCAACGGCCGGGCCCGCGGACTTGTCGGCAGCCGGAGCGGGCGCGGCCGCGGTGGTTGCCGGGGCCGCCGCGACCGCCGCGTTGCCCAGCTTCGTCGGGGCAATGTTGAGCAGCGCCGAGACGTTGTTGACGAGCGAGTCCCAGAAGTGATTGGAGCTGGCGTTGGTCACTTCGGTGGTGGAATTGTTGGATGCGCTGCTGGTGGCGCCGCCGCCCACTGCGCTGCCGCCGGCGGCGGCGATCTGGGTTGCAATGCTGGTGCTGGACTTCGAATCGCGCGTGATGTTGACGTAGTTGATCGGGTACTGGCGCAGGTAGGGCACATCGGCCTGGACCAGCAGCGTCTTGCCGTCGAATTCGTAGCGCAGGTCGATCTGGCGCGCGAGGCGATTGAGGATCTGCGGCAGCGTCTGCTCGATCGCGTTGATCGAGACGTTGCCGTGGATACGCGGGTCGACGTCGACGTTGACCTTGGCGTCGCGCGCCATGGCAAACAGCAGGTCGCGGATGTCGACGTCGCTCACGACCACCGAGTAGCGTTCCAGGTGCGGCGTGTCGCGCGGGCGCGGCGCCGGCACGGAGTCGACCAGGTCGGGCACCTGGTCCACGTGCTCGACCTTGGGGCGAAGGCTGCTTACGGCGGCCGATTCGGCGGTGAGGTCGGTCGTATCCGGCCGTAGCGGCGGGCCGGCACAGGCGATCAGCAGCNNCGGCCAGCGCGCAAGCGGCGCTGCGCGCGCGGCGATGGGGGCGCGCGGCGCCATCGGCCGTCGCGCGCCGTTTTCGGTGGTGTTGCGTCCGCCCGGCTAGATCGGACAATTGGCCGATCGAGCCATTGCCGCATTCGTTCATTTGTTCTTCCCCCGTACGCGGCCGCGATCGGCGCCGCCGCGAACATCTGCGTTCGACGGCTGCTGCGTCGCGCTGCGACGGGAAACCCCAAATGCGGACCCCCGCTCTTTGCGCCGGCACGTAACCCATTGTTGGCCGAGCGCACGGCCCAATATGCCCCAATAAAGGGCATGGACTTCGGCCTGTTCCGCGCTTAGGGGGCGGGCGCGGCTTCTACCATCGCACCATGAACTGGCAATCCGAACCGCGTGCGGGCCCCCCGCCCGACGCTGCCGCTTTGATCCGCTATTGCACGGTGGCAAAGCGCTACCGCGGCCGTCCCGTGCTGCGCGACATCAGCTTCGAGGTTCCCGCCCGCAGCAGCACGGCCATCGTCGGGCTCAACGGCGTGGGCAAGAGCACCTTGCTGCGCTGCCTGCTCGATTTCGCGCGGCCCGATGCCGGACAGATCCTGATCGACGGCCATGATCACGCCGACCTGCATGCGCGCGCGGCTCTTGCCTGGCTGCCGGAGCGATTCGTTCCCCCCGGCCACCTGACCGGGCGCGAGTCCCTCCACTGGCTGGCCGGACTGCGCGGCAGCGAACTGCAGGAGGCAGCGCTGGCCCAAGCGGCCGAAGGCCTGGGACTGGAGCGCAGCGCCCTGGATCGCCGGGTAGGCGAACTCTCCAAGGGCATGACGCAGAAACTGGGGCTCATCTCCGTGAGTCTGTCGCAATGTCCTATCTGGGTCCTCGACGAACCGATGAGCGGTCTGGACCCCCAGGCGCGGCGCGACGTCGTCGCCTTGCTCGAGGCTGCGCGCCGCCGCGGCCGCACGCTGCTCTTCACCTCGCACGGCTTGCGTGATCTGCCCGCGCTCTGCGACCGGCTGATCGTGCTGCACGAGGGCAGCGTGTGCTTTAGCGGCACGCCACACGAGCTCCAAGCACGCTACCCGCAGGCGCCCACGGGCCTCTTGCAGGCGGCGCCCGACCTCGAAGCGGCATTTCTGGCGTGCATCCACGAACAAGACGAGCAGGCCGCGGCCCGGCGGCCCGAAGTGGGGAAAGGATCAGCATCATGACCGCACTAAAAAGCAAGGCCGCCGCTGCCGGCGCGGCCGCCCCCGGACCGGAGCGCGGCGAGGTCCCGGGAAGCTATGCGGGGCGGCTGATGCGCCAGATGCGCAACGACCCGATGGGGCGGCTGCTGTACCTCGATCACTTTGGCCTGCGCAGCGCGCCGTTCCAGCTCACGCCCAATCCGGATTTTTTCTTCGGCGCCGGCGATCGCGGCCACATGCTCTACGCCCTGCTGTACTCCTTGCGCCATGGCAACGGCATCGTCACCCTGACCGGAGAGGTTGGCACGGGCAAGACCATGCTGGCGCGCATGCTGCTGTCGTGCGCGCCCAAGGCACTGGACATCGCGTTCATCGCCAATCCCTCCTTGCGTCGATCCGAGGTGGTGCCCGTCATTGCCGACGAGCTGGGCATCGACCTGGCGAACGCGCCGGCAGCGCAGGGGCTGCGCATCCTGCAGCGCGCGCTCATCGATCGCTATGCCTCGGGGCGCCGTGTGGTCGTGCTGGTCGACGAGGCGCACGCGATGCGCCTCGACACGCTGGAAGAAATCCGGCTGCTGTCGAACCTGGAGAGCAGCTCGCACAAGCTGCTGCAAATTCTTCTCGTCGGGCAAGACGAGTTGCGCGCGACGCTGGCGCACCCCGCGCAGCGACCGCTGCGCGAGCGCATCACGCAGCGCTTTCATCTGGCGCCGCTGGCCGAAGAGGAGGTCGGATCGTATCTGGCCTTTCGCATGCAGCGCGCCGGTGCCAGCGTGGAGCCCTTTGACGCGCGCGCGGTGCGCCTGATTGCGCAGGGCTCGATGGGCCTGATCCGCCGCATCAACATCCTGGCGGACAAGGCGCTGATGGCGGCGTTCATCGAGAACTGCCCGCACGTGCATCGCAGCCACGTCGAACTGGCACTCAACGATGCCGCCTTCCAGGCGATTCGGGTCTCGGGCGCATCGTCCAAGCCCTCGGCGCTGGGACGCTTGTGGCGCCGCTACGCTCTGGGCCGCGTCGGCCCGCTGTGAGCAGAACATGGACCATGCACGGGCGCGCGTCTGGATGACGCTGGTGCTGCTGGCCTTGGGGGCCTGCGCCGGTCCGCAGCAATCGGCGGTGACCAATCGACCGGACGGCGAGGGCTACGCCGGGGTCGACGAGCTGCTCGTGACGATCCGCGTGCTGGCCGACGGCACCAACTGGTTCGACGCCGTGGTGCCGCACAAGCACGAGCGGGCCTGGGTCGAGATCCGCTACCTTGGCCTGAACTCGGCGGGCCGCGCCGTCTTTGCGCGTCACGATGTCGATGCCTTGGCCGGTGCGCCGGTGCCGCCCAGGGCCGAGCCGGCGGCGGTGGTGCTCGATACCGATGCCGGCGCCTCGGCTGCGGCCATGCCCGCCGACACCCGGGAAATCGTCGTCGACCTGCGCGTTGCCCGCCAGATCCGCATCCAGGGCAAGATCATCGAGATCCTCGAAGCGTCCGCCTCCGGGGTGGTGTTTCGCCTGTACTAACTCATGCTCGGCCCCGGTTGGGGGGCCAAGACAGAGCGAGTAACATCGCGAGGATGCCAAACCGTATCCCGGCTCCCAGCGAGCCGCAGCCGCGATCCGCTCCCCGGACGAAGTCCGCCTGATGTCCGATTACTCCGACTTCGATCATTTTGGTCTAGACCCGCGCCTGGTTGCCGCGGTGCGCGCCGTGGGCTATGTCAAGCCCACCCCCATCCAGTCCAAGGCGATTCCGCTCGTGCTCAACGGCAAGGACGTCATGGGTGCGGCGCAGACCGGCACCGGCAAGACGGCCGGATTTGCGCTGCCGATACTGCATCGCCTGCTGGCCCATGCCAGCACGAGCATGTCGCCGGCGCGCCACCCGGTCCGTGCGCTCATCCTGGCGCCGACCCGCGAGCTGGCCGACCAGGTCGCCACCAACGTGCAGCAGTATGCGTCGCAGACGCCGCTGCGCTGCGCGATGGTCTACGGCGGCGTGGACATGGACCCCCAGACCCAGGCACTGCGTGCCGGCGTCGAGATCATTGTCGCCACGCCTGGCCGCTTGCTCGATCACCTGCAGTCGAAGAACACCTCGCTGGGCCAGGTACAGACCGTGGTCCTGGACGAAGCCGACCGCATGCTCGACATGGGCTTCTTGCCCGACATCTCGCGCATCCTGCAGCTGTTGCCGCGGGAGCGCCAGAGCCTGATGTTCTCGGCGACGTTCTCCGAGGAAATCAAGCGCCTGGCGGCCAATTTCCTGCACGAACCGGTTCTGGTGGAGGTGGCCCAGCGCAACTCGGCGGCGGAGAACGTGCGCCAGGAGCTGGTGCACGTGCACGAGTCGGAAAAGGGCGCAGCGCTGCTGGCGTTGCTGCGCGACCGTGATTTATCGCAGGTTTTGGTCTTCGTGAACACCAAGATCGGCGCCCGCCGCCTGGCGCGGCAGCTGCAGCACGACGGTATCAACGCCGATGCGATTCACGGCGACAAGACGCAGGACGAGCGCATGAAGGCCCTGGAGGCATTCAAGGCCGGAACCATCCGCGTGCTGGTGGCCACCGACGTCGCCGCGCGCGGCCTGGACATCACGGAGCTGCCGGGAGTCATCAACTACGACGTGCCGTTTGCTCCGGAGGACTACATCCACCGCATCGGCCGCACCGGGCGCGCCGGGGCCTCCGGCCTGGCGATCACCATCGCGTGCGGGGCCGACGACCGCGCGGTCGCGGCGATCGAGAAGCTGATCAAGACTGCCATTGTTCCGGCGCAGGTGCGCTTGCCCGCAGGGCAGCGCTCGGGCCGGGACGCGGGCGCGGCGCCGCAGGAGCCCGGACGGGGCCGCTCGCCGGCGCGCGCGCGCGCCGAGCCGCGCGGCCGCGCGCGCGAGGATCGGCATGGCAACGCTGGCCGTGACCGCGCCGCGCTGGGCCCGGCCGTGGCCGCCGACGACTTCTTCCACAAGCCCTACGAACCCAGCGCCGATCAGGCTCCTGGCGGCGAGGAGCAGCCAGGCGTTGCGCCGCGCGAGGCTGGCGAGCGCAAGCCCGCGCGCCGGGCCGCCTTGTTGGGCGGCGTCAAGCGCTAGCGGGGTCGTGCGGCCCGCGCGGGGCCGCGCGTCGCGCCCGGCGCATCAGCGCTCGGCCTGCGGCGCCAGCGCTTCGCCCGGTTCGGCGCGCTCCTCGGCCGGTACCTTGACGACGGTGACGGTACAGGCGGCCTGGGCCACGACCTGGGTGGAAACGCTGCCCAGATAGCGTCGCAGGGACGAAGCCCCGCGCGAACCAATGACGATGTGGTCGACCCGGTTGCCGCGCGCATAGTCGAGGATCGCGGTGGCTGGATCGGGGGCCTCGAGCACGTGAAAGCTCACGCGAGCGCCCGGCAGCGCCAGCGGGCGCGCCCAATGTTGCAGCTGTACCAGTCGATGCACGTGCCGGTGCGTGCCCGCGACGTCGGCGGGCGCATCGAAGCCGGTGGGTCCGCAGCACCGAGACGCATGCCAGGCGGGCTCCGGGAGCGGCTTGCAGCACGTGCCGGGCAGCCGTGCGCAGCGCATCGGCCAGAGCCTCCCATTCCTGGGTGAGGTCCACCGCCGCCATGACAATCGGAGCTCGGTTGAGCTGCTGGGTCGTCGAGCGCGTCGTCGGCTTGGCCGCCAGACGGCGCACCAGACGCCCCAAGCGCGTCCACGGCGACTGGGCTTGGGCCGCGGACGCGCGCGCGGTCAGCGCCACGCTTTGCGGGTGGGTCAAGTCGAACGCCAGCTGTGCGGCGGTGGCGTAGCGCTGCTCCGGATCGACCTCCAGGCAATGCAAGATGATCTCCTGCAACCAGAGCGGAAATTCGGGACGGTGCGCGCGCGGCGGCGCGGGTTCCTCGTAGAGCCGGCGACGCAGGCCGCGCACGCTGGTTGGCGCGCCGAAGGGGCGCGCACCGGTGGCCAGGAAATACAGGATCACGCCCAGGGCGAACAGGTCGCTGCGGGCATCGGTGCGGTTGTGCAGCACCTGTTCGGGAGAGATGTACGGGCCAGTGCCCATGGGCAGGCGGAACTGCTCGGCCAGCAGGTCGGGCAGACGGTCGTGGCGCGCCAGACCGAAATCGATCAGCACGGCGGTGCCATCGGCGCGGAACATGATGTTGCTGGGCTTGATGTCGTGGTGGATGACCTGCTGCTGGTGCAGGTCGTGCAGCGCTTCGGCGATGCGGGCGCCGATCGCCGCCACTTCCGGCGCAGGCAGCGGGGTCTGCTCCAGGCGCGCGCGCAGCGACTGGCCCTGGATCATCTCCATCACGATGTACGGTTGGGCATCGAATCCGCCCGCGGCGATCCAGCGCGGCACGTGGGGGCCGTGCAGCAGCGGCAGGATCATCTGCTCGACTTCGAAGCCGACGATTGCGGTCGGGTCCTCGCCCAGCAGCGGGATCTTCATGATCCCCGCAACCGCCAGATCGGCCCGGGTGACGTGCCAGAGGGCGGCCATCCCGCCGCGGTGCAGGCGCTCGACCAGGCAAAAGCCGTCGACGATCTGGCCCGGTTCGAGGATCCGCGGGCGGGTCGCCTCAGGCACCATAGAGCAGCTGCTGCGCGTAGCGTTCGGGCAGGCCGGCCGCCCGCACCTTGCGGGCAGCGCTCTGGTGGTCGTAGGGGACGCGCCAGAACGAGAGCAGGTTGGTCAGCTCGTCAAAGGTCGCGTAGCAGGCAGCCGGGTTGCCGTCGCGCGGCTGGCCGACCGAACCGGGAAGCGCCAGCCAGCGGCGCGCCGCGCTCAGCGGGATCGGCGTGCCCGGAACGGGGGAAAACACCTCGACGCGCTGCGTCAGTCCCATGTGATAGAGCATGGGCTCGTGCATGTGTCCGCAGAAGGTGATGCGCTGGCGCACGACCTGCATGTTGCGTGCCGCCTGCATCGGCCCGAAGATGTATTCGAAGTTCTTCGGATCCCAGCCGTTGGCGTGGACGAAAAGGCAAACCCCGTCCTCGGCCGTCAAGGGCAGCTGCCGCAAGAAGGCGAGCTGCTCGGCATTGAGCACGGTGCGGGTCCAATCGATGCACTGTTGCGCGTCGGCATTGAGGCGCACGTCGCCCGCGCCGCCGGCGGCCTGGTCGTGGTTGCCGCGCAAGGCAATCGAGCCTTGCCGCGCGAAGCGCATGACGGTATCGACGACAAAGCCGGGGTCGGCGCCGTAGCCGACGTAATCGCCCAGGAAGCAGTGCTGCGTTGCCCCGTGCTCCTGGGCGTGCGCCAGGCACGCCTCCAGGGCCTCGCGGTTGCTATGAATGTCCGTGAGCAGGGCGATGGTCATGCGGGACCCTGCGCCGGGAGCGATGCGGGCTCGGCGAACTCGCGCTCGCACCAGCGCCGGCGCCAGGCGCTGATGGCTTGCCGCTGGAATGCTTCGAGGCCGCGCGCGCCGGTAGGCTCGAAGCCCAGGTGAGCCCAGGCATGCTCGAGTTCCGCTAGCAGGTTCTGCACGTCGATCGCGAGGGCCTGGGTCTGCTTGGAGAGCTTGCGGCCGCAGGCGTCGCGCACCAGCGGCAGATGCAGGTAGCGCGGCGTCGGCAGGCCCAGGGCCTGCTGCAGCATCATCTGGCGTGGCGTGTTGTCCAGCAGGTCTGCGCCGCGCACCACGTCCGTGACTTCCTGAAAGGCATCATCCACAACCACAGCCAACTGATAGGCCCACAGGCCGTCGATCCGCTGAATCACGAAGTCGCCGACGGATTGTTCCACGCTCTGCGCGAACCAGCCGCATGCCCGATCCGTGAACCCTACCACGCCCGGGGGCACCAGCAAGCGCGTGGCCGCCGTCGAGCGCACCTGGCGTGTGCGGCAGGTACCCGGATACGGTGCCAGCGAGGCGTCGGGGGATTGGGCCTTGCGCCGGCCGCGCGGACAGTCACAGCGATACGTGCGCCCGGCCGCGAGCAATTGCTGCAGTGCGCCCTGGTAGGCGCTCGTCCGGGTGCTCTGGTACAGGACCGGCTCGTCGGAAGTCATCCCGAAGCGCGCGAGCAGCGCAATGTGCTCCTGCGCAATGCCCCGTTGCTCGCGGGGCGGATCTATATCTTCTATTCTAATCAACCACTTACCGGAATGCGCGCGGGTATCGAGCCAGCTTGCCAGGGCCGCGGCCAGGGAACCGCGGTGCAGCGGCCCGGTTGGCGAGGGGGCGAAGCGCCCGCGGTAGCTACGCATCTTCTTTGGACAATTTCTGGCAGTTTTTGCTGCACATTCGGAACTTTGTTGCCGTTTTGCGGTTGTTTCCCCGCTAAACGGGAGTGATAATGAAGCGCTTGCGGGCGGGGATCGGTTTCTCGAGGCCGCCGGTCGCGGTTCCTTCCATGTTCCTAACGCGTGCCACGCAGATTTGTTCGATACCGTGATCTTCCACGATAGCCGCGTTCACGGTTTCGAAATTTGCCTTCGAAGCCTTCGAAGGCTTCGTTCGAACAATGTCGGGTTGCCCTCGGTGCGGTATGCCATCGAGCCGCGGATTTGGCTTGCGGCCCTAGCTGCGACTTGCTGAGGCTACCGTAACTATGGCAGCGTGGGATGCGCGACAGGCGGGAGCTGCGCCCATAACGCACGTATCATCACCTCATCGCGGTACTGTTCCGCATGACCCACACGCGGCTTCACGGGATATGGCGAAGCGAAAGGCGCAGGAGCAGGTCGCGAATACCTCGCACTGGCACCTCGCGCCGGCGAGTTTCCTGATCCTGGGCTTTGTCGGCAGCGGACTGCCGGCAGGTAACGCCAACTCCTGGTATTGGATCGCGGCGATGGCGCTCAATGTCGTCGCGCGCTTGACGATCCCCGTGGAGCCGGTGGTATTGGCGCGGCGGGCCGACACGCCGATGAGCCCGGCGGTACGCTGGCGCGCCGTTTCCTACCTGGCCGACGCCCTGCTGTGGGCGGGGCTGGTGATATCGATCAATCCGCTGACGGGCCCGATGGCCACGCGGGTCGGCGGCTCGCTGGCGGTCGCGATGCTGCTCTCCGCGCTGTCCTCGGCGAGCCGCGCGACGCCCCTGGGTCTGGCGCTGGGCTGGACGATCCCGGTGCTGGCAATGGCCGTGCATGGTTCGAGCGGCGGCGTGATCGCCGTGGGACTGATGCTGTGGATAGCGAGCGTCGTCTGGCTGGGCGCGACGCGCCCCGTCGCCCCGCCAAGGCGCCTGGCCACGGTGGAGTCGACGCTGCCCAACTCTTCGGGTTCGACCCGGCGCGGCGTGCAGCTGGCGATACAAACCTCGGCGGCACCGATGATCGCGATCCACGAGGCGCGCGTTTTCGAGATCAACTCGGCCGGCGCGGCGCTGCTGGGCCAGATTTCCTTCGACTGTATCGGGCGGCGCATCGGCGAGCTTGCGGTGTTTGACCCGCCCAACGCGCTGGACCTGGCGCAGGCCGCGCGCGACGGGCCGGTGCGGGCGATCATGCGCTCGGTCACGCTGCCCCGTGGCGACCCGATCGACGTTCGCATCCGTGTCGGACGATCGCGCAGCGGCGAGCGGATCGCCGTCCTGGCGATGGACGCGCCGCCGGTCGCGATCGCGGCGCCGGTGGCGCCGGCTCCCTCGCCCGAGGCGTTGGTGCGCCCGCCGACGCGGCCGGCGTCCCTGGGCCCGCCCGGCGCCAGAGGCAGCGGCGCCGCCGCCGAAGGCGAACCGCGCGTGGTGGCGGGCCAGTTTGCCACGGTTCCCACGGGCGAGGCGTCCACCCAAGCGGCCGGTGCGCTCGCTGCGGGGCCGGCCGGTGGCCCCGAGCACCGCGCGCCGGCCAAGCCGACCAGCGAATCGGTCGCGCCAGCCGGCGCCGCCTCGGCGGTGCCCGCGGGTGCGCAGGCCGCCCTGCAGCTGCCCGATCTGCTGGCCAAGCTGCCGGTGCTGGCCTGGGTGGTGGACGGCGACGGTCGCGTCGTGCACACCCACAGCGCCGAGGTGCGCCGCTGGGGGATGAAGATCGGCGCCACCATGCGGCCGCGCTGGTGGGACACTTTCGTCTACCAGGCACGCTCGCGCGAGGCCGTTCTCAAGGCGCTCGAATCGGCCGTGCTGGGCCGGCCCACCTACGACCTGCTGATCGAGCGGGCCAGTCCCTCGGGGGGCCGCCTGGCGCTGCGCAGCCACATCGTGCCGGTGAGCTGGCCCGATGCGCAGGGCAAGGAGCAACCCTCGGCCCTGGTGCTTGACACGATAGCTTCGGCGCACGAACTGCTGGAAAACGACCGCGTGCGCCGGCGCAAGGATCACTACAAGTCGCTGGTGGAGGCCAGTCCCAACCTGATCTGGGCCTGCGACGCGAGTTTCCATTTCACCTTCGTCAGCCGGCGTGCCTGCCGCGAGCTCTACGGCTACGCGGTCGATGACCTGGTGGGAGTATCGATCGGCGTGCTGCTCAACCCGGGCGCCGATCAAACGGCCGCGCGGCGCGCGCTGCTTGCCCTGCGGGAGGGCCGCGTCATGCGCGACGTGGAGATGTCGCACGTCACCAAGGACGGCAAGCGCATCGTGGTGGCCGTGAGCGCGGCGGCCCTGGCCGGATCCGGCGGCCGCTTTTCGGGCGCCGTCGGCATCATGGTCGACGTCACTGCGCTCAAGCAGCGGGAGGCAAGCCTGGCCGAGGCGCTGCGCGTCGAGCGCACCGTCCTGGACTCGGCCGGACAGGCGCTGGCGGTGATCCGCGACGGTGTGGTGGCGCGCTGCAACGAGGCCTTCCTGCAATTGCTGCGGCGAAGCGCCAGCGAGCTGCAGGGCCTGCGCATCGTCGAGATCTTCGCCGAGCGCGGCGACTGGGCGGCGGCGACGGCCGATGCCGATCGCGCTTCGCTCTCCGACCAGGCGGTGGTGCGCGAGATCAAGCTGCGACGCTCGCGCGCGCCCGCGCTCGACGAGCAGACCGTCTGGTGCCAGCTGACGCTGCGGTCGGTGGACCGGGGCGAGTACGTCGTGGCGCTGGCCGACATCGACTCCCTGCGGCGCCGCGAGGCCCATGCCCTTTTCGACGCGCGCCACGACGAGCTCACCGGCCTGGCCAATCGGCGCCTGTTTGCCGAGCGGGCGCGTACCGCCCTGGCCACCAGCGCCTTGCGCAACTCGGGCTGCGCCATCGTGGTCATCGACCTGGACCGCTTCAAGCAGATCAATGACCGCTACGGCCACCAGGCCGGCGACGAGGTCCTGCAGGAGATGGCGCGGCGCCTGCAGCGGGTGGTGCGCCCACAAGATACCGTGGCCCGCTACGGCGGCGACGAGTTTGCCCTGCTGATTCCGGATGCGGGCGCGCGCCGCGACATCGAGGCGATTTCCAACCGCATCCTCGACGAGCTGGCCCGTCCGGTGCGCGTCGGCGGGCGCATCGAGGAGTCGCTTTCGGCCAGCGTGGGCATCGCCTTGGCGCGCGAGCAGGGTCGGGAGCCGTCGTGGCTGCTCAGCCTGGCCGACCGAGCCATGTACGAGGCCAAGAGCGCCGGCGGCAACCAGGCCGTGTTCGCTCCCCTGGCCGACTCCATCTCGGAGTCGCCTGGCCTGGGCATGCCCCCTGCGGTCGGCCGGGCGGCCTAGCCGTCCGGGCGCCGTTGCGCCGACTTGGGTCGGTGCGCGACCACAACCTCGGGGTGCGTCTGGACATAGGGGCCACCGATGAGCTCGATGCAGTAGGGAACCGCGGCGAAGATTCCGGCGACGACGATCTTGCCCTGCGCGTCGCGCAGACCCTCGAGCGTTTGGGCGATGGCCTTGGGTTGCCCCGGCAGATTCAAGATCAGCGCACTGTGTCCTGGTGTCTCCCGCAAGACGCCGACCTGTCTGGACAAGATGGCGGTCGGCACGAACTCGAGCGAGATGCGCCGCATCTGTTCGCCAAAGCCGGGCATCTGCCGCGTTGCCACCGCCAAGGTCGCCTCGGGCGTCACGTCGCGCCTCGCCGGACCGGTGCCGCCGGTCGTCAGGACCAGGTCACAGCCGCAGTCGTCGACCAGCTCGAGCAGGGCACCCTCGATGGCGCCCCCCTCGTCGGCGACCAGTCGCTCGAAGGCGCGCCAGGGCGAGCGCATCGCGCGGCTAAGCCAGTCGCGCAGACCGGGCAGCCCCAGGTCGGAGTAGACGCCCGCGCTGGCCCGATCCGACACCGAGACCAGGCCCACCAGCAGCTCGTCAGGCTGCTCCCGCACCGGCGCGCTCACGTTGCGCCCCCGGCCTGCGCATCGGCCTGCAGCAGCGCATGCAGCCACTGGTAGAGCTCGCGCGCGTGCCGCGGGGACCGCGCCGCAAGGCGCTCCTGGCGCGCGGCGCGGACCTTGGCGCGCAGCCACTGGGCATCGATGCCGGCATGGTCGCGAACGAAGGCATCGAGCGCCTGCTCCTGCTCGATGAGCTGATCGCGGGTGCGCTCGCAGCGGTGCAGCAAGGCAACGGACTGGCGCGAAGCGCCCGTGAGGTCATCGTAGGCGCTGCGGATGGCTTCGAAGTCAGCCTCGCGCATCAGCTTGCCGATGTACTGCAGCTGGCGGCGCCGTGCCTCGTGGCCGCTGATGCGCTGGGCCAGCAGGATCGCCTCGTGCAGGCTCTCCGGCAGCGCCAGTTGCGCCAGCTGGTCAATATTGAGCCCGACGAGCTTTTGCCCCAGGCCCTGGCGCGCGTGCATCTGCTGCTTGCGCTGGGTCTTGCTCGGGCGCTCCTGGGGCGGGGCGGGCAGTTCACTCACGGTCGGAGCGGCGGGCATAGGCAGCGGCGTGCGCTCCAGGCCGATGTTGGCGGACGGCTATCATAGCGGTCTACCAAGAAACCGAGCGGGTCACGCCCCGCGACCACAGGATGGGTTCCCCTTTCTCGATCTCCGTTGACCGGCTGCGCGAACTGGCGCTCGAAGTGCTCACGCACGCGCGCTCCCTGGGTGCGAGCGATTGCGCCTGCGAGGCAAGCGAATCGACCGGCTTGTCGGTCACGACGCGCAAGATGCGTGTCGAAACGATCGAGAACACGCGCGACAAGGGGCTCGGGATCACCGTGTACGTGGGCCAGCGGCGCGGCCACTCCTCCACCTCGGATTTTTCCCTGGCTGCGATTCGCCAGGCGGTGCAGGCGGCCTACGACATCGCACGCTACACCGCCATCGACGATGCGGCCGGACTGCCGGACGAGGATGAACTCGAGCGCCACCCGGTGGACCTGGATCTGTTCCACCCCTGGGACCTGGACTCGGAGCGCGCCATCGCCCTGGCGCAGCGCGCCGAACAGGCCGCCTTCGCCGTCAGCAAGCAAATCGTCAACTCGGAAGGCGCCAACGTGCACACCGGTTGCGACCAGTTCGTGCTGGCCAATTCCCGCGGCTTCCTGGCCGGCTATCCACAGTCCCGGCACTCGGTTGCGGTTGCGCCGATCGCGCGCGGGCGCGGCGGCATGCAGCGCGACGACTGGTATTCCTCGAGCCGCGTGGCCGGCGAGCTGGCGCAAGCCGAGGCCATCGGCGGCTACGCCGCGCGGCGCGCCTTGTCCCGGCTGGGCGCACGCAAGCTCACGACGCGCCAATGTCCCGTACTGCTGGAAGCCCCAGTGGCATGCGGCCTGCTGGGCAACTTCGTCCAGGCCGCCAGCGGCGGCGCCTTGTACCGCAAGGCCTCGTTTCTGGTCGACAGCCTGGGACAGAAGATCTTTCCCAGCCACGTGTCGGTGTGCGAGGATCCGTTCGTTCCCCGTGGCATGGGATCGGGTCCGTTTGACGAAGAAGGCGTGCGCGGCCGGGCGCGCGAGGTGGTCGCGGGCGGCATCCTGGAAGGCTACTTCCTGTCGTGCTACTCGGCGCGCAAGCTGGGCATGAAGTCCACCGGCAACGCGGGTGGCTCGCACAACCTGGAGCTGCGCTCGACGCTCACGCGCCCCAGCGACGATTTCGCGGCCATGCTGCGCACGCTCGGCACGGGACTACTGGTCACCGAGCTCATCGGCATGGGAATCGATTACGTCAACGGCGACTACTCGCGCGGGGCGAGCGGATTCTGGGTGGAGAACGGCGCCATCACGCGCCCGGTCGAAGAGATCACCATCGCCGGGAACCTGCGCACCATGTTCGCCGGGATCGCCGCGATCGGCGCCGACCGGATCGTGCGCGGCAGCAAGGTTTCGGGATCGGTGCTCATCGACGCGCTGACGGTCGGCGGCAGCTAGCGCTGCGCCGGCCCCAAGGCAGCGCGCGAGGCGCGGCTTGGACCCAGCAGCTACGCCGGGCCCGGCAGGCGCGCGCGCCAGAACGCCACTTGCCGCGCCACCTGCGCCGGTGCCGTGCCGCCGAGGTGGTCGCGCGCGGCCACCGAGCCTTCCAGGCTCAGCGCCGAGAGCACATCGGCCTCGACTTGCGGGGCAAAGGCGCGCAACTCCTCGATCGGCAGTTCGCCGAGGTCGCACGCTAGCGCGGCCGCCCGGCGCACCGCCCGGCCCACGGCTTCGTGGGCGTCGCGAAAGGCCACGCCCCGGCGCACAAGGTAGTCGGCCAGGTCGGTTGCGGTGGCAAAGCCGCGCCGCGCGGCCTGGCGCATGGCCTCGCGATGGACGACGATGCCCGGTACCAGCTCGGCGAAGGCGTGCAGCGTGTCGCGCAGGGTATCGACCGCGTCGAACAAGGCTTCCTTGTCCTCCTGGTTGTCCTTGTTGTAGGCCAGCGGCTGGCCCTTGACCATCATCAGCAGGCCGACAAGGCTTCCGACCACACGGCCGGTCTTGCCGCGGGCCAGCTCCGGCACATCGGGATTGCGCTTTTGCGGCATGATCGAAGAGCCGGTGGTGAAGCGGTCGGGCAAGTCGATGAATCCGAATTGCGGGCTTGCCCACAGGATCAGCTCCTCGGACAGCCGCGACAGGTGCACCATGGCGATCGCGGCGGCCGCGCAGAACTCGATGACGAAGTCGCGGTCGGACACGGCGTCCATGGAGTTGCGGCTGACGGCCTCAAATCCCAGGCTCCGTGCCACGGCCTCGCGGTCGATCGGGTAGCTGGTCCCGGCTAGCGCCGCCGCACCCAGCGGCAGCTGGTTGACACGCCCCCGGGTCTGGCGCAGCCGCTCGGCGTCGCGCTCGAGCATCTCGACGTAGGCCAGCAGATGGTGTCCGAACACGATCGGCTGCGCGACCTGCAGGTGCGTCAAGCCGGGCATGATCGTGCCGGTGTGCTCGCTGGCCAGCTCCACGAGGGCGCGCTGCAGGCGCTGCACTTGGCCCAGCGTCAAGTCGATCTGGCCGCGCAGGTACAGGCGCAGGTCGGTGGCTACTTGGTCGTTGCGTGAGCGGCCGGTATGCAGCCGCTTGCCCGGGGCGCCGACGAGCTCGGTCAGACGCGCCTCGATGTTCAGGTGCACGTCCTCCAGATCGACGCGCCAGGCAAATTCGCCGCGCTCGATCTCGCCGCGAACCACCGCCAGGCCGCGTTCGATGGCCTGCAGGTCCTGCGTGCTGAGCACTCCCACCTGCGCGAGCATCGCCGCGTGGGCGAGCGAGCCATCGATGTCGGCCTGCGCCAGCCGCCGGTCAAAGCCGACGCTGGCCGTGTAGTGCAGGACGAAATCGGCAACCGGCTCGGAAAAGCGACCCGACCAGGCCTCGCGCCGGCCGTGCAGCGGCGAGATGCCTGGCGCGGACGGCGCATCGGCGCTCGGATCGGTATCGGCGCGGCGCTCGAGGCGCCCGCCAGGGGCGCGCGCACCGCCGCTGCGACTGTTGTGGTCGTTCATGGCGAAATTCTAGCGCGCATGCGTATCGCTCCTGTCGTGGTCCGCCAAAGCATGGATAATCGCACCTCGTGCCCGAGACTCGCCAACTGATCCCTGACGGTTGCAATGCCGGCACCGTTCTGCGCATCGGTGTTGGCATCAATGTCGCGCTGGCGATCGCGGTCTTAGGCGGGCGCGCGGCGGACGTCACGTCCTCCCAGGTGTCGCGGCAGTACGCTGCTGCCTTCCTGGATCTCGCGGCGGTCGTTGAGCCGACCACGCTCCTGACCCTGCTGGGCTGGTGTTTGCTGCGCCGCGCCGGCGGGCAGGTCGCGGAACCGCTGCAACGGGCACTGGCCTGGTTGCTGCCGGCGGCGACGGCCTACGGCATCAACCGGCTTGCGGTCGGCTCGAGTGTTTCCCCGCTCACTCGCGCCGACCTCATCGCCACCCTTCTGGGACTGCTCGGCGGGATGGCGGCGCAGCACTATCTGGAGCTGCGCGCGCGGGCATTTTCCCCGGCCATCGACGAGGCAAAGTTCCAGGCGCTGCAGTCGCGCATCCGGCCGCATTTCTTCTTCAACAGCCTCAATGCGGTCCTGGCGGTCATTCGCGAGGATCCGCTGCGCGCCGAGCGCATGCTCGAGAGCGTGGCCGAGCTGTTTCGTGCCGTCATGGGAGACGTCAAGCGCCTGGTGCCGCTGGAGCAGGAACTCGATCTGTGCCGGCGCTACGTCGAAATCGAGCAAACGCGGCTGGGCGATCGCTTGCAGGTCCAGTGGAACATCGGCGCGGTGCATCCGCGGGCACGCGTGCCGCAGTTGCTGCTGCAACCGATCATCGAAAACGCGGTGCGCTACGGTGCCGAGCGCCTCGCGGGCGAGTGCGATATCCAGGTTCGCGTGCGCCAGCAGGGCTTCAAGCTGGAGATCTTCGTCAGCAATCCGATCGCGCGCGAGCCCGTCCAGCGCGAAGGCAACCAGATCGGGCTCAACAATATCCGCGGCCGGCTGGCACTGGTCTACGATCTGGAAGCCAGTCTCGAGACCAAGGTGCGCCGCGAACGCTTTGAACTCACGCTTACCATACCGGTGGAAACCAAGACCGCCGCCTGAGCGCCGGGCCGCGCGCTGCGTCAACGATCGGAACCCTGCCTATCATGCTCAAAGTGCTGGTTGTAGACGACGAACCGCCGGCGCGGGCGCGGCTAGCGCAGCTGCTGGCCGACTGCGCGCGCCAAATCGCGTTGACCCAGGTCGGACAGGCCGACGGCGGGGTGGCCGCGCTCGAGGCCGTGGCACGCTGGCAGCCGGATGTGGTGCTGCTCGATATCGCGATGCCCGACATGAGCGGCATCGAGGTGGCGCGGCACCTGGCCCAGTCCGAGGCCCCGCCGGCGATCATCTTCGTGACCGCCTTCGACGAGCACGCGCTCAAGGCCTTTGAAGTCCAGGCAGTGGACTACCTGATGAAGCCGGTCCGGGCCGACCGCCTGCTGTCGGCGCTGCAGCGCGCCCGGCGCGTGCTGCCGCGCGAGGCCCGCTTCGACGCCCTGGCGCACAGCCTGGGCGCGGCGCGCACGCAGCTCAGCGTCTCGGAGCGCGGCCGCCTGGTGCTGGTACCGGTGGAGGACATTGTCTACCTGCGTGCCGAACTCAAGTACGTCACGATCCGCACCACGGCGCGCGAATACCTCACCGAGGAGTCGCTCACCGCACTGGAGAGCGAATTTGGCGAGCGCTTCGTGCGCATCCATCGAAACTGCCTGGTGGCGCGCCGCTACATCGCGGGATTCCAACGCGTCAAGGCCAAGCCCGAGACCGAGGGCGAGTCCCCCGAGGGCCACTGGGAGATATTGCTGCG
This sequence comes from Burkholderiales bacterium, assembly GCA_900290335.1. Taxonomy (GTDB): domain Bacteria; phylum Pseudomonadota; class Gammaproteobacteria; order Burkholderiales; family Burkholderiaceae_F; genus GJ-E10. Next base: position 1,104 of record OKRD01000088.1, on the reverse strand, counting down.
CGACCTGGAGGAGCGTCTGCCCATCAGCCGGCGCCAATGGCCGACCGTCAAGGCCGCTGCCGGAGTGTGAGCTTGCTAAACTGGCAGCGCAATGGCGCCGCCTTCCGCAACCATCCGCATCGCAACGCGCGCGAGTCCGCTGGCGCTGTGGCAGGCGCACCACGTGCAGGCGCGGCTGCTGCAGGCCGATCCGACCCTGCGCGTGGAACTGCTCGAGCTCACCACGCGCGGTGACCAGATCCTGGACCGGAGGCTGTCCAAGGTCGGTGGCAAGGGACTGTTCGTCAAGGAGCTCGAGGTCGCCTTGCAGGAGCACCAGGCCGATCTTGCCGTGCATTCGCTCAAGGATGTGCCGATGGTCCTGGCGCCCGAGTTCGAGCTGGCCGCGATCTTGGAGCGCGCCGATCCGCGCGATTGTCTGGTGAGCTCGCGCCATGCAAGCCTAGCGCAGCTGCCCCAGGGCGCACGCGTGGGCACTTCGAGCCTGCGCCGCGAAATGGCGCTGCGCGCACGCTTTGCCGGTCTGCAGATCGTCTCGGTGCGCGGCAACGTGGGCACCCGCCTGGCCAAGCTCGACCGCGGCGACTTCGACGCCCTGGTGATGGCGGCGGCCGGTTTGCAGCGCCTGGGTCTGGGCGGGCGCATCGCGCAGATCCTGCCACCCGAGCTGTTCCTGCCGGCGCCGGGGCAGGGCGCGCTGGCCATTGAGATCCGTGCCGGCGACGAGGCCGTGCGCGCGCGGCTCGCGCACCTGGAGCATGCGCCCACGCGGGCCTGCGTCACGGCCGAGCGTGCCGTCTCCCGCGGCCTGGGCGGCAGCTGCGAGTTCCCCCTGGCCGCCTACGCCCAGATCGACCAGCAGCGCCTGCATCTGCGCGCCTGGGCCGGCAGCGCGACGCGTGGCGAGATGATCGAGGCGCAGGCCAGCGGAGCGGCCGCGCAGGCCGGCGTGGTCGAGGAGCTCAAGCAGTGCGGGGTCGAGCGCCTGCTCGCTGGCGGCTAGGGCCGCAAACTGTTGCCCGATAACCCGCTAAACCTGAGTAGACCCACCCAAAATGGATAGTTTGCATTTGGCCGAACATGGTGATAAAGTAACTACATGGC
>OKRD01000068.1 GCA_900290335.1 Burkholderiales bacterium | reverse complement strand
GACCCGGTATGGTCAACCTGGCTGAGCGCCCGACTCGTACCAGTCCTTGGTCGAATTTACGATTCGAACCACGATCAGCATCGCCGGTACCTCGATCAATACGCCCACCACGGTCGCCAACGCCGCGCCTGATTCAAAACCGAACAAACTGATCGCCGCTGCCACAGCGAGCTCAAAGAAATTGCTTGCGCCGATCAGGGCAGAAGGGCAGGCCACGTTATGCGATTCGCCGAGGCGACGATTGAGCCAGTAAGCCAGGGCCGCGTTACAGAACACCTGGATGAGGATCGGCACCGCCAGAATGGCGATTACGAGCGGCTGTTGCAGTATGGCCTTTCCCTGGAAGGCGAACAGCAACACCAGGGTTGCCAGCAATGCGGCTATCGACCAGGGGCCGATCCTTGCAAGTGCCGTGTCAAACGCCGCCTGCCCCTGTTTGAGCAGCATCTTGCGCCATCCCTGCGCTAGCAACACAGGAATCACGATGTACAGCACCACCGATGTGATCAGGGTGTCCCATGGCACGGTGATTGACGACAGGCCGAGCAGTAGCGCGACGATCGGCGCGAAGGCAAACACCATGATCGTGTCGTTTAGTGCCACCTGCGACAAGGTGAATAGGGGATGGCCTCCGGTCAGACGGCTCCATACGAACACCATCGCCGTGCACGGCGCGGCGGCCAGCAGGATCAGGCCGGCGATATAGCTGTCCGCCTGCCCGACGGGCAGATAGTTCGCAAACACGTGGCGAATGAAGATCCAGCCGAGCAACGCCATCGAAAAAGGCTTGACCGCCCAGTTGACAAACAGGGTGACGCCTATGCCTCGCCAATGGCTCTTGACCTGGTGCAGCGCGCCAAAATCGACCTTCAACAGCATTGGGATGATCATTACCCAGATCAGCAGACCCACCGGCAAGTTGACCCGGGCGACTTCCATGCGCCCGATGGCTTCAAACGGCACTGGAAACGTTTGTCCCAGCACAATTCCAACGACGATGCAGAGAAAGACCCAGACCGTGAGGTAGCGTTCAAAGACGCTCATCGGGGCCGCAGCAAGCACCGACGCGGGCATAGCGCTCGTATTCATCGCCGGTCGGTCAGCTGCGCTCGATAGCAGCCAGCGCACTTTGCAGTGCGCTATTGCCCATCTGCTCCAGCGGGAGGCAGAGCAATTGGAGCATCCGGTAGCCGATGGCCTGGCGCGTGAGCTCGAAAGCCTTCTTTTTCTCGGGCTCCGGGGCGTTGGACGGGTCCGGGTAGCCCCAATGCACCGTTACCGGGCTGCCGGGCCAGTACGGACAGGTCTCCGAGGCCGCACGGTCGCACACCGTGATCACGATGCGCATTTTGGGAGCGTTTTCGCCAACGAATTCATCCCAGCTCTTGCTGCGGTAGCCGGTTGTGTCGATGCCCGCGTTGGCCAGCGCTTCCAGCGCGTAGGGGTTGAGGCGCCCACTCGGTGCGCTGCCGGCGCTGAAGGCGCGAACGTCTTTCCCAAGCTTTTTTGCCCAATGGTTGAGCATTGCCTCACTCAAGACGCTGCGGGCAGAATTGTGGGTGCACAGTATGAGTACGTTCGTCGTCATGGTTTAGCGCGTTCCAATATCCTTGATTTCCCGCTGGATGGCCAATGCGGCCACGGCTGAGCCTCAGCAGCAGGAAGCCGCGGCCTTGACTGCATTGCCGACGGGCTTAGCCCCCGTCGCTGCCGTCGCACAACACGCGGCGGGCTCCTTGGCCGGCTCGGCCTTTTCGCTAAAGACCGCAATATTGTCGCGCGTGTGGAAATGCTCCCAAGCGATTCCTTGGGGATCCGTCACCCAATGCTTGTCGCTGCGGGCATAGCAGCAGGTCGTCTGGCCCTCGTCGAGCAGCGTCATATCTGCTGCTTCGGCCCTTGCCTTTAGTTCGGCCAGCTCCGACTCCGTGTCGGTTTGGATGCCCAGGTGGTCGATTCCGAGCTTGCCACCGCGAGTCGAAATGGCGAAGTTGATGCGCGGGTCATCGAGCATCCACTTGGCGTAATCGTGCTCCACGCGCGTGGGCTCAACAGCGAAGAGCTTTGTATAAAAAGCAACGCTTGTCGGCAAGTCTTGGACGTAGGCGTGTACATGGAATCGCTTCATTTCTTCTCCATCAGTGCTTGCATGCCGCGGTAGTCTCGTCAAGGCACTGGGCACCCTGGCAGCAGTTTTCGGATAGGTAGCCAAGCACCGAATTCATGCGGTCGTACGCGGCGCGGTAGATCAGGTGGCGGCTGGCACGCTCTTGCGTAACCAACCCGGCGTTCATCAGCTCCTTTAGGTGGAAAGAGAGCGTGGCTGCCGGAATACCCAAGGCGTCGGACATCGTTCCAGGAGTCAGGCCCTCCTTGCCCACGATGACGAGGGCGCGAAACACCCGAAGACGCAATGGCTGCGCGAGTGCGGCGAGGGACTTGACGACTTCCATTTCTTCCATTCTTTGAATATACTGAAAACGTCAAAAGTATGCAAGCCGACGGCATCGACCAGGGGGCCACCGAGTTTGCCAAGTGCCACACGGTTACCGCCAGCAACAATGGCAAACCAGTGGCTGGCGATCAGTGAGCGAGCATGATGGATCAGAGGAGGAGCAATTTGGAAGTGTTTGAACCAGCCATGTGCTGCCCGACCGGGGTCTGCGGAGCGAACGTTGACCCGGTATTGGTGCAGTTCCATGCGGACGTTCCATGGCTGAGCGAGCGCGGCGTCAAGGTGGTTCGTCACACTCTGGGCTACGATGCCGCAGCGTTTGCGTCCAATTCGGACGTGGTCACTGAAATGAACGCCGGGATGGACCGCCTGCCGATTACCAAGGTCGATGGGCGCATTGCTACTACGGGGATGTATCCGACCCGAGCCCGGCTGATGCAAAGACTTGGCATTCCGTCGCCAACCACCAACCAGCCTCCCGTCAATATTGCCACCTGTGGCTGCAAGCCGGGCGAGTGCTGAGGCACCCGGTAGCTATCATTGCCCTGCCTGCGGCAACGACACGTCACCTTATCTTCACCGGCAAAGGCGGCGTCGGCAAGACTTCGCTCGCTTGCGCCACGGCCATCAGCCTGGCCGAAGCGGGAAAGATAGTCCTGCTCGTCAGCACGGACCCGGCATCCAACCTCGATGAGGTCTTGAGACGCCACTGTCGGGCAAGCCCACGCCGATACGGCAGGTTCCTCGCCTTTTTGCGCGAAACATCGACCCGGAAGTAGCGGCCGCGGAATATCGCGAGCGGATGGTCGGGTCTTATCGCGGGATTCTTCCCCTGGCGCCCCAGCTCGCGCGCCTGATTGCGCAGCGTACGCGCCTCATCGAGGCCGAGCGCCCGCTTGTTGAACTCACCAAGGGTTGGATCGTTTCGCGCCCGGCCAGGCGAAACCGATAACGCCAGATGTTTTTCCTGTGGGCTTGACCTCGACGTACAGGCCCCCGGAATCCGTCAGCTGGTAGGGTCTGGCGGCCGGTTTAGCCTCGGCGATCGCCGAACTGGTCCGCTTGCGGCCACGGGTGATGGATGGTTTGGCGGTAGGCCGATCGCGGGTCACGTCAGCCTCCCAAGGGCGTTACCCGCATAACGTAGCGGGTAATGGTGATTCTTACCCGCTTTCTTATCCGCATCTTTGCTGTCTCAGACTGCATCAGGTTGATGCGCGCCGCCTCATTCTCCTCTGTCATTACCCGGGAACAACACATCCGTGTAGCCAAACCGGGAAAAATCCCGCACGCGCATCGGGTACAGGATGCCGTCGAGATGGTCGCACTCGTGCTGCACCACGCGGGCATGGAACCCCTCGGCCTCGCGGGAGAACGCCTTGCCCTTGGCGTCCAAGCCGCTGTAGCGCAGCCGCAGGATGCGCGGTACCACGCCGCGCAGGCCCGGCACCGAGAGGCATCCCTCCCAGCCATCCTCGAGCACTTCGGTAAGCGGCTCGATCGTCGGGTTGATGAGCACCGTGGGCGCAATCGCCGGCGCGTCCGGGTAGCGTTCGTTGCGGTCGAAGCCGAAGATCACCACGCGCACGTTCTTGCCGATCTGGGGCGCGGCCAAGCCCGCGCCGTCGGCCGCGTGCATGGTCTCGAACATGTCCGCCAGGAGCTCGTCGAGCGCGGGCGTGTTGAATTCGGTGACCGGCACACTGACCTGGAGCAGGCGCGGATCGCCCATGCGCAGGATCGGACGGATCATGCTGCTCCCCGTACCGCCGCTTCGAGCACGTGGACCGCCCGCACAACGGTTTGCCGGAGCACCTCGTCGAGTTGCGAGAGCTCGACCCGCGTCTTGCTGTCGCCGCGGCCGGCGGCGTGATTGACGACCATGCTGAGCGAGGCGTATTCGAGTTCGAGCTCGCGCGCCAGGGCCGCCTCGGGCATGCCGGTCATGCCCACGACGTCGGCACCGTCGACTTCGAGTCGATTGACCTCGGCCGCGGTCTCCAGCCGCGGGCCCTGCGTGCACGCGTACACAGCGCCGTCGAACACCACCTCGCCGGAACGTGCCGCGGCCTCCAGCAGGCGCTGGCGCATGCGCTGCGAGTACGGCTGCGTAAAGTCGATGTGGGTAACTGCGTTGGCGCCGCTCTCAAAGAACGTCGATGTGCGGCTGTGCGTGTAGTCCACGATCTGGTGCGGCACCACCAACGAGCGCGGGACCAGGTCCGCGCGGATGCCGCCCACGGTCGAAAGAGCGAAGATGCCCTCGACGCGCAGCTCCTTGAGCGCCCAGATGTTGGCCCGGTAGTTGATCTCGTGCGGAGCAATTGTATGGCCGTAGCCATGGCGCGCAACGAAGACGATGTCGCGGCCGGCAAGCCGGCCGAAGGTGAGCGCGCCGGAAGGCTCGCCGTACGGGGTTCTCATCACCTGCCGCCGCGGCGTATCGAGCGCCGCCAGCTTCGCCAGGCCACTGCCACCAATGATGCCAAACATCAGGCTGCTCCTTCGTCGGCGAGCACTGCTCGCAAGCCATCCTCATCGAGTACCGGCACGCCCAGTTCCCGTGCCTTGCCCAGCTTGCTGCCCGGCTCGGCGCCCGCCACCACATAGCCGGTCTTGCGGGAGATCGAGGAACTCACAGTGCCGCCGGCAGCCTCGATCAGCGCCGTCGCCTCCTCACGCGTGAGCGAGGCCAGCGTGCCCGTGAGTACGAAGCTCACGCCGGCCAGGGCCTGCGAACGTCGCGCGGGCGCCGGTGCCGCGATGAGCAGTACGCGACGCAAGGCCGAGATCTCATTGCGGTTGCGCGGTTCGTCCAGGAACTGGCGGATCGAGTGCGCGACCACCGGACCCACGTCGGGTACCCGCAGGAGCTCGGCTTCGTCGGCCGCGCCAAAGGCGTCGAAGCTCCCGAAATGGCGCGCCAGGTCGCCCGCGGTCGACTCCCCGACATGACGGATCCCCAGCGCGTAAATGAACCGCTCGAGCGTGGTGGAGCGCGCGTGCTCCAGTGCGTCGAGCAAATTGGCGGCGGACTTCTCGCCTATCCGATCCAGCTCCTGCAGTACGGCCGGCTGGAGCGCGAACAGGCCGGCGGGATGCGTGACCAGCCCCGAGTCGACCAGCTGGTCTACGAGCCTCTCGCCAAGACCGTCGATGTCGAGCGCGCGGCGGCTGGCAAAGTGCAGCAGCGCCTGCTTGCGCTGGGCCGGGCAGACGAGGCCACCGCTGCAGCGCGCAACCGCCTCGCCCTCGCCGCGCACCACCGCGGAGCCGCAGACCGGGCACTGCCGCGGGAAGACAAAGGCGCGGGCATCGTGCGGTCGCCGATCGGCAACGACCGCCACGACCTCGGGGATCACGTCGCCCGCGCGCCGGATCGCCACCGTGTCGCCGATATGGATGTCCTTGCGGCGGATCTCGTCCTCGTTGTGCAGGCTTGCGCTGCTCACCACGACGCCGCCGACCTCGACCGGGGCCAGGCGCGCCACCGGCGTCAGTGCGCCCGTGCGTCCCACCTGCACGTCGATGCCCAGCAGCTGCGTAAGCGCCTCCCTCGGCGGAAACTTGCGCGCCACCGCCCATCGGGGCGCACGCGCCAGCGATCCCAGGCGCTGCTGCTCGGCAAAGGCATCAACCTTGAATACCACGCCGTCGATCTCGTAGGGCAAGGCGTCGCGGCGCTGAGCAATGCGCTCGTAGAACCCGCGCAGGCCGTCGATGCCATGCACGACCGCACGATGCTCGCATACCGGCAGCCCCAGCCGCTCGAGCCAGCTCAGCAGCGCCGATTGCGATGTCGGCTCCCCTCCACGCCGGGTACGGCCCCGGGGGAGGCCACGCCATAGGCAAAAAAGCGCAAGCGGCGCTGGGCGGTGATGCCCGCGTCGAGTTGCCGCAGGCTGCCGGCGGCCGCATTGCGCGGGTTGGCGAACTCCTTGCCGCCCTGCGCGCGCTGCATGGCATTGAGGCGCTCGAAATCGCGCCGAAACATCAGCACTTCACCGCGTACCTCCAGCCGCGCCGGGGCACGATGCGCCAGGCGCAAGGCAACACTGCGGATCGTGCGCACATTGGCCGTCACGTCCTCCCCCACCATGCCGTCGCCCCGGGTCGCGGCCCGCTCGAGCACGCCGTCGTGATAGCTCAGGCTGATCGCCAGACCATCGAACTTGAGCTCGCAGCAGTACGTCGCCTGGGCCAACCCCAGCGCCGAGCGCACGCGCGCGTCGAACGCCTCGGCTTCGGCCTCATCGAGGGCATTGTTGAGCGAAAGCATCGGAACGGTGTGGGCGGCCGCCTGCAGGTCGGCCCGGACCGCACCGCCCACGCGCTGCGTCGGCGAATCGGCCGCGCGCAGTTCCGGGTGGCGTTCTTCGAGCTGCTGCAGTTCCCGCAACAAGCAGTCGTACTCTGCATCCGGGACCTCGGGTGCATCGAGCACGTAGTAGGCATGGTCGAGCCGCTCGATCTGCTCGCGCAGTGCCATGGCACGGTCCCGATCACTGCGCTGCATGAATCTCAAACGTACAGCCTGCGCGCCCGGGCGCTGCCCGGTTCGATGCCGGCCGCCGTCATTTCCTCGTACACGCGTGCGAGCTGGGCCTCGACGGCATCCATGGAGGCGGCTGCGACCGGTTCGCCGTTGTCATCGACAACCCGCGCGCCCAGGGTGTTGGCCAGGGCCGTCGCGCTCTCCACCATCGAGCGCAAGCCCCGCTCGCCGATCGGCGCCACCGCGATATCGAACTCGAGCAGCAAGCGCTTCATCGAAACGGAATCGGCCTCCAGGGTATAGAGCGGGTCGCCCTGCGAGTCGTAGCGAACCCAGCGTTGTCCGTCCGTGGCCACGAAATGCGCCTGCTGGGCGGCGCTTCGCATCTGCGGACCTGTCCAGGCGGTGCTGGTCGACTCGACTGTCAGCCCGATCTTGATGTCAAATCGCGCACACAGCCGATCGAGTTCCTGCGCCTGCACCAGCAGGCGCTGTGCATCGGGCGCATCGACGTCCGCGTCCAGTGCGGCGGCCACCTGCTGGACCGCCTGGACAAAACGGATGATTTCGGCCTCCTCGATCTTCGCGCGCCGGTCCGCCAGCTGGATCGAGGCCAGCGCGTCGGTGTAGTAGCCGAAGCGGTCGGGCAGCACCCATTGCTGGTGACGGCCATCCCAGACCACGAAGTGCACCGGCAGCCGCCATGGTGTGTGCGCCAGGATCGCGGCCGCCTCGATCACGCTGACCCCGTCAACGGCGCGCGTGCAGCGCAGCTCCAGCGAACAGTCGAGCAAGGGATCCTCCACCCAATCCGGCCGCAGCAGGGCAGCGGGGGTTCGCAAGGACTCGGAGGAAACCTCGGTCCGCTGATCCTCGCCGCCGGTCGCGGCGGCCGGTGCAAGGCCCGGGGCAGCCTGTTCTGCATCTGGGCTCGGCGCGCTGGCTGCGCCCGCGGCCGCAGGTCCGGCACCGCCGGCCAGGCTCGGCTCCACCCGCCCGGCACGCGCACGCGCCAGCGTGCCGCTGCCCTCGCCCGCCTGCCCGGGGTCCTCCCGGGACGCCGATCCAGCCCGCAGCAGCGCATCGTCCACGCCACCGCGCAGCCGGTCGCGCAGCCGGCGCAGCAAACGCCGCTCTTGCCACTTTCCGCTGAGGTACAGGCCAAATAGCAACAGCACCGCAACTGCGAACAGGAATACCTGCAGTTCGCTCACGAGGAGACCACCAGAAAAGGGTACTACGCCGCCTCCGCGGCAAGTTGCACCGCGCTATCGATGTCGACCGCAACGATACGCGATACCCCCTGCTCCTGCATCGTCACCCCGACGAGCTGCTCGGCCATCTCCATCGCGAGCTTGTTGTGCGTGATGAAGAGAAACTGCGTGGCTTCGGTCATCGAGCGAACCAACTGGCAGAATCTCTCGGTGTTGGCATCGTCCAGCGGCGCGTCGACCTCGTCGAGGAGGCAAAACGGGGCCGGGTTGAGCTTGAACAGGGCGAATACCAGCGCGGTCGCGGTAAGCGCCTTCTCTCCGCCCGAGAGCAGGTGGATGGAGCTGTTGCGCTTGCCCGGCGGCTGCGCGCTGACCTGGACCCCGGCGTCGAGAATTTCCTCTCCCGTCATCGAGAGCTTGGCCTCGCCGCCGCCGAACAGGCGCGGAAACAGTTCCCCGAAATGGCGGTTGACCTCGTCAAAGGTCTGCTGCAGCAGCTCCCGCGTTTCCCGATCGATTCGCCGGATGGCGTCCTCTAGCGTCGCCACCGCTGCCTGCAGATCGGCCGACTGCGCGTGCAGGAAGCCTTGCCGCTGGCTGGCCGTCTCGAGTTCCTCCAGGGCGGCCAAGTTGACGGCCCCCAGGGCCTCGATCGCCTGCGCCAGTCTGGCGACTTCGCCTTCTTGTTCGCTCACCGATGCTGCGCCAGCCAAGCGCGCACGCAGCGCCTCGGTGTTCACCCCGGCCTCGACCAGCTGTCGCTCGAACTGCTCGACCGCCAAGCGGGCTGCCTGCTCCTTGAGCTTGAGCTCGGTGATGCGGTCGCGCCGCGGCTGCAGGCCGCGCTCGATTTTCTGCCGCTGCTCTTCGCTGACGCGCGACTTTTGCATCGATTCGTCGACCAGCGCGCGCGCCGCTGCAACGGCCTGTTCCGCCGTCCGGCGCTGCTGCAACCACTGTTCCAGGCCGCCGCGCGCCGCGCTGTCGTCGAGCTTGGCCGCCTCCAGTTGGGCATGCTCAATTTCCAGCACCAGGCGCTGGACATCGGCCTCGGCAGCGGCAACGGCATGCTGCACGTCGCTGATGCGCTCCCGCGTGGCCGCTAGTTCGAACTCCAGCCGCTGGGCCTCGGCCTCGAGCTGGCGCGATTGCTCGCGCTGCTGGCGCAGGACCTCGCTCGCCTGCTCTTCGGCCACCCGAGCAGCCTCGACGACCTCCTGCAGACGCCCCAGGTCCTCGTCGAGCTCGGCAAAGCGCCGCTCGGCCGCATCGCGCTGACGGCCAAGTTCCTGCTCCTCGACCGCCAGCTCCTCCAGTTCGACCTCGATCTGTCCGCCACGGTGGCGGATCCTCTCGATCAACTCGGTCAGGCGCACCGCCTCAAGCTGCAGTTCATGGACGCGCGTGCGCAGCAGTCCCGCGCTTTCCCGGGCGCCTTGCGCCTGTTGCTGGGCGTGGCGCACCTGCGCGTCGAAGCGCGCCAGCTCCTCGCCCGCCTGTTCGTCGATCAGACGCTGTGCCCGCACCTGGCGTTCCAGGTTTTCGGCTTCGCGCTTGCGCGCCAGCAAACCCGCCTTGCGATCGTCGGGCGCGAAAAAGCGCACGGCATGACGCGACACCAGGTGCCCGGCCGCCACGACGAACTGCTCGCCCGGCGCCAGCTCGGAGCGCGCGCCAAGCGCCGCCTCCAGATCCGGCTGCACGTAAATTCCCGCCAGCCAGTCGTCCAGGACGGCCTTGATCGCTCCGGCCTGCGGGGCGCCGCGTGCGGCAACCAGGCTCGAGAGCCGCTCCCAGCGCGCTTGCGTCGACCGCGGCCCGGGTACCGGAGGCTCGCCCCCCGCCAGGGAAAAGAAGCTGACCCGCGCCGGCGGCGCGAGCTGGCCAAATGCCGCCATCGATTCGAGTCGGCCGACCTCGATGGCCTCGACGCGCTCGCGCAGCACCGCCTCGATCGCCGTCTCCCAGCCCGCCTCGACATCGAGGTGCTTGAACAGGCGCGGCAGCGACTCCAGTCCCTGCTTGCGCAGCCATGGGTCGAGCCGCTCGTCGGCCTCCATATTGACCAGGGTCTCCTGCACCGCGTGCCGCCGTGCCTCGAGCTTATGCAGCTCCGCCGAGGCCTGGCTGCGGCGCTCCGTCTGTGCCTGCCGCTGGCTCTGCAGCTCTTGTTCGCGTGTCTCGGCCTGGGCGCCGCGCTGCTGCACGCTGTCGTACTCCTGCTGCGCTGCCGCGGCCTCCGCCTGCAAGCGTGCCAGTCGCTCGCCATCGGGCCGGCCCAGCTGACGCTGCTCGTCGGCCAAGCGCTCCCGGCGCATCAACAAGCCATTGCCCTGGCGCTCGAAGACCTGCATCTGCTGGCTGGCACTGGCGATTTCCTGCGCTGACGAGGCCTCCCGCGAGCGCGCCGCCGTCAGGGCCTCGCGGGCAGCCTGGTTCGAGGCCTCGTACCGTGGCAATCCGGCGTCGTGCGCGAGGCAGGCATGGCGCGCCTGCTCGAGCCGCCCCAGGGACGCGTTTGCCGCGGCCTCGAGCTCCGTACCGCGTTGGTGCAACTGGACGGCTTCTTCCCGGCGCCGCGTCCGCACCTGCGTCAGGCTTTCAATCTGGGCTGCCAGGCGGGCGCGCGCCTCCAGCGTCGCGCGGATCTCTGCCTCCAGGCGCGCGATCTCGGTATTGATACGCCCCAGTTCGACGTGCGCCGCGTTGGCCGCGTCGTTGGCGCCATACTGGGCAGCGCGCTCCTGCTCCAGACGCAACTCGACCGCGCGCAGCTCCGCCATCTGCCCCTCGATCAAGGCCTCCCCCTGCTCGATGTCCCGGGCGAAGCGGCTGCGCTCGGCCGTGCTCTGCTGCTGGCGAGTGAGCCACAGCAGGCCCTGGGCCTGACCGTGACGCTCGTTCAGATCCCGGTACTGGCGCGCGACCTCGGCCTGTTGGCGCAGCCGCTCGATCTGGCCATCGAGCTCGCGGACCACGTCGCCGATGCGCAGCAGATTGTCGCGTGTGTCGGCCAGTCGCGTCTCGGTCTCGCGTCGCCGCTCCTTGTACTTGGTTACCCCCGCCGCCTCTTCCAGGAAAACGCGCAATTCCTCCGGACGCGCCTCGACGATGCGCGAGATCATGCCCTGGCCGATGATGGCGTAGGCACGCGGCCCCAGGCCCGTTCCCAGGAACAGGTCGTGCACGTCGCGCCGGCGCACCTGTTGGTTGTTGATCACGTAGGCCGAGGAGTTATCCCGCGTCAGGACGCGCTTGACCGAGAGCTCGCTAAAGCGGCCCCACTCGCCGCCGATGCGCCCGTCGCTGTTCTCGAACACCAGCTCCACGCTCGCCCGGCCGGCCGGCTTGCGACCTGCGGCGCCGTTGAAGATCACGTCCTGCATCGACTCGCCGCGCAGCTCGGCGGCCTTGCTCTCGCCCAGTACCCAGCGCACGGCATCGATCACATTGGACTTGCCGCAGCCGTTGGGACCGACGACTCCCACTAGGCGGCCGGGCACGTCGATCTGAGTCGGATCGACAAAGGACTTAAAGCCGGCCAGTTTTATCTGCCGCAATCGCACGTTGCTGTTCCCGGGCTGTTTTGCGTAAGGCGAAACTATAATGATAGCGAATCGATGGACCCGCGCCCGGACCGCACCTGCGGCCAGGGGCGGCGGGCCAACGCCAACCGTCTCGGCAGCCATGAAAAACCCCGTTTCCAAGATCCTCCAATCGTTCCCCAACCCGAGCCCGGAACGCGACTACCTGGTTCGCATCGAGATCCCCGAGTTCACCTGCCTGTGCCCGATGAGCGGCCAGCCGGACTTCGCGCGCCTGGAACTCGAATTCATCCCCGACCGGCGCAACGTCGAGCTCAAGAGCCTCAAGCTCTACGTCGTGGGCTATCGCGACCAGGGCGTGTTCCACGAAGCAGTCACCAATCGCGTGCTCGATGATCTGGTCGCCGCGATTGCGCCACGGTTCCTGCGCATCACCGCGCGCTGGAACGTGCGCGGCGGGATCTACACGACGGTGGTCGTGGAGCACCGCAAGCGCGGTTGGAAGCCGTCACCGGCAATCGATCTGGGGAGCACCGCGGCGACGGCCGACCGCCTCGAGGCGCAGCGATCTTGACGCTGCGGATGAATCCCGCGCTGGAGCTGCTTCGGCCCTACCCGTTCGAGCGGCTCCGGGCGCTGCTGGCGCCGCTCGCGCCGCCGCCCGACCGGTTGCCGATCAACCTTTCGATCGGCGAGCCCAAACACCCCACGCCTCGCGTGCTGCTCGAGGCCCTGGCGGGCGCGCTCCCCACGCTTGCCAACTACCCCGCCACGAAAGGTACCGATGCCCTGCGCGAGGCCATCGCCGGCTGGCTCATGCGCCGCTACCGCCTGCGGCGCGTCGACCCGCAGACCCAGGTGCTGCCGGTCAACGGTTCGCGCGAGGCCCTGTTCGCGTTTGCCCAGGCAACGATCGACGCCCACGGCAACGCCCTGGTGCTCGTCCCCAACCCTGGATACCAGATCTACGAAGGCGCCGCCCTGCTGGCCGGCGCGCAGCTGCGGTACCTGCCGACGACGCGCTCCGGCGGTTGGCGCATGCCCTTGGAGCGCGTGAGCGCGCAAGATTGGCAGCGCGTGCGGCTCGTTTACGCCTGTTCCCCGGGCAATCCGACGGGGCACGTGATGTCCCTGCAGGAGTGGCAGGAGCTCTTTGCGCTGGCCGACCGGCACGACTTTCTGATCGCGGCCGACGAGTGCTATTCGGAAATCTACTTCGACGAAGCCCAGCCCCCGCTGGGCGCCCTGGAGGCGGCCGAGCGCCTGGGGCGCACCGGCTTCGCGCGCCTGGTGTGCTTTAGCAGCCTGTCCAAGCGCTCCAACGCCCCGGGACTGCGCTCGGGCTTTGTCGCCGGCGACGCGCGCGCGCTCGAGCGCTTTCTTGCGTACCGCACCTATCACGGCTGCGCCATGAGTCCGGCCACCCAGGCAGCGAGCATCGCCGCCTGGAACGATGAAAGCCACGTGATCGATAACCGCCGGCGCTACGCGGGCAAGTTTGCCCAGGCCCAGCCGCGGATCAGCCGCGTGCTGCCAGCGGCAATGCCGCAAGCCGCCTTCTACCTGTGGGCACAGACGCCCGGCGACGACGCGCACTATGCCAGCACGCTCTACGCCGAGCAAAATGTGCTGGTCCTGCCGGGCAGCTTCCTGGCCCGCACCGTCGAGGGGACCAATCCCGGCGCCGGCTATGTACGCATCGCCCTGGTTGCCGACGAAGCCCAAGTCGTCGCGGCAACCGAGCGCATCCTCGCCCACGCCGCGCAATCGGCCTGCTAGCCCATCACCGGAGCTCCCATGACGCACCAAGAGACGATCGACCAGGCCTGGGAGCAGCGCGCCCAGTTGAGCATCGATACCGCGCCCCAGGCACTGCGCGAGGCCGTCGGCCAGACCCTGACACAGCTCGATGCGGGGCGCCTGCGCGTGGCCGAGAAGCGTGAGGGCAGCTGGATCGTGCACCAGTGGATCAAGAAGGCCGTGCTGCTTTCGTTTCGACTGCAGGAGAACCGGGTCCAGGGCAACGAAGCCGACACGGCCCTGCGCTTCTACGACAAGGTGGACACGAAGTTCGGGCGCTACGACGAAGCGCAGTTTCGCGCCAGCGGCATCCGGGTCGTCCCTCCGGCGGTGGCGCGCCGCGGGGCCTACATCGCGCGCAACGTCGTGCTGATGCCCTCCTTCGTCAATATCGGCGCCTACGTGGACGAGGGCACCATGGTGGACACCTGGGCCACCGTTGGCTCCTGCGCGCAGATCGGCAAGAATGTGCACCTGTCCGGCGGCGTGGGCATCGGCGGCGTGCTCGAACCGGTCCAGGCGGCCCCGACTATCATCGAGGACAATTGCTTCATCGGCGCCCGCTCCGAAGTGGTCGAAGGCGTCATCATCGAGCAAGACGCGGTGCTGTCGATGGGGGTATACATCGGTGCGAGCACGCGGATCTACGACCGCGAACGCGGCGAAGTCCTGTACGGGCGCGTGCCCCGCGGCGCGGTGGTGGTGCCGGGGTCGATGCCGGCCAAGGACGGAACGCACAGCCTGTACTGCGCGGTGATTGTCAAGCGGGTCGACGCGCAGACACGGGCCAAGACGGCGATCAATGACCTGCTGCGCGAGGCCGGGGCATAAATGAGCCTCATGGCGTACGATCGAACCAGGAGGGGCAATTCACTATGATGACGCTCGATCGACTCTTTGTGCTGATGGCCGAGAAGAAGGCCTCCGACCTGTTCCTGGCGAGCGGCTCGCCCATCACCATAAAGATCAACGGCGTGTGCGTGCCGATCAACCAGGAACGCCTGCTGCCGCAAAACGTCATCGACCTGCTCACCGAGCGGCTCAGCGACGCGCAGTTCCGCGAGCTCGAAGAGTCCAACGAGCTCAACATCGGCCTGCCCGTGCAGGGCCTGGGCAGCTTTCGCCTGAGCGCCTTTCGCCAGCGCGGCTCGATCTCCGCGGTGCTGCGCTACATCCCCAGCGAGATTCCGCACCTCGATGAATTGCGCCTGCCCCCGGTATTCAAGGATCTGGCGCTATCGCGGCGCGGGCTCGTCCTAGTCGTCGGCGCCGCCGGTTCGGGCAAGTCGACCTCGATTGCCTCGATGATCGATTACCGCAACGAACTGCAGACCGGCCACATCTTGACCTTCGAGGACCCGATCGAGTACCTGTTCCAGAACAAGAAGTCCATCATCAATCAGCGGGAGATCGGGACCGACGCCACGTCGCTGCAGACCGCGATGCGCAGTGCCATGCGCCAGGCACCGGACGTGATGTTCATCGGCGAGATTCGCGATCGCGAGACGATGGGCGCGACCCTCGCCTACGCGATGTCGGGGCACTTTCTCATCGCGACGATGCACGCGACCAACAGCGCCAACGCGCTAAACCGGATCATCAATTTCTACACGCCGGAGACGCGCGCTGCCCTGTTCGAGGACGTTGCGACTTCGCTGCGCGCCGTCATCTGCCAGCGTCTGGTGCGGTCGCGGCGCGGCGGGCGCGTGCCGACGGTCGAGGTGCTCATGAACTCCGGTCATACGCGCGACTTGATCATCCGCGGCGACGTTTCGGGGATCAAGGAGGCCTTGGCGCAGAGCCTGGTCCCGGAGAACCAGTCCTTCGAGCAGAGCCTGTACAGCCTGCTCAAGGACGAGGAGATCACACGCGACGATGCGCTGGCATCGGCCGATTCGCAGAACAATCTGCTTTGGTTCATCAACAATGCCGGCAAGGCCCGTCCCGAGGCCTCTTCGGGCGCCAGCGCCGCCGGCGAGACCGGCTCCTCGTCCTTCACGGAAATCACCCTGAACATCTGATGCGAGCTGCCCCGCAAGCCCTTGCCCGGTCGCCAGCGGCCGCCTCGCCGACGCTGGCGCTGGTGAAGGCGCTGGCCGCCCGGGCCTCGGTGACACCGGCCGACGCCGGCTGCCAGGACCTGCTTGCCGACCGCCTGCTGGCCAGCGGCTTCGTTGCCGAGCGCTTCGACCGCAACGGCGTGTGTAATCTGTGGCTGCGGCGCGGCACCCGGCGCCCCACCTTCGTCTTTGCCGGGCACACCGACGTGGTGCCCCCGGGCCCGGCCGAGCGCTGGCAATCGGACCCGTTTGTGCCGGTGGAGCGCGAGGGCTTCCTGGTGGGCCGCGGCGTCGCCGACATGAAGACCTCCGTTGCGGCATTTGTCGTGGCCGCGGAGGAGTTCGTCGCTCAGAACCCGGGCCATGGCGGCTCCATCGCGATGCTGCTCACCTCCGATGAGGAAGGTCCTGCCGTCGACGGCACCGTGGCGGTGGTGGAGGCCCTGGCGGCGCGCTCCGAGAGTATCGATTTTTGCCTGGTGGGCGAGCCCACCTGCGTGCAGCGGCTGGGCGACACGATCAAGTGCGGCCGGCGCGGCTCCCTGTCCGCGCACCTTGTCGTGCACGGCCGGCAGGGCCACGTCGCCTATCCGCACCTGGCACGCAATCCCATCCACGACGTGGCGCCGGCTCTGGCCGAACTCACGACCACCGAGTGGGATGTCGGCAATGCCGACTTTCCGCCGACGAGCTGCCAGGTCTCCAACATCCATGCAGGAACGGGTGCGGGCAACGTGATTCCGGGCCGCTGCGAAGTCGACTTCAACCTGCGCTTTGCGCCGGTATCGAGCCCCGAGGCCCTGCGCACGAGGGTCGAGGCCATCTTGCGCGCGCACCGGCTCGAATTCGAGCTGCAATGGACTCTTGGTGCGCGGCCTTTTCAGTGCGCGGCCGGACCCCTGGTCGAGGTGCTGAGCGCGTCCATCGAGCAAGTACTCGGCGTGCAACCGGTGCGGTCGACGACCGGCGGCACTTCCGATGGTCGGTTCTTAGCAACGATATGTCCCCAGGTGGTTGAATTCGGCCCGCCCAACGCAACCGTCCACATGGTGGACGAGCGGGTCTGCATTGCCGATATCGACCCCCTCAAGGAGGTCTACCGCCACCTGCTTGCCGCAGTGCTGGTCGCTTGACGGCCCCCCGCCCCCTCGGAAAATTCCCACAATGACAATCGATGCCAAGGCTAACCTGCGGACCGTGCGCGACGCGCTGCGCTTTGCCGTGACGCGCTTTAACGAGGCTGACCTGGCGTTCGGCCACGGCCAAGTCGATGCCTTCGACGAGGCCTCGTTCCTCGTGATGCGTGCGCTCTCGCTGCCGCTCGAGCGTATGGACATCTTTCTCGATGCCTTCCTGACGATGGGCGAGATCAATTCGCTGCTGCAGCTGATCGAGCGGCGGATTAAGTCGCGCATGCCCGCCGCCTACCTGCTCAACGAATGCTGGTTGCAGGGCTATCGCTTCTACGTCGATACCCGCTGCATCATCCCGCGGTCGTTTATCGCCGAGCTGCTCAAGAATGAATTGCAGCCCTGGATTCCCGACCCCAACTCGGTGCGCCGCGTGCTCGATCTTTGCACGGGCTCGGGCTGCCTGGCGATCATGGCCGCCAACGTATTCCCCGACGCCGAGGTCGATGCGATCGACGTCTCGCTCGATGCCCTGGCGGTGGCCACCCGCAACATTGAGGAGTACGGCCTGCGCACCCGTGTGCGCCTGCTGTCATCGAATCTTTTCGAAGCGGTCGAGGGCCGCCTCTACGACCTTATTTTGTGCAATCCGCCCTACGTGACCGACGCCTCGATGGACCAACTGCCTCCCGAATACCAGCACGAACCACGCGTGGCGCTCGCCGGCGGCGCCGACGGCATGGACCTGGTCCGCAGGATCGTGCGCGAGGCCCACTCCCAGTTGGAACCCGGCGGAACCCTGGTTCTAGAGATCGGGGATGGCCGCAGCGCGATCGAACGCAGCTTTCCGGAGCTGCCGCTGACCTGGCTGACGACCAGCGCTGGCGACGACGTGGTCTTCCTCGCGCACCGCGAAGACCTGCCCGCGTAGGCCGGGCAACGTCTTGGCATCGGCCCGGCGCTAACTTCCCACCCTTTCCTCGTACCTTTCCCACTTCGATCCGGCCTGCATCTGCCGCGGGCCTGGTAAGGCCACCGTGCTCCGACTCTCGAACATTTCCCTGGCGCGCGGAGCGCGCGTGCTCTACCAGCAGGTCAGCCTTAGCGCCGCCCCGGGCGAGCGCATCGGCCTGATCGGCGCCAACGGCTGCGGCAAGTCAAGCCTTTTCTCGGCGGTGCTGGGCCAGCTCTCGCTGGAGGCAGGCACGATCGAAGCGCCGCGGCCCGAGCGCATCGCGCACGTGGCGCAGGACATCGATGCCACCTCCTCGACTGCCCTCGAATATGTCCTGGAAGGCCACGCGCCCCTGAGCCTTGCGCGCGCCGCCCTGGCGCGCGCCGAGACCGGGCACGACGACCTGGAACTGGCGCATGCGCACGCCCATCTGGCGGAGATCAATCCGGGCGCAGTGACCGCCCAGGCGCTGACCGTGATGCGCGGCCTGGGGTTTGCCCCTGGAGCCGCCCAGCAGCCAATGCAGAGCTTTTCCGGGGGCTGGCGCAATCGCCTGGCGCTGGCGCGCGCGCTGTTGCGACCGGCGGACCTGCTGCTGCTCGATGAGCCGACCAACCACCTCGACCTCGATTCTGTCGTTTGGCTCGAGGCCTGGCTGCGCCGCCAGTCGGCCACCGTACTGCTGATCTCGCACGACCGCGAGTTCCTGGACCGCTGCGTGAACACCATCTGGCATGTCGAGGGCGGCGCCATCCGGCGCTACGCGGGCGATTACTCGGCATTTGAAATCGCGCTCATCGAGCGCAATCGCCAGCAAGATGCCCAGGCGCGCAGCTACAAGCGCACTGCCGCCCACCTGCAGCAGTTCGTCGACCGCTTCCGCGCGCAGGCCACCAAGGCTCGTCAGGCACAGAGCCGCCTGAAAATGCTGCAGCGCCTGGTCGAAGTGGAACCGTCACGCGCGCAGCACGAATGGCGCTTCGAGTTTCTTGCGCCGCGCGCCCTGCCCGAGCGGCTCATCGATGGCGCCGGCCTCACCCTCGGATACGGGGACAAGGCCGTCTTGCGTGACGTGCGGGTGGTCGTCGAGGCCGGCGACCGGATCGGGATTCTCGGGGTCAACGGTGCCGGCAAGTCGACGCTGGTCAAGGCCATCACGGGGTTCCTGGCGCCCATGCGCGGCGAGCTGCGCCGGGCGAGTGGAGCGGCAATCGGTTATTTTGCCCAGCACCAGCTCGACCAGCTCGAGGGCGACGAGAGCCCCCTGGCGCAGCTGCGCCGCCTCGCGCCGCAGGCGCGCGAACAGGAGTTACGCGACTTTCTGGGCACATACCGCTTCTCCGGGGACATGGCGACCGCTCCGGTCGGCCGCATGTCCGGCGGCGAGAAGGCCCGCTGCGCCCTGGCGCTCATTGCCTGGCAGCGGCCCAACCTGCTGGTGCTCGATGAACCGACCAACCACCTGGACATGGAAACGCGCGAGGCGCTGACGGTGGCGCTATCGTCCTACGAGGGGGCGCTGCTGCTGGTCTCGCATGACCGGCACCTGCTGCGTGCGGCCACCGACCAGCTTTGGCTCGTGCACGACGGTTTGCTGTCGTCCTTCGACGGCGACCTCGACCAGTACACGGCCCTGGTGCTGGCGAGCCGGCGCGAACGTGGCGATGCGCAGTCGCCGGATGCGGACAGGGACCCGATGCGCGATGCCGGCCGGCGGCGCGAGGAACGCCGCCAGCAGGCGCAGGAGCGCGACCGCCAAGCGCAGGTCCGCCGGCCGCTGCAGCAGCGACTGCAGAAGATCGAGCGCGAACTCGAAGCTGGTGCCGCGGAACTGCGCGAGATCGATCGGCGGCTTGCGGACCCGGGCTTCTATCACGCCGGCGACACCGCGGAGGTGGCAGGCCTGCTCAAGCAGCGCGCGCTGCTGAGCGAAAAGGTCGAACGACTCGAGGCGCAGTGGTTGCACGGGCAGGAGGAACTCGATCGCGTGAGCTAGGCAGCGCGGCCGGCGCCGCCGGGCCGCAAATCGGATACGATTGCCCGCTGCGGCGCCAACCCAAAGAGAGCATGCGATGACCATAGACCTGTATTCGTGGCCAACACCCAACGGGCACAAGATCCACATCATGCTCGAGGAGTGCGAACTGCCGTACCTGGTGCACGCCGTCGACATCGGCGCCGGCGAGCAGTTCGACCCCAAGTTCCTGGCGATCAGCCCCAACAACAAGATTCCAGCCATCGTCGACCCGGACGGTCCTGATGGGCGTCCGCTGTCGATGTTCGAATCCGGCGCGATCCTCCTCTACCTGGCGGGCAAGACCGGCCGCTTTCTGCCCGCGGACGAGCGCGGCAAGTTCGTTGCACTGCAATGGCTGATGTTCCAGATGGGACACGTCGGCCCCCTGCTCGGCCAGGCACACCATTTCCGCCGCTATGCGCCGCAACAAATCGAGTACGCGATCGACCGTTACACCAACGAGGCACGCCGGCTCTACGCAGTGATGGACAAGCGGCTGGGCCAAGCGCACTTTTTCGCCGGTGCCGGGTACTCGATTGCCGACATCGCCATCTATCCTTGGACGCGCTCGCATGCTAGCCAGGGCGTTGACCTTGCCGCCTACCCGCACGTGCAGCGCTGGTACGACGAAATCTCGTCCCGCCCGGCCGTCCAGCGCGGACTCAAGGTGCTCGAGAGTCAGCGCCGCGTCCTGACGGACGAAAAGGCCCGCGAGAACTTGTTCGGGGCCACCCAATATCAGCGGCGCTAGCCGCGGCACGCCTCGGCATTGCAAAAAAGCGACCGCTTCGTGGCCACGCGCGACCAGGTGCGGGATTTCCCGGCTCCGCGCCTTCTGCTCAATCGATCGCGATCTTCTTGCTCGTCCCCGCTTCCTTCTTAGGCAGCACCAGTTCGAGCACACCGTTGGCATATTTGGCCGAGGTTCGACCATCATCGACCGCCTGCGGCAGCATGAAGGCGCGGTACTGTTTGCCGTAATAGCACTCGCGCAACACGACCTGATCGCCCTTCTTCTCTTCCCTTTCCTTCTTCGTCTCGGCACTGATCGTGACCTGATCGCCGTTGACCGACACGGAAATTTCTTCTCTATTGAAGCCCGGGATCTCGGCGCGAACCTTGTAGGTCTTTTCGTCCTCGGTCACGTCGATCGGGATCTGCCCACTACCGGTTTGCTGCAGCGGCATCGGCGTCAGAAAAAACCCCTTGAACAAATCTTCCATGTCGCGACCCAGCGGATCGAAACGGGCAAGTCCGCGGAATGGGTTAAAGCGCGTGATGTCAGCCATGATGAATCTCCTTGCGTCGTTGGTGGTACTGCACCGGGAGAACGCAAAGAGCCGAGCCATGCTCTGTTGCGCGTCACCGCCCCCTAGTGCCGTGGTTTCTGCTCTTGGAATTCGGCTTCGGCTTGCAGCCAGTCGTCCCCTTCGCCGCCTGGCTTAAAACCGCGGGCCAGCGCCTTGTAGTAGGCCGCCGTGGCTATGAAATTGCGCCGCTCGTCACGGACTTCGGCCAAGTCATCGCCCGAGACGAGACTGGGTACGACCGGTGCACGGCCGCCACTTTTCGTTTGCATCGATTTCATTTCGCATCACTCCCTGGGGTACGTTGTCAGTGCATTGGCGGCACTGGCACTGGCCAATGCGCCAAGTCCTTGGCCGCCGCAGTTGGCGCGGCAACTAGCATCCCTCCTCTTGCTCGAACTGCGCCTCGTCTTTGAGCCAATCGTCGAGTTCCTCGCGGGCAAGGAAGCTGCGTGCTCGTATCTTGAGTTGTAGTAGCCCGCCGCTGCGAAATGCACCAGCGCGCACCGCCGCTTTCTCGGGATATGGGGCTGCCGGCTAGGACACCAGGCGCGGCCGCCACCCGTACACGGCCACGCCGGAGCACCTTCGATTACCTCTGACCTCCTCTGCATTTCCCTTAACTTTTTCGGTCCTTCGGACTTTTGTGGGGGTACGGTTCCGAAAAAATGGGACATCAGGCCGACCTGCATCGCCGACCAAATCCCGAAGATCCGCGCCAGACCTTGCTTTCCGGGTCACCCGCTGGCGATGCAGCGATCTGCAAGGCGGGCAAGTTCGCGTCGACGGCCTGACTTTTTCCCCTCTTTACCCCCACAAAACCCGGAAGGACCACTTTTTAGGCTACCCGCGGTTATGGTGCAAAGGAATACGCACGGGCACGTAGCAGGTTTCGGCTACCCGATCCTCTGCTTCTCGGCCGCGTTCGCGGCAAAGCGGCCGGCCTAAGACTTCTCTTGCTGGGGTTCTTTATCTTTGGGATGTTGGGCTGACCCCTTGGCCGCGTCCAGCGCCCTGTCCGCCGCCTCCTTGGCAGCCTCCCAGGCCTTCTGGGCGGCGTCGCGGGCGGCCCCGGCAGCTCTTTGCGCCGCCTCCTTGCCCGACTTGGCCGCTTCTTCGGCGGATTCTTCCGCCTTCTGGGCGGCATCGCCCGCGGCTGCTGCCGCGCGCTTGGCCGCTTGGGCCGCTTTGCCGGCAGCTTCCTGGGTGTCTGCGCCGGCCTGCTTGGCCGCGTCCACCGCCTTTTGTTCGGCCTTTTCCGCCGCCGCTCGCGCATCATGCGCCGCCCGTTGGGCGGCTTGCGCCATTCTCAACGTGGCCTCACGCACCGCCGTCTCGGCTTTTTGCGCGGCCACCCG
>OKRD01000087.1 GCA_900290335.1 Burkholderiales bacterium | reverse complement strand
TGCCGGCAACCGGCATCGCACCGCTGGCCGACGGGCTCGGCGCGCATCTCGCTTCGCTGATCCTGCCAGTGCTGACGCTCGCCTCCGGCGCCTCGGCGGCAGTGACCCGCTTCACCCGATCGGGCATGATCGAGGCGCTGGATTCGCCTTACACACGCACCGCGCTCTCCCTCGGCCTGCCGCGTCGGCAGGTGCTGTTTCATTTCGCTCTGCGCAATGCGCTGATCCCGGTGGTGACCATCATCGGCCTGCTCGCCGGCGGGTTGCTGGGCGGCGCGGTGCTGGTGGAGGAGGTGTTCGCCATTCCCGGCCTGGGCGACATGTTCGTCATAGCCGTGCAGCAGAAGGACTATCCGGTGGTGCAGGGCGTGGCCCTGGTGCTCACTTGCGCCGTCATCGGTATCAATCTCGCCGTCGATCTCATCTGCGGATTTCTCGATCCGCGGACGCGAGGCTAGGCGATGCGCCGCTTCCTCGCCGCCGGCGGCCCGGGGCTGTGGATCGCGCTGCTGTTCCTGGCCGTGGTCGTCATCACGGGCTTGTTCGCGCCGTTGCTTGCGCCGTACGATCCCATCAGGCAGGACCTCGCCCACAGCTTCGCCCCTCTGGGCTGGGCGCATCCATTCGGCACCGACAACCTCGGTCGCGATGTATTGAGCCGGCTGATGTGGGGCGCCCGCCCCGCCCTGATCGGCCTCGCCGTGGCGGTTGGCTGCACGGCGCTGATCGGCATCCCGTGGGGCTTGGCCGCCGGCTACCTCGGCGGCATAGCGGACCTCGTGCTCATGCGGCTCGCCGATGCCGTGCTCGTGTTTCCCGGCATCATCCTCGCACTGGTGCTGGCCGCGGTCTTCGGGCCGACGCTCGCATCCGCCATGGCGGCGCTCGGTTTCGTCTATTCGCCTGTGCTGGCGCGCGTGGTGCGCAGCGGCGTCCTGACCGTGCGGCATCGCGATTTCATCACCCTGACGGCCCTCTACGGACTGTCGTCATGGCACCGCATGTGGCGGCACGTGTTGCCCAACGCGCTCGCGTCGGCGATCGTGCAACTGACGCTGATCGCCGGCATGTCGTTGCTGGCGCAAACCGGCCTCAGCTTCCTCGGCATCGGCCTGCAACCGCCGCTGCCGAGCTGGGGCGCCTCGCTCGCCGAAAGTTTCCGCTTCATCCTGGTCAATGCGACCGCCACGGTAGCGCCGGGGCTGACCGTGGTGCTGACTGTGCTCTCGCTCTATCGCGTCGGCGATGCGCTACGCGACGTTCTTGCCGGGACGCATCGCTGATCGCTCGCCCTCAGCCGTGGAGGGGGCACGCAACCGAGTGATCGTGCGCGACTTCGCGCAGTTGCGGCGCTTCCACGTGGCAGCGCATGAAAGCGTGCGGGCAGCGCGAATGGAAGCGGCAGAATGCCACGTGTTCCAACAATCCCGGCACCTCCCCGCCGATCGGCGCGCGCGGGCTGGCCGGGCGCAAACCGCGGCACCGCGTCGAGCAGCGCTTCGGTGTAGGGATGTAACGGCGTGGTATAGAGGGCGCGCTTCGGCGCGACCTCGACCAGTTGTCCCGCATCTCACGAATCCCCTCATTTTCAACTGTCATTCTACTATGGCTGAGGCGGCCATGACTCTTGCGGACGTGGCCTATTGTTCATGACTGCCCGCGCCACCTCCATGCGCGACCCAGTCGGCTGGCTCAACCTGGCGATGGTGGGGCGCGGCCACTCGGCGGCCGATCCTACTGCATTGAAATCATGAGATAAAAATGAGGGGATGCTTGAGGCCAGCGCCCGCATCAGCTTCCAGCTGCAGTGTTGGCAATCGATGGCAAGACCTCGAGGCGCAGCCATGCCTCGCACACGCTGGACCATAGGGTATCAGCGCACCTGTTACAGACGTGACGATTGTCGCCGTGCTGGCGCAGGTCAGCGGAAGCGGCCAGGTGCCAGGGTGCCAGGGCAAACCAGCTTGGGCGCTCCCGCTTGGCGTGCCGGGCTCCCGGGGCTGAACGCCATCACCGGTCTGGCACTTACTAGAAGAGGGGATCGGAGTACTCCGGCGGCCACTATTCGACCATATAGGGTTTGAAAAGCAGGTCGGGCGTGAAAAAGGTCGTCAGCTATCTCCGCGTCTCCACCAACAAGTAGAGCCGCTCCGGCCTCGGGATCGAGGCGCAGCGGGAGGCGGCGGCCCGCTTCATCGTGGCCGAGGGCCTGACACCGCTCGCCGAGTTCGTCGAGGTCGAGAGCGGCAAGGGTGCCGATGCCCTCGACCGTCGCCCGCAGCTTGTCGCCGCGCTGGCCTATGCCCGCAAGGTCAAGGCCGTTGTGGTGGTGGCGAAGCTGTGCCGCCTGTCGCGCGACGTGCATTTTATCTCCGGCCTGATGACGCAGCGGGTGCCGTTCATCGTCGCCGAACTTGGTGCCGACGCAGACCCGTTCATGCTGCACATCTACGCTGCGCTGGCGGAGAAGGAGCGGGCGCTGATTGCCGAGCGCACGCGCGCTGCATTGGCGCAGCGGAAGGCGCAAGGCGTGGTGCTGCTCACGAATCCCCTCATTTTCAACTGTCATTCTACTATGGCTGAGGCGGCCATGACTCTTGC
>OKRD01000085.1 GCA_900290335.1 Burkholderiales bacterium | reverse complement strand
TGCACGACGCCGGACTGGAACGCGTTGTAGATCTCGTTCGAGGGCGGCGTCACGATGTTGGCGCCCGCCGCCTGCCACATCGCCGCGAATGTCGGCCCCGCGGCGCGGAATTTGACGCCCTTCAAGTCGGACGGCTTCTCGATGCAGCCCGTGTTGGACGCCATGCCGCCCGCGAACCACGCATCCGACAGCACGATGACGCCGTTATCGGCGATGATCTTGCGCATGTCGGTCATGAACTGGGACTGGTCGATCCGCTTGGCGCGCTCGGAGCTGCGGATAAGTCCCGGCATCAGCGTCGCGCTGAACGCCGACACCTTGCCGCTGGCATAGTCCAACGGGAAAAGGGAAACATCGAGCTGCCCGTTGACCAAGGCATCCCACTGGTCGTTGGGCTTGAACAGCGACGCGCCCGGATAGACCTGCATGTCGAGACCGACATTGGCCGCCTTCACCTCGTTGGCGAATGTCGTCGCGCACGTCGCCCTTGCCGCCCGGAAATTGGTGCGAGGCGCGCATCATCTGGGCCATCGCCGGCAAGCACAAAAGGAGCACGGCGGCGGCCAACAGGCCGGCGAAAACGCGGTTTCCTGAATTCCGTGTCATGAAGCCTCCCCTAAAATTCGTTTAGCAATACGCCGTATGGTTCGGCGTTCTTGATCCAAAACCCATCATCCGACATTCCATCGATGATCGGTCTTGCACGCCGCAGAATGCACCGTTTCGGACTATCCGGCAAGGTGGAGCCGGCCAGTGGCGAACTTGGGCGCCGCAGCTAGTTCCCGTCCCGTTCGGGCGGGTGCTTGTTCTTGAAGTGGGAAATAATTTTCTCCCTTGGCTAGGCCAAGCCGTTTCACGCGCGGCTTGAAACCATCCAAAACCCCGGGGCGATCAAGCCTCAACCGCCCGGCATGAAGATGCGTGCCGCGGTCAGGATCGGCCCGGTGCCTTGGGCCTGGAGCAGCACGGCGACGCCGCCATCGCCCAGCGCCTTGGCCTCGTCCGGCGGCACGATCAGCTCCATCGACCAGCCGGCCCAGGCGCCGATGCGGCGATAGCTTCGCACCACCTGGTAATCGGTGAGGGTCTTGCCCTCGTTCTCGCCGCGCAACACCGGGGTGGCGTGCGAGCGATCGAAACCGACGAGCCAGATGGCGGCGGGGGCGTCGGGCGGCGAAGGACCCTCGCCCACATC
>OKRD01000083.1 GCA_900290335.1 Burkholderiales bacterium | reverse complement strand
GCGCCCCGCGGCAGCCAAGCCGCAAGGCGCGCAGATGGTCGCGCCGGTTCCCGCGGGAGACGCGGACAAAACCCTGGCAGCCCTGCATGACGAGATCGAGCGTTCCAGGACGCGATTGATGTTGCCGGGCCAGGAAAAACCGTACTACATCCAGTACCGCCTGCTCGATCTAGACCAGCGCACCGTGGTGGCGCAGTTTGGCGCGCTGGTTGGAAGCACGACGACGCGCAACCGCTTCATGAGCGTGGACGTTCGCGTCGGTGACTATAAGCTCGACAACTCAAACTTCATCGCGGGCCAGGGCTTCCGCGGATTCCTGGGCGGCTCGACCGGCTCGGTGGGAATCGATCGCGACTACGACTCGCTGCGCCAGGACCTCTGGCTGGCCACCGATCAGGCCTACAAACAAGCGCTGGATTCGATCTCGCAGAAGCGCGCATTCTTGCGCAGTCTGGCGAATGCGCCGACGATCGACGATTTTTCCCAGGAGCCCGCTGCGGTGATCGTGGAGCCGCATGCTGAGCCCGATTGGACGTCGCGCAACTGGGAGGCCGAGGCCAAGGCGGTCTCCGCCGTGCTGAAGAAGTATCCCGAGCTTTACAATTCGCGGGTTACCTACCGCATCGTGTATGCGACCACCTACCTAGTCACTACCGAAGGCACGCAGATTCGCACCGGCCGCAGCTTTGCGTCCATCGAGGCCAGCCTCGGGGCGGAAACCAATGACGGCACGCCGGTCCACAATTTTGTGACGGCTTACGCGAATCGCCCGGCCGACCTGCCCGCGGCCGATGCGATCACGCAAGAACTCGACCGCGCAGGCAGCGAACTGGTCGCGCTGCGCACCGCGCCTCCCGTGCAGGATTACGAAGGCCCGGTACTGTTTGAAGCGAAAGCCGCCGGTTCGCTACTGGCGCAGTTGCTGGGGCCGTCGGTGGGCGGCCAGCGTCCGCCTCTCTCCACGAATGCTCGCTTCGAGCAAGCCATGGAATCGCTCGGCGGGCGGAGCGACTGGATGAACCGCTCCGGCCAGCGCGTCCTGCCCGCGAACGTAAGCCTGCTCGACGATCCGTCGGCGCAGGACTTCCAGGGACAGAAACTGATCGGCTCCTACAGCGTGGACCAAGAAGGTGTCCACGCGCAAAAAGTCGCGCTGGCGGAAAACGGGATGCTGCGCCAACTCCTGATGTCGCGCCGGCCGGGGCCGGAGTTCACCGAATCGAACGGCCACGGCCGGTCGATGTTCCTGGCGGACTCGCGGCCGATGATGAGCAACCTCTTCTTGACGGCCAGCGACGGCCAGTCGCCGGCCGACCTGCGCAAGAAATTCCTCGACGCCTGCAAGCAAAATGGGCAGAAGTGGGGCCTGGTGATCCGCGAGATGGATAATCCGGTGGTGGCCAGTTCCAGCCAGGAGGAGCTTTCCGACTGGCTTGGGGTAGTGGCCGGAGGGGCTGCCAACGGCGCCCGCTTGCCGCTGCTCGCCTATCGTGTGAATGTGGACGACGGGAAAGAGGAACTCGTGCGCGGCGCGCTGCTTTCCGGCGTCACCATACGCTCGCTGCGCAATCTGATGGGCATCGGCAATGATCCCGCCGTGTTTGCTTTCGAGCAGAGCCAGGACGCGGAAATCGCTGGCACGGCGCTAGGCGCCTTCGGTTCAGCGGAAGACGGCGTGCCGACCGACGTCATCGCTCCGTCCTTGCTGTTTGAAGAAGTCGAGGTGCACGGCCCGCACGGCGAGCCCCGCCGCTTGCCGCTGGTGCCTCCGCCCTCGCTGCAATAGCCCGCGGCAGTCCACATCAAACTTGCAGAGGCCTTGCGGCGCCGGCCGCACGGTCTCCGATCGGCGCTCATCGCGTATACTTTCCGTGAGGGCCATGGCCGCGAGGAAGCGGCGCTTGCCCTGCCGAAAGAAGCTGCCATCCCCGAATCCAATCCCAGCTCGGTGAAGCAGGTGGCGGCGCTTGCCTCGGTCGGCTCGGCCGTGGTGCTGGTGTCGCTCAAGATTTTTCTGACCGTGGCCACGGGCAGCCTGGGCGTGCTTTCCGAGGCGATGCATTCGAGCCTCGACCTGATCGCCGCCATCGTCACGTATTTGTCTGTGCGCGTTTCCGACCGGCCAGCCGACGCCGATCATCCTTACGGGCACGGCAAGGTCGAGAATTTTTCGGCATTTGTCGAAACCGGTTTGCTGCTGCTCACCGCCGTGTACATCATCTTTGAGGCGCTGCAGCGCCTATTCTTTCGCGAAGTCCCAATACGCCCGAGCGCGCTGGCCATCGCTGTTCTGGGCGTGGCCTTGGGAATCGACGTCGTTCGTTCGCGGGCCCTCGGGCGCGCGGCGCGGCGCTACGCCAGCGAGGCGCTCGAAGCCGACGCTTTGCACTTTTCCACCGATGTCTGGAGCACGCTGGTGGTCATGCTCGGCATCGGAACGGTGTGGCTCGGCGAGCGCACGGGCCTGACCTGGCTTCGTT
>OKRD01000037.1 GCA_900290335.1 Burkholderiales bacterium | reverse complement strand
GGAACAGCAGCCAACCGCCAAGATAGCCTAGCACGATCAGCAGCGGCAGGG
The DNA here is from genome assembly GCA_900290335.1 of Burkholderiales bacterium. Lineage (GTDB taxonomy): Bacteria > Pseudomonadota > Gammaproteobacteria > Burkholderiales > Burkholderiaceae_F > GJ-E10. The sequence goes on along the minus strand of OKRD01000037.1, from coordinate 2,412 downwards.
CGACCAGCGGATCGACATGCCACAAGGTCAGTGCCCAGAACGCGCCGTACGCCCCCAGCATGACGAACTCGCCGTGGGCAAAGTTGATGATCCGCACTACGCCGAAACCCAGCGACAAACCGACCGACATCAGCGCATACAGTCCGCCCATCAGCACCGCGTCGATCAGCAGCTGCGCGAAGTTGGTCATGCCCCGAAGCCCGTCAACAGTTCCGTAGCCATCTGCCGGCGGTATCGCAAAGGAAGATTTTAATCGCAGATGTAAGAAGATGCACGCCGATGCACGCAGATGGTTCAGCGTGGTCCATGACCTGTGAACCACTCTGAACCATCTGCGTGCATCGGCGTGCATCTGCCTTCATCTGCGTTAAACCTTTCTTGTCTCGCGGCGCCACAAGGCCTGTCACGCCTTCGGCTCGCAGTCCTCGCAATGACAGCATGGCCGTTTCGCGGTTTCATGATCCGGAGCACTACTCGGTCGGGCACGCCTGCAGTTTTCCGTCGGCGCGCTCGACCGGATAGAAGATGACGCTCTTGTAGGCGTCACCCTGCTTCTGCAGCTGGAAGTCGATCACCTTGCCGAATGCCTGATGCAGCGCGATCTCGCTCGGCACGAACCGGCTGCTTCCCATGATCGTGTCGTGCGCCTGTGCCGCCAACGCCGCGGCCACGTGGTCGCGATCCGTGGCATTCGCCTGCTCCACCGCCAGCAGCGCGAGCATGGCGGAGATGTAGGAGCCGACTTCCATGTATTCCGGCTCCTTGTTGTATTTCGCGCGCCATGCCGCCTCCCATTCGTCGCCGGCCGGAAACAGTTTTGGCTCTGTCGCGTCCGCCTTGGCGTGCAGGCCCATGATGTAGCTGTTCACGCCGGTCCAGCAGTTCTGCACGTCGCCGAGCGCATTCTTGAATTCCGGCAGCGTCGCCTGGAACGTGCCGATCAGATAGGGAATGTTCAGCTTGGCGGAGTAGACCTGCTTGGCCAGCAGCACGGCGTCGTTCGTCTGCACCAGCGTGTAGAGGATGTCGGGATGCGCCGTGCGGACCTTCAACAGGCTGGGCAGGAAGTCGGGCGCGCCTTCGCGGATCAGCTCCTCAGGCTGGGCAGGAAGTCGGGCGCGCCTTCGCGGATCAGCTCCTCGTCGACGATGTTGTAGCCGGCGTCCTTCAGGTATTTGCGTGCGTACTCGATATGCGCGCGGCCATAGGCGCCATCCGAAAAGACGATGGCCACCTTCTTGTCGGTCCCCAGGGCCTGTTTCAAGCCCGATACGATTGTTTCGTGGTAGTGATAGGTCCACGGGAAGGTGTGGAAGAAATACGGGTCCTTGGCGATCTGCTTTTCCACTACGGTGGAGGACACGCCCGGCACGATCCAGACCGGCCGATCCGCCGCCTGCTTCCACGGCGGCACCGCGGCCGTGCCGCTGTCCGATCCGCCTGGGCCGATCAGGATATCCGCCTTGTCCGAGTTGATGAGCTGCCCCATCACCGAGACGGTGGTGCCGTTGTTCGACTGCGTGTCATGCTCGATCACCACGATGTCGCGGCCGGCCACCTTGTCGCCGCGTACCTTCTTCCAGACCTCGACAGCGGTTTCCACACCGCGCTTGATCTGTGCGCCGAAGGCGACGAAGCGGCCGGACAGCTCCACCGGCAGGCCGATGCGCAATTCCTGCTCCGCCCGCGCGGCCGGGTGCAGGCTCAGCCACACGGCAAGACAGATCAGTGCCGGCCCGAAACCGGCGATTCGGCTGCTTCGCATGTCGTTTCCCCCTTCGTGGTCGGCGCTGGTCCTGGCGTCCGGTTCAGCCCTGTTTCGTCCTGCCGTGAAAGCGTGGCCTGCGCTTCTCACGGAACGCGGCCGCCGCTTCCTTCGCCTCATCGGTGGCATAGTACAGCGCCACCGCCTGGAACCCCAACGATCGCCTCGGTGTCGGCGTTGAACGACGCCTTGGCGATGGCGATCGCGGTCGGGCTGCGCTCGAGAATTTCGGCGCACCAGCGGTCCACCTCCGCATCCAGCTCGGCGTCCGGCACCACCTTGTTCACCAGCCCCATCGCCTGCGCCTCCTGCGCCGAGTAGCGGCGGCACAGGTACCAGATCTCGCGCGCCTTTTTCTCGCCGACGATACGCGCAAGATAGGCGGTACCGAAACCCGGATCGACCGAGCCCACCTTCGGCCCCACCTGGCCGAACACCGCGCTCTCGCCGGCTATCGTCAGATCGCACAGCGTGGCGATCACGTTGCCGCCGCCGATGGCGAAGCCGCGCACCTTGGCGATCACCGGCTTCGGCGCCGCGCGGATGGCCGCGTGGATCTGCTCCACCGGCACGCCGATGATGCCGCTGCCGCGCCGTTCCGACTTCGCATCGCCGGTGTCGCCGCCCACGCAGAAGGCGCGCGTGCC
>OKRD01000027.1 GCA_900290335.1 Burkholderiales bacterium | reverse complement strand
GGTGATGCTCCTGCTGATCCCCATCGTCGCCAGGCTGGTGCTGCCGCATGTCCAGACGCGGTATGTCATCGCGTTCGGCTTCCTCGCGCTCGGCGGTTCCTCGGCCTTCGCCTATCACCTGGCGCCGCAGATGGACTTCTGGACGCTCGCCCTGTTCCGCGTCTTCCAGACGGTAGGGTTGGCGTTTCTTTTCGTGCCGAACAGCACGCTATCCTACTCGACGCTGCCGCGCGCGCTGAACGCCGACGCCACCGCGCTCTATTCGATGTTCCGCAACATTTCGGGATCGGTCGGCATCGCCGTGGCGACGGCGATGGGGGCCGAGCGTCTGCAGGCGCATCGTGCCCAGCTCGCCACGCATCTGACACCGTTCGATGAGCCCTATCGGCAGTTGCTGGCCTACCAGACGCATGCGTTGCAGGCGTTGGGCCGGTCATCCGCCGACGCGCACGATGCCGCGATGGGCCTGATCAACCAGACGCTCAACCAGCAGGCGGCAATTCTCTCCTACATGGACGTCTACGCCTACCTTGCGATCGGCGCGTTCTGCATGGTGCCGCTGACTTTGCTGTTTCGTGCCGGCGTGGCCGGCCGGTCGCGCTGAGCGGGGTTACGGCCACTTCACCTCGGGCGGCAGGCTCATCAGGATTGCCTCGACATTGCCGCCGGTCTTCAGCCCGAACAGCGTCCCGCGGTCGTGGATCAGGTTGAATTCGACGTAGCGTCCGCGCCGCACCAACTGGTGTTCGCGCTCCTCCGCCGTCCAGCCCTCGGTCATCCGCCGGCGCACGATGCGCGGGAACACCTCGAGGAACGCCAGCCCGACATCGCGCGTGAAGGCGAAATCCGCCGCCGCGTCGCCGCTGAAATGGTGATCGAAGAAGATGCCGCCCGCGCCGCGCGGCTCATGGCGGTGCGGCAGGAAGAAGTAGCGGTCGCACCACGCCTTGAACGCCGGGTAGTAGCCGGGATCGTGCCGGTCGCAGGCCGCCTTCAGCGCGGCGTGGAACGAAGCGGCATCTTCCACCGCCTCGGGCGCCTCCGGCCGCATCGGCGTCAGGTCGCCGCCGCCGCCGAACCAGCCCCTGGTGGTGATCAGCATCCGCGTGTTCATGTGCGCCGCCGGCACGCGCGGGCTGTGCATGTGCGCCACCAGGCTGACGCCGCTCGCCCAGAAGCGCGGGTCCTGCTCGGCGCCGGGAATCTGCCCGCGAAATTCCGGGCTGAACTCGCCCCACACGGT
>OKRD01000100.1 GCA_900290335.1 Burkholderiales bacterium | reverse complement strand
CTCAAAAAACTCGGGGACTTACGTCAGTCGGCGTGACGACGCCAAACAGGAACTTCGGGCTAGTCGGGGGAGTTTCGCCGATGGATCTGGTCATCCAGTCCGAGGATCTTCCGACAGCGGCAGTGGACGCGTTTCGCGTCGCCTGCCCGGCTGCGCGCATCCGCCGCCGCCTAAATGCCGCGCGGCTGTTCGGCCTCGCCGATGATGCCGTGACTCGCAAGGTGGCGACGGCCCTGGCAGGGTACTGGTGCTGCGACGCGGCGTTCATCCTGCAGCCAAGGCAGCGCGCGGATTTTCGCGCGCTGGTGCTGGACATGGATTCGACCGTGATTACGATCGAATGCATCGATGAGCTAGCCCGCCTCGCCGGCAAGGGGGAACAGGTGGCCGCGATCACCGAAGCGGCGATGCGCGGGGAGATTACCGATTACGCCGAAAGTCTACGGCGTCGCGTTGCCCTGCTTGCCGGCACGGAAGCGTCCGTCGTTGAACGCGTCCGTGCGGAGCGCATGCACCTGTCGCCGGGGGCGCATGCCTTGCTCGCCGCGGCGCGCGCCAGCCGGTGGGCGACGCTGCTGGTCTCCGGCGGCTTTACCGTCTTCACCGAACCCGTGCGCAACGAGCTTGGTATCGACGCGCACTGCGCCAACCGGCTCGTCACGAGCGCTGGGCGCCTGACCGGCGAGGTCTGCGGGCCGCCCGAGAACGATGGGCGGATCGTCGATGCCGCCGGCAAGGCGCGGGCGCTGCAGCGCCTGTGCGCCAGCATTGGTTGCGGCGCGCGCCAGGCGATCGCGATCGGCGACGGCGCCAATGACCTCGAGATGATGGCTGCGGCGGGCCTCTCGGTCGCCTTCCGCGCCAAGCCCGTCGTGCGCCAGCGGGCCGATTTCGCCCTCGATCACACGGGCCTGGACGGACTCCTCAACCTGCTGTCCGATCTGTGGTAAGGCTGCCCGGGCGCCGGCCCGCGGGTGCCACCAGCGCTCAGGGCACAACTCGCGCGTGCAAGTCGTGCACGTCCGTGCGCTCGACCCGCACGTCGATGAACTCGCCGACTTCCAGGCGCGGGTCGGGTGCTACGTGCACCACGCCGTCGATCTCGGGGGCGTCCGCGCTCGAGCGCCCGATGGCGCCCTGGGCAGCGCACTCGTCGATGAGCACGCGCTGCACGCTGCCCAACTTGCGCGCCAGGCGCGTGCGTGAAATGGTCTCCTGCAACTGCATCAGGCGGCCGCGCCGCTCCTCGCGAACCTCCTCGGGCAACGCACCCGGCAGATCATTGGCCGCCGCCCCCGCCACCGGCGAGTAGGCAAAGCAACCGACGCGATCGAGCTGCGCCTGGCGCAAAAACTCCAGCAGGGTCTCGAATTCCTCCTCGGTCTCGCCGGGGAATCCGGCGATGAAGGTGCTGCGAATGCTCAGCTCCGGACAGATCGCCCGCCAGGCGCGAATGCGCTCCAGGTTGGCTTGCCCCGCCGCCGGGCGCTTCATGCTCTTGAGAACACGGGGATCAGCATGCTGGAAGGGTACGTCCAGGTAGGGCACGACCTTGCCCTGGGCCATCAGCGGCAGCACTTCGTCGACGTGCGGATACGGGTATACATAATGCAAGCGCACCCAGACCCCCAGCGAGCCCAGTTCACGCACCAACTCGGTCATGCGCGTGCGCACGGGACGGCCGCCGACAAAGTCCATCTTGTAACGCACATCGACACCGTAGGCGCTAGTGTCCTGCGAGATGACCAGCAGTTCGCGCACACCTTGGCGCACCAGCGCCTCGGCCTCCCGCATCACCTGGCCGATCGGACGCGACACCAGGTCGCCACGCATCGACGGGATGATGCAAAACGTACAGCGGTGATTGCACCCTTCGGAGATCTTCAGGTAGGCGTAGTGCCTGGGCGTGAGCTTCAGACCGGCCGGCGGCACCAGGTCGGCGAAGGCGTCGTGGGGGCGGGGCAGGTGTTCGTGGACGGCCTGCAGCACCTCGTCGGTGGCGTGCGGGCCGGTGACGGCCAGGACTTTGGGGTGGACGCTCTGGACCAGGTTCGCGCCTTCGGCGTCACTGCGCACGCCCAGGCAACCGGTCACGATCACGCGGCCATTCTCCTCCAGCGCCTCGCCGATGGCATCGAGCGATTCGCGCACCGCGCTATCGATGAATCCGCAGGTGTTGACCACCACCAGGTCCGCGCCCTGGTAGGAACCCTGGATGTCGTATCCCTCCGCGCGCAGCCGGGTGAGGATTTGTTCGGAATCGACCAGCGCCTTGGGGCAACCCAGGGACACGAAGCCGACCGCCGGCGGGCGCTTGCCGCGACGCGGCGCAGTCTTGCTCAACCGCCCTTCTCGCCCTTCTCACCCTTCTTGTCCTGCGGGGGGGGGAACGCAAACCCCGTGAACATGGAACGGGTCTGGTTCTGCATGTTCTCCTGCATCTGCACGAACAGGTTCTTGCTCTGCTCGATGTAGTTCGTCATCATCGACTGGATCATCGGGGATTGCAGATTGACGAACTGGGTCCAGGCCTCCGGGCCGATCTTGTTGGTGTCGTAGAAGGCCTTGCTCTGCTCCTGGAGCTTTTGCTGGATATCGATGAAGGCCTGGACATTTTTTTCCAGGTACGAACCCATGAAGCCCTGCATGGCATTACCGTAGAAGCGGATGATCTGTGCCAGCACCGGCGAGGTGAACATCGGGACTCCGGCCTGCTCCTCTTCCAAGATGATCTGCAGCAGGATCGGCCGCGTCAGGTCTTCCCCGGACTTGGCGTCGACAACCTGGAACTCCTCCTGGTCGACCACCAGTTGCTTGACATCAACGAGCGTTATATAGGTGCTCGTCTGCGTGTCATACAGGCGGCGGTTCGGATATTTCTTGATCAAGCGCGGCGTGCTCATAGCGTTCATAACCCTTGGAATGCAAACAACTTGTGCGATGCACCTTTCGCGTCGCACCAGCGCGCGCCCGGGGGGCTGATTCTAGCGGTTTGTCCCCCTGACCGCTCGGACCCGGCGGCCAGGGTCGACGGCGCCCCGTTCGGCGCCGCTTTCGCCTCGCCTAGCCCATGTGCAGGCCGCCATTGATGGAAAATTCCGCCCCGGTGGAGAAGGCCGCGTCGTCACTGGCCAGCCAGCCGACGATCGAGGCGATTTCCTCGGCGCGACCCAGGCGCTTGACCGGTATGGTCTGGATGATCTTCTCGCGTACGTCCTCGCGCACCGCCATAACCATGTCCGTTGCGATGTACCCCGGCGCCACCGTGTTGACGGTGACACCCTTGTTTGCCACCTCCTGGGCCAGCGCCATGGTAAATCCGTGCATTCCCGCCTTGGCAGCCGAGTAGTTGCTCTGGCCGAACTGTCCCTTCTCGCCATTGACCGAGGAGATATTGATGATCCGTCCCCAGTTTCTTTCCAGCATGCCATCTATAACCTGCTTGGTCACGTTGAAAAGGCTGTTGAGGTTGGTGTCGATCACGGCCCGCCAGTCCTCCAGGCTCATCTTCCGGAAGACGCCATCGCGCGTTATACCCGCATTATTGACGAGGACATCGACGCGCCCGTGCTTGGCAAGCACCTGCTCAAAGGCCACCTTGGTCGAATCCCAGTCGGCAACATTGCCGACCGAGGCGATGAACTGATAGCCGCTCGCCTTTTGTTCGCCGAGCCACTTCTCGAAGTTGCGCGTCGGACCGCACCCGGCAATTACCGTGTCGCCGAGGTCGTGGAACTTACGGCAGATCGCCGTCCCGATTCCACCCATACCGCCTGTTACGTACACCACCTTGTCCATGTCATACCCCTCGAATGATTCGGTGCTTGCAAACGATCCGCGGCGCGCAGAACTTGCTCACCCGGCCCGCATCCGGGACCTGCTCAACGCTCCACCGCCAGGGCCACGCCCATCCCGCCGCCAATGCAAAGCGACGCCAGACCGCGNNCGCTTCATCTCGTGCAGCAGCGTAACGAGAATCCTGCAACCGGAGGCCCCGATCGGGTGACCCAAGGCAATCGCGCCACCGTTGACGTTGATCCGCCCTGTATCCCAGCCCATCTCTTTGTTGACAGCGTATGCCTGGGCGGCGAACGCCTCATTGATTTCCATCAGGTCCAGGTCTGCGAGCTTCCATCCAGCCTTCTCCAGCGTGCGCCGCGAAGCCGGTACCGGGCCGATTCCCATGACCTTGGGATCCACGCCGGCCGACCCGAACGCCACGATGCGGGCTAGGACCGGCAAACCCAGCGACCGGGCGTGCGACTCGGAGGCAACCACCACCGCGGCGGCACCGTCGTTTATGCCCGAGGCATTGCCCGCGGTCACCGTTCCTTCCTTGTCGAACGCCGGACGCAAACCCGAGAGCGATTCGATCGTGGCGCCAAGGCGTATGAATTCGTCGTCGGCAAAGGCGATCGGGTCGCCCTTTTTTTGCGGAATCGGCACGGCCACGATCTCCTCGCGAAAGCGGCCCGCCTTTTGCGCCGCCTCCGCCTTGTGCTGCGAGGCCAAGGCGAATTCGTCTTGCAAGGCCCTGGTGACACCGTGCTCCTTGGCGACGTTCTCCGCCGTTATCCCCATGTGGTAGCGGTTGAAGATGTCCCACAGCCCATCGTTGATCATGCTGTCGATCAACTTGGCATCACCCATGCGAAAGCCATCTCGCGACCCGTTCAGGACATGGGGTGCTTGGCTCATGCTCTCCTGCCCGCCCGCCACCACGATGCGGGCGTCGCCGTTGGCAATCGACTGGGCCGCGAGCATCACTGCCTTCAAGCCGCTGCCGCAGACCTTGTTGATCGTCATCGCCGGCACGCCAACGGGAAGGCCGGCCCTAATCGCCGACTGACGCGCCGGGTTCTGGCCCACCCCCGCGGTCAGGACCTGGCCCATGATGACCTCGTCGACGGCATCCGGCGCGACCTTGGCGCGCGAGAGGACTTCCCGAATAACGATTGCTCCCAGATCCGCGGCGCTGTGGCGCGCGAGCGCTCCGCCGAATTTGCCAACCGGCGTGCGCGTGGCCGCCACAATCACGATGTCCTTCATGCCTTCGCTCCGTCAAAAAAGAAGTGTTGCCTGTCCCTGGCTTGCTTGTCCCCGTCGCCGGCCATCGGCACCCCGTTGACCGCGCCCGGGGGCCACCGTGCGCTTGCGCCCTAGGCCTTTTCCTTCACGTAGCGCCCCGGCGCCGGCTCGATCACCGGGAACTGCGCACTGCCGTAGGACTGCGGCGCCTCGCGCATTCCGTCACCGAATTGCTCCAGCCAGCGATCCCAGTGCGGCCACCAGCTTCCCGCGCGCTCGGTCGCGGCGTCCAACCATTGCTGCGGGGTCGGCGGCAGCGCCCGTGCCGAGGCCCCGGCCTGGGCCTCGGTGGGCGGCGATTGGTCCATCGCCCAGTAGTTGCGCCGGTTCTTCGATGCCGGATTTATGGTGCCGGCAATGTGCCCGCTGGCGCCCAGCACGAAATGCAGCGAGCCGTCTGGCACGCCGGTCAGGACATGCGCCGACGCATAGGCCGCGTGCCAGGGGACGATATGGTCTTCGCGCGCGCCAAACACATACGTCGGCGCGCGGATGCGTCGGAGGTCAACCGCCTGGCCGCAGCACCACAGCCGGTTGGGAACGCGAAGATTGTTCTCGAGATAGGTATTGCGCAGATACCAGGCATACATCGGCCCCGGCAGGTTGGTGCTGTCCGAGTTCCAGTACAGCAGGTCAAAGGCCGGCGGACGCTGCCCCTCCAGGTAGTTGTTGACGACGTAGTTCCAGACCAGATCCTTGGCGCGAAGGCTGGAAAAGGTGTTCGCCAGGTCCCGTCCCGGCATCAAGCCGCCCGCGCCGAGGGTGGCCTCCCGCATCCGCACGTGCGTCTCGTCGACGAAGATATCCAGTATCCCGGTGTCCTCGAAATCGAGCAGCGAGGTGAGCAAGGTGAGACTGGCGATCGGGTCATCGCCGCGGGCCATCATCACCGCGATTGCCGTAGCAATCAGGGTGCCCCCGACGCAAAAGCCCAAGGCATTGACCTTGGGCGCGCCGGTGATGCGGCGCACGGCGTCGATCGCAGCGATCGGCCCGCGTTCGACGTAATCGTCCCAGCCCAGGTCCCCCTGATCCTCGTGCGGGTTGCGCCAGGAGACGACGAAGACGGTGTTGCCTTGCTCAACGCAGTAGCGGATGTAGGAGTTCTCGGCCCGCAGGTCCAAGATATAAAACTTGTTGATGCATGGCGGCACCAGCACGAATGGGCGGCAACGCACCGACGGCGTCAACGGCTTGTACTGGATCAGTTGCATCAGGTCGTTCTCGAAGACGACCGCGCCTTCGGTCGTGGCGACATTCGAGCCCACCTCGAAAGCCGACTCGTCGACCTGCGAAATTCGTCCGCGGGCGATGTCCGCCAACAGATTGTGCAGACCTGCGGTCAGGCTCTCCCCGCGGGTTTCGAGCAAACGCTTCTGCGCCTTGGGATTGAAGGCAAGGAAATTGGACGGCGCACTGGCGTCGAGCCACTGCGACACGGAAAAGCACAGCCGTGCCTTCACCTTGGGTTCGGCTTGGACCGCGGCCACCATTTCCCCCAGGACCTCAGCGTTGAGCAGGTAGGCGCGCGCCATAAAGGCCGCCAGCGAGTTTTCCTGCCAAGCTCGATCGGCAAAACGCCCATCTGCCAGAGGCGCGGTCGATCGCTCGGGGTGCTCGACGAACTCGTTCCAAAGCGATCCAAGACGCGCCACGTAGGACTGCTGGATTTGCTGCAGTTTCTCCGGCGCAACTGGCAGCGTCGGCGCGGCGCCGGATCCAGCGCTCCACCAGGTCAACCACGGCGCCGGGTAGCCCGCGTAACCGGCCCCCGTACCCGTCCCGGGCGCATGCAGGGCGCCGGCCCCGCTCGAATCGGCGGGCGAAACGCTGGCCGACGCGGAATCGAGCGCCGCTGCCCCCCGCGCCGGGGCAGCAGAAATTTCAGCCCCGGAAGGGCCCGACGTGCGCAAACCTTGTCCCGGCGGATACGGCACCTGTGCCACCACTAGCTCTGCTTGGCCGAATCATAGCGAGGTTTCCACGGCAGAACCCCGCCCGCCGACCCTTGCGTCCCGGGCCCGGCGGCGGCAGGCTCAATCCTGCAGCCAGATCAGGGCAGCGTGTCGCCCCGTGGCGCCGTCGCGGCGAAAGCTGTAAAAGCGCGCTGGATCGCTCACCGTGCAGTTGCCGCCGCCGTAGACGTCCGGCACATGCACCTGCAACAGGGCCTGGCGCGCCAGCGCGCCAAGGTCGGCGCGGAACTTCCCCGGTGAGGCGGCTACAAACGCGCCTTGCGCCTGCGGCAGGCGTTGCGCCATCGCGGCCAGCACCTCGGGACCGACCTCGAAATGCATCGGTCCAATCGCCGGACCGAGGTACGCGAGTATGCGTGCCTCGCTGTCGCCGACCGCACCGCGCAACGCGGTCACCGCGTTCTGGATCACGCCACCGGCCAGCCCGCGCCAGCCGGCGTGGGCCGCGGCCACTCCCCGACCTCGCGTGTCGGCCAGCAGCACCGGGAGGCAATCGGCCACGAGGACGCAGCAGACGATCCCGGCGCGCGAGGTGACGGCGGCGTCGGCCCGCGCAAGCCCTTGGCCGGCATCGGCGGCGTCGACAACCTCGGTACCGTGCACCTGCTGCAGCCAGCGCGGCTCCTGGGGCAAGAGCGCGCGCAGCCGGGCCCGGTTGCGCTCCACCGCGGCGGCATCGTCCCCGCCCCAACCCAGGTTCATGCCCCCGCTGCCGTCCACAGCTCCCCAGGAACCCTGCGAGTAGCCGCCAGCGCGCGTGGTTATCAGCGCCCGCACCGCCGCGGGCGCCGGCCAATCCGGCACGATCCACTGGGGGTGCCTCACGGGGCACCGGCCTTGCCGCGCCCGCGCCCGCTTGCGTGCGGGCCGGCTTGCGTCGCAATCCCTGGGACACCGCCAAACGAGCCCTGCAACGGCGGGCGCAATTGCTCTTCGCTCGCGCCCAGGCGCCGCAGGAGTGCGCGCATGTCCTGCGGTGGTGCGCTGGACCATGCCATGGCCTGGCGGCGCGCAGGATGCAACAGCTCGAGGTGGCACGCATGCAGCGCCTGGCGCGCGAGCCAATCTTGCGTATTGAACACCGCCGGCAGATGCCGCCGGTACAAGGGGTCGCCGATGAGCGGGTGGCCGATCGACTCCAGGTGAACCCGGATCTGGTGCGTGCGCCCGGTGTCGAGGCGACAGACAATCCAGGAGATGGGTGTCGCCACACCCGCAACGCGCCATTCGGCAAGACGACGCACATGGGTTCGTGCGGCCCGAGCGGTCGCCGCCTTGCTCACGCGAAAGCGCAGCGGGTTGCGCGGATCGCGCGCCAGCGCGGCATCGATCGTGATGGCAGACGCCAGCGCACCGGCCACCAGGGCCCAGTACTCCCGGACGACGCTGCGCGCCTGCAGCTGTCGCACAAGATCGACCTGCGCCGCAACCGTGCGCGCGATGACCATCAGCCCGGACGTTCCCGCGTCGAGCCGGTGCACGATCCCGGCGCGCGGCACCGTCGCCAGGCGCGGGTCGTAGGCCAGCAGGCCATTGAGCAGCGTACCGCTCCAGTTTCCGGCCCCGGGATGAACGACGAGTCCCGCGGGCTTGTCGATGACGATGATTGCCTCGTCCTCCCACACTACGGGTATTGGCATCGGCTCGGGCTCGAACGCCGACGCCTCTGGCGCGGCGCGCTCCCGGACCTCGATCTTGTCGTCCTCGTAGACGCTGGCGCGCGCGCGCACGGCAACGCCGTTAAGCCGAACGGCGTCGTCCTCGATCCACCGCTGGATGCGACTGCGGGAGACGTGGGGTAGCTTGCCTGCCAGATACTTGTCCAGGCGAACGCCGTTGCCCTCGGGCCCCACCACGAGGCGGCGCACCGTAGCGGGCTCCCCGGGAGACAGTTCAAGATCGTCCGCCTCCAGGTCCTCCGCGCCGGGCAGCTCATGCATGGCCAAAGCGGTCCCCGGCGCCATTGATACAATCACCGCCTCTTCGTCGCATCGCCCGTTCAGGCCTGTCCCAATGATGGATTCCACGCGTCACCCGGTAGCCGGTCGCGTCCGGCACATACTCTCGCACCGGCTGCTTCCCGTTGTGCTGGCGGTTCTCGTCGTCGGCTGCACCGGCCTGGAGAAGGATCCTACCGCGAAGTGGGATGCGGACCGCCTCTATAACGAGGCGCGCACGGAACTGCAGGCCGGCGCCTGGACCAAGGCCCGCGAACTCTACGAGAAGCTCGAGGCACGCTATCCGTTCGGCCGTTACGCCCAGCAGGCGCAAATCGAGATCGCCTACTGCTATTACAAGGAAGGCGAGACCGCCGATGCCATCTCGGCTACGGATCGCTTCTTGAAGCTCAACCCGACCAGCCCCAATGCCGACTACGTATATTACCTGCGGGGACTGGTGAACTTCATCGAACCGCCGGTGCTGCTCGGCCCGATTGTCCACTACCGCGTCAGCGAGCGCGACCCCAAGGCCATGCTCGAGTCGTTCGAGGCCTTCAAGGAACTGTTAGCGCGTTTTCCGGCCAGCCGCTATCGCGAAGACGCGACGCTGCGGTTAAGCTTCCTGCGCGATGCGCTGGCCGATCACGAGGTGCGAGTAGCCGACTACTACTACCGGCGCGGGGCCTACCTGGCAGCCATCAACCGCGCGCAGACGGCGCTGCGGGAATACCAGGGCGCGCCGGCGCTCGAGCGCGCGCTGGGAATCATGGTGCACTCCTACGAACGGCTGGAACTGCCGGAGCTGCGTGTCAGTGCCGAACGCGTATTGCGCGCCAATTATCCCAAGAGTGCTGAGCTCAACGACAATCTTTGATGGTCACTTGATGCCGTGCGCCGGGCCCGGCATGCTGAGCGCGGGCCGGTTGCCGCGATCAACAAATGCGCATGCCTCGGCCTCGTCGCGGGTGCGCGAAAATGGCGGCAGACTCGCCAGTATCGTCTTGCCGTACGATCGGCTTAACAGGCGCTCGTCCAGGATCATCAGCACCCCCCGATCGCTGTCATCGCGAATCAAGCGGCCGACCCCCTGGCGCAGCAGGGTGATCGCCTGTGGCAGCTGGTACTCGCGAAACGGATTGCGCCCCTGCGCCTTCATGCGCCGGATCCGCGCTTCGACGACGGGGTCATCGGGCGGCGCAAACGGCAATTTGTCGATGACCACGACGGACAGGGCGTCGCCGCGTACATCGATGCCTTCCCAGAAACTCACCGAGCCCACCAGCACCGCTTCCCCTAGGCGGCGAAAGTCTCCGAGCATCGCGCGCCGGTTGGCTTCGCCCTGCACCAGGATCGGCAAGGGATCGCCCGCCGCGTCCATCAGCTCCTGAAGCCGCCGTGCGACCCTTGGTACCGCGCGCAGGGTCGAGCACAGCACAAACGCGCGCCCGCGACTGGCACGCAGAACGGGCCACGCCGCTTCGGCGACGAGCTCTGCAAACTCCTCGGCCTGGGGATTGGGCATGGCTGCCGGCAGGTACAGCAAGGCTTGGCGCGCGAAATCAAACGGGCTGTCCCAGCGTAGCGCCGGCGACCCGGACAGACCGAGTTCCTCGAGAAACGGTTCGAAGCGCTGCGCCGTGGTCAGCGTGGCCGACGTGAAGATCCATGCCTGCTCGCGTTGCTCGCGCGCGCGCGCAAATGGCTGCGAACAGCTCAGCGGCGTCGCATAAAAGTGTGCCCCGTGGGCGGTGGCCGATACCCAGCGCACGACATCGAGCCCATCGCCGCCCTCGCGATCCAAGGGCCCTTGATGCCAGGCCTTCATCGACTGGCGCAGGCGCTGCACGCGCGGCAGCAGCAAGTCGAGTTCGGCCTCGCGCCCCTGGTTGCCGCTCACCGCGTCCTGCAGCGCCGAAAGCGCGCGGTCGAGGGCCGCAATGGCGGCCGGGGCCAGCCCGCTCTGCGCCAGGTGTTCGTACGCCAACCGGGGGCGCCGAAGCTTGCCGTTGTCGGCCAGGCTCAGACGAACTGCGCGTGCGGCAAAATCGATCGTGCGCGCCAGCTCGGGCCATTGCGCACCGTCCCGCGCCCACTGCAGTCCGACCCGCAGCGCATCGGCGCAAAGTTCCGCGATCTGCTGCAGCGACCAGTCATCGCCGAAGAATTCCGCGGCAATCCGTGCCAGCTGATGGGCCTCGTCCACGATGACCACCTGCGCGTTGGGCAGCAGCTCGGAGTCGGTCTCTTCTCGAAGTGCCATGTCGGCAAGCAGCAGATGATGATTCACGACTACGACATCGGCAGCCAGGGCGCGGCGGCGCGCGCGAACGACGTAGCAGTTCTCGAAGTGCTCGCATTCACTGCCGAGGCAGTTATCACGCGTGGACGTCACCGCCGGCCAGATCGGGGAACTATCCGACACCTGTGCCAGTTCCGATCGGTCGCCCGTCTGCGACACGAGCGCAAAGCGCGACAGGTGTTGCAGGGCCTGCACCTCCTCGCGCGAGCCAAGCATGCCGGCCGTCGCGGTGCGCTCCAGGCGCAGTCGGCACAGATAGTTCTGCCGCCCCTTGAGAATCGCCGTGTCCACGCGCACCGACAGCGCTCGGCAGACGGCGGGCAGATCCTTGTCAAAGATCTGATCCTGCAGCGTCTTGGTGCCGGCGGCAATCAGCACCTTGCCTCCGGCAAGAACGGCCGGCACCAGATACGCCAGCGTCTTGCCCGTGCCGGTTCCGGCTTCGGCCGCCAGGGTCGCGCGCCGCGCAATGGCCTCCAAGACGGCCAAGGCCATTTCCTGCTGCGCGGGGCGCACGCGATACCCCGCAAGGGCACCGGCCAGCGCCCCGTCGGCCGAGAATGCCGCGGCGACGGCCCGCCGACGCGCCTCGACCTCCTGGGAATCGCCCGGGTCGGCGCCTGCCAACACCCGGGGCTGCACCGCGCTCACGCCGGGATATCCGGAACCAAACCCATTTCCAGTCGCGTTATCGCATCCTTGATCAGCAATTTGCGCTTCTTCAGGCGCCGTAGCTGCAGTTCATCACAGCCGTTGCGCTCGCCCAGTTGCGCGATCGCCTGGTCCAGGTCGCGGTGTTCGATCTGAAGTTCGGTGATCCGGCGGCGAACTTCATCGGCATCATCGCCCACGTTGCTGTCTTCATCGGCGGCTTGCATGTTTCCTCCTCCGTTCCCGGCGGGAGCGCGCGGCCGGGTCACGAAGTTAGACCAGAATCGTATCAGGATCGTCGCGTCCCACTGGGCCGGTGCCCCGCAGCGCCTCGAAAACGCCGCCGCGCCGCAGCGCACACCCGCACTGCTAGACTCGCAAGGTCGGTGTCGCGCGATCGTTCGGTCCGCGCGTCCGCGTAGCACTTTAGGTTCCTCTGCCGAATTGACAACTACGCAGCTTGCATAGCCCCATGGCCCGCCCAGGTTCCGCATTGAACTTCAAGGTGACCGCCTGCGTTGCGGAGCATATCGGCGATCGCGCGGATCAGCAGGACCGTGTCGCGATCCTCACCAGCCCGCACCACCCGGGCACGCTCATGGCCCTGCTCGCCGACGGCATGGGAGGACGCAGCGGGGGTCGCATGGCCTCTGACCAAGTGCTGGCAACGGCCAAGAACCTGTTCCAGGAACTGCCCGACCAAGGCACGACCGCGCGCGACATGCTGGGGCAGATCGCCTCCGAGGCCCATGCGGTCATCCGACTGACGGCCTTGGCCAGCGAGAAGGAGCCGCACAGCACGCTGGTTGCCCTCCTGCTGCAGCGCGATTGCGCGGTGTGGGTCCATGCCGGTGACAGCCGCCTCTATTACTTCCGCGACGGTTCCCTGGTACACAAGACCATCGACCATTCCTACGGTTCGCAGCTGGACGCCGAGGGCAAGCTCGTCGAGGGGGGACCCGAGACGGAGCGCTTCAAGAACATTTTATTCAGCGCGATCGGCATTGGCCACGAGCTGCGCCTGGATTACGGACAGGCGCAGGAGCTGCAGCCGGGGGACAGTTTCGTGCTGGCGAGCGACGGGCTCTGGGCGTATTTTTCCGAGCGCGAAATCGGCGCGGCCGCGCACCGGCATCCGGCGCGCGAAGCGGCCGAGTCCCTCGTGCGCCAGGCTCGGGAACGCGCGCGGGGCTACGGCGACAATCTCTCCGTGGCCATCATCAAGCTCGAAAAGCCGGATCCGCCGGCGGACTCCGGCGCCGGCTAGGGAGCCGCCGGAGCCGGCGCGAGGGCACCGGGGCTGGTCGCCTGTGCATCGCGCTCGGCCTTGCGCTCCTCCCGGCGCTTGGCATTGGCCTCGCGGTCCCGTGCACGGGTCTGCGCATATGCCGCGGCCTGCTCTTGCTTTTGCTGGAATTCGCGCGAGGCCCCGGCCTCCTGCTGCGGTCGCAGTGCATTCTTGCGCGCCAGATCAGCCTGCTGCTCGCGTTGGCGCTGCTCGCTGACCGTGCTGGCCTGCGCCGCGCTCTCCTGGCCCCGTAGCGCGTCCTGTTCCCGGGCGGCGGCATTTTGCTCGCGCATGTGCGCGGCCGCCATCGCTTCGCGTTCCCGTGCCGGACGCTGCAGCTCCTCGGCTGCCTGCCGGCGCAGCTCGGCCGCGCGGCTCTCGGCGTGGGCGCGCGCGTCGAGATGCCGCTGCAAATCGTGCGCCTCCAGCGTGACGCGATTCACCTCATGCTCGCCGTTGCGCTGCGTCAGGCGCGCCGCACCTAGGCAATGATTGACGAAAAATACGTTCCCGCAATGCCGCTGTTGGCTTTGAAAATCCAGCTGCAGCTGCTGATGCACGGCCGTCGCCTCCGCGAGGGCGCGCTCGGCCACCTCCTTGGTCGTGATCGACCCTGGCGGAAACCGCTGCGCCAGCCGCTGCGCATCCGACAGGTCGCCGGCTCGCNNGATGATCAACAGGCAGCGCACGCTCGACCCCGCACTCCCTTAGCCGCTGGTCCGCCGCGACGCGGGCGCGGCAGTCCCGTGCTCCCGAATGTCCCGGGAGATGGCAAGCACTATACCGTCGGATTCACGATCCGCCGAGGCGAGGCAGCGTACTCCTGCGACTGCATCTCGATCAAACGCGAAGCGGTACGCTGGAATTCCTGGAACAGCGAGCCGGCGGTATACAGCTGGCTCGGCGGTGCCGCTGCCGAGACGACCAGCTTGATGCGATGGTCGTACAAGATGTCGACCAGCCAGGTGAAGCGACGCGCCTCCGAGGATTGACCGGCCGACATGCGGGGGACGTTGGATAGCATCACCGTGTGAAACTGGGACGCGATCTCGAGATAGTCGTTATGCGACCGGGGTCCGCCGCAAAGTACGGAGAAGTCGAACCAGACGACACCACCGGCGCGACGCCGGGCGCGTATCTCGCGCGCCTCGATGCGCAAGACCGGATCCTCGTCGACGCTCTCGCGGATCTTCTCGAACGCGTGCTGCAGGTGCGCCTCGGCGACCGCGCCGGTGCCAAGAAAGTAGACCTCGATCTGCTTCAGGGCGCGCAGGCGATAGTCGACGCCGCCGTCGACACGCAACACATCGAGCTGGGCCTTGAGCAACTCGATCGCCGGCAGTACCCGATCGCGGTGCAAGCCGTCGGGATAGAGCCCGTCGGGCGGGTAGTTGGAGGTCATGACAAAGCCGACGCGCAGGTTAAAAAGTCTCCTCAATAGCCGATGCAGGATCATCGCGTCGGCGATATCGGAGACGTGGAACTCGTCAAAGCAGATCAGCCGGTAGCGCCGGGCGATCCGGTAGCCGACCTCATCGAGCGGATCGACTTCGCCCTTGACCGCCTCGAGCTCCAGGTGCACGCCGCGCATGAACTCGTGAAAGTGCACCCGCGTCTTGCGCCGCACGGGAACCACCGCATAGAAGCAGTCCATCAGCAGGCTCTTGCCGCGCCCGACTCCGCCCCACAGATAGACGCCACGCGGAATGGGCGGTCGCACCAGCAGCCGTGTCACCGCGTTGGCTCGCTGTGCCTTGTAGGCAAGCCAGTCCAGCCGCGCCTGCTCCAGGCGGCTGGCTGCCGCCAGCTGCGCCTCGTCGGCCGAGTGCCCGCGGCTCGCCAGCGCCCCGCCAAACATCTCCGGGACGGTCCGCGGTTCAGCCACGGCCACAACCGAAGATCGTCACACGTTCAAGCTGCGGCGATCGACCGCCAGGGCTGCCTCCCGTACCACCTCCGACAGCGTCGGATGGGCATGGCAAATGCGCGCCAGGTCTTCCGAGGACGCGCGAAACGACATCGCCACGACGGCCTCGGAAATGAGCTCGGAAACACCGGGGCCGATCATGTGCACACCCAGAATCTCGTCACTCGCCGCATCGGCGAGCATCTTGACGAAACCGCTCGTGTGGCCGGCGGCGCGCGCTCTGCCATTGGCGGCGAACGGGAAACTGCCGCTGCGATAGGCCCGCCCGGACGCGCGCAGCTGCGCCTCGGTTTGCCCGACCCACGCGATCTCCGGATCCGTATAGACGACGTAGGGTATCGTCGCCAAATCGACATGCCCGGCGAGTCCGGCAATTCGCTCGGCCACAGCAACTCCTTCCTCTTCGGCCTTGTGCGCCAGCATCGGGCCACGGACCACGTCGCCGATCGCCCATACACCAGGCAGATTCGTGGCGCAGTGATCGTCAACGATGATGCTGCCGCGCTCGTCCAAAGCCAGCCCGACCCGCTGCGCCTCCAGGCCGTCGGTGTTCGGTAGCCGGCCAATGGAGACGATCAGACGTTCGAACTCCAGGGCCTTTTGCTCATCGGGCGCTGCCGCTTCGCGATAGCGCACCAGCACCCCACCATCGCCCGCTCGAACCTCGTCGATCTGCACTCCCAAGCGGATCTCCAGTCCCTGCTTCGTGAAGGATTTGAACGCCTCCTTGGCGATCTGCTCATCGGCAACCGCCAAAAACGTCGGCAGCGCCTCGAGCAGTGTGACCTCCGCTCCCAGTCGCCGCCAGACCGAGCCCAGTTCAAGACCGATCACACCGGCGCCGATGACCCCCAGGCGCTTGGGAATGCGCTCGATCGCCAAGGCACCGGCATTCGAGAGAATGCGGCTCTCGTCGAAGGCGGCGCCGGCCAGCGGCCTGGGGTTGGAGCCGGTTGCCAGCACGATGTTGCGAGCGCGCAGGACAGAAGCGCCAGGCTCCACGACGAGTTCCCAAACCGCGTCGGCCCGCGCGCGAAACGCGGCCCTCCCATGGACGAATTCCACCTTGTTCTTTTTGAACAGGTATTGAATTCCCTCGTTGTTCTGGCGCACGACGGTGGCTTTGCGCGCCTGCATGCGCTCGAGGTCGACCGTCGGTTTGGCGCACAGAACGCCATGCTCGGCCAAGCCGCGCAGCGCATAGGCGTAGTGTTCGGACGACTGCAGCAGGGCCTTGGACGGAATGCAGCCGACATTGGTGCACGTGCCGCCGAGCGCGGCTCCGCCGTCGGCCGAATTCCAGGCGTCGATGCAGACCACGCGCAAGCCAAGCTGCGCGGCGCGGATCGCGGCGATGTAGCCGCCGGGCCCCGCGCCAACGACGGCAAGGTCAAGATCCTGGCTCATGTGACGTTTCCGGGCATCAGATCTCGAGCAGCAGGCGCGCCGGGTCTTCCAGCGCGTCCTTCATGGCCACCAGGGAAAGGACGGCCTCGCGGCCATCGATGATGCGGTGGTCATAGGAAAGCGCCAGATAGTTCATCGGCCGCACTACCACCTGCCCATTCTCGACCACTGCCCGGTCGCGCGTGGCATGCACCCCCAGAATGGCCGACTGGGGCGGATTGATGATCGGCGTCGAGAGCATCGAACCAAACACGCCGCCGTTGGAAATCGAGAACGTGCCCCCCAAGAGTTCCTCGATGGAGAGCTTGCCCTCGCCCGCGCGCTTGCCAAAATCGGCGATCCTTTTCTCGATCTCGGCAAAGCCCAGCGTATCGGCGTCGCGCAGGATCGGCACCACCAGCCCGCGCGGCGATCCGACCGCGACGCCGATGTCGAAGTACCCGTGGTAGACGATTTCCGCACCGTCGACCGAGGCATTGACGATCGGGTAGCGCTTCAGGGCGGCGACCGCCGCCTTCACGAAAAAGGACATGAAGCCCAACTTGACGCCATGCTCCTTTTCAAACCGTTCCTTGTGCCGATTGCGTAGTTCGATGACCGGCTGCATGTTCACTTCGTTGAATGTGGTAAGGATCGCCGCGGTCGACTGCGACTGTACCAGGCGCTCGGCCACCCGCTGCCGCAGTCGCGACATCGGCACGCGCTGCTCCGGGCGGTTGGCAAGCGGGCTCAGGTCGATCGGCACCTTCACCTCGGGGAGCACTGCCGCGGACGCCAGCAAAGGGGCCGCAGAACGGGGCGTGGGAGCGGCGGCAGCGGGCGCCTGCGAGGCCTGCGCCGCGAGCACGTCGCCCTTGGTAACTCGACCGTCACGTCCGGTGCCAACGATGCCGGCAATGCCCTGGCCCGATTCGGCAAGCAGGCGTGCAGCCGCGGGCATCACCACCGCGGCGCGTCCCCCGCTATCGGCCGGTGCGGTTGCCGGCGGCGCTAGCGGGGTGGCGGCCGAGGCAACGGGCGCCCGCTGCGCCCCCGCGGCAGCGCTGTCGATCCTCGCGATCACCTGCCCCGACACAACATTGGCCCCGTCGGCCGCCAGAATGTCCACGAGCGCCCCGGCCGACGGCGCCGGGATTTCGAGGACAACCTTGTCGGTCTCGATCTCGACCAGGATCTCGTCGACCGCGACGCCGGCGCCCCGCGGCTTCTTCCATTGCAGCAGTGTCGCCTCGGAAATCGATTCCGAAAGCTGTGGAACTTTGACTTCGACTATCGACATGATCTACCTTGCTGGCGCGCGCAAACGTCGGAACGGCAGGCGCCGCCCGAGCAACGCTTCATTTGTTCAGTACCAGACCCTTGAACTTCGCAAAGGCCGATTCGATCAACGCCTTGAGCTGCTCGGCGTGCTTGGCGTAGTAACCCACCGCCGGCGACGCCGATGCCGGCCGGCCGGCATAGGCGAGCTTTTGTCCCTCGCTCATGTTTTCCAACAGATGGTGTTGGACGTAGAGCCACGATCCCTGGTTCTGCGGCTCGTCCTGCGCCCACACGATCTCGACCAAGTTGGGGTAGCGCTTGCACTCGGCGGCCAGAGCCTTGTGCGGGAAGGGATACAGCTGCTCGATGCGGACGATCGCGACCGATTGCAGGCCGCGCTCGGCGCGCGCGGCCACCAGGTCGTAGTACAGCTTTCCGCTGCACGCGATCAAACGTTTGGTCTTGGTCGGATCCTCGATCGACGAATCGCCGATCACCGTCTTGAACTCGCCGCGCGCCAGGTCCTCCAGGCTCGATGCGGCATCGCGATTGCGCAAGAGCGACTTGGGCGTCATGATGACGAGCGGCTTGCGGAAGGGACGGATCATCTGCCGACGCAGCAGGTGAAAGATCTGCGCGGCCGTCGTCGGCTGCACAACCTGCATATTGTTGTCGGCGGCCAGCTGCAGAAAGCGCTCCAGCCGCGCCGACGAGTGTTCCGGCCCCTGCCCCTCGTAGCCATGCGGCAGCATCAGTACCAGGCCGGACTGCCGCCCCCATTTCACCTCTCCCGAGGAGATGAACTGGTCGATCACCACCTGCGCGCCGTTGACGAAGTCGCCGAACTGCGCCTCCCACACGACGAGCGAGTTGGGCTCGGCGGTGGAATAACCGTACTCGAATCCCAGCACCGCCTCCTCGGATAGTACCGAGTCGATCACGACAAACGGGGCCTGCTGATCGGTCACATTCTGCAAGGGAACGAACGTGCCCTCGTTCCAGCGCTCGCGATTCTGATCGTGCAGGACCGCGTGCCGGTGAGAGAAGGTCCCGCGGCCGGAATCTTGCCCGGTGATGCGCACGGCATAGCCGCTGGCGACCAGGGACGCGAAAGCCAGGTGTTCGCCCATTCCCCAGTCCAGGGGTATCTTCCCTTCGCTCATGGCACGGCGGTCGGCGATGACCCTTTCCACGAGCGGGTGGAGCTTGAAATTCTCGGGGATCTTCGTCAAACGTTCCCCGAGCCGCCGCAACTCACTCAGCGGTACCGCGGTGTCGGCGCTGTCGGTCCACTTGCGATTGAGAAACGGCGACCAGTCGACGGCATACTTGCTCTTGAAGTTGGTCAAGGTCGGATCGACCGTCTGGCGACCCTCTTCCAGGGCCTGGCGGTAGGTGAGGGACATCACCTCGGGCTCCTCCGCGCCCACCACCCCTTGCGTCAAGAGCTTGTCGGCATAGAGCCTGCGCGTTCCCGGATGGGCGCCGATCTTCTTGTACATCAGCGGCTGCGTGACCGCAGGAGTGTCCTGCTCGTTGTGCCCGAGGCGCCGGAAACAGACGATGTCGAGCACCACGTCCGTCTTGAATTCCGTTCGGAAGTCGAGCGCCATGCGCGTTGCCAGGACGACCGCCTCCGGGTCGTCGCCGTTGACATGGAGCACGGGCGCCTCGATCATCTTGACCACATCCGAGCAATACAGGCTCGAGCGGCTGTCGCGCGGGTCGGAGGTCGTGAAACCGATCTGGTTGTTGA
>OKRD01000082.1 GCA_900290335.1 Burkholderiales bacterium | reverse complement strand
ACACCCACATCAGCCTGCCGATCAAGACGCAGGAGGATTTCCAGCTCTGCTTCGATCTGAAGCTGAGCGACCGCATGATCTGGATGACCGACATGGGCTGGCTGGTGGGCCCGATCCAGATTCTCGCCACTGCGCTGGCCGGCGCGACGCTGGTCATGGCCGAGGGCGCGCCGGATTTTCCGGGCCCGGATCGGATGTGGCAACTGGTCGAGCGGCACAAGGTGACGTTCCTGGGCCTCGGCCCCACGCTGGCGCGCGTGCTGATGCGCCACGGCACGGACATCCCGACGCAATACGATCTGTCATCGATCCGCATCGCCGCCTCGACCGGCGAGCCGTGGGACGACACCTCCTGGTTCTGGGTGTTCGACAAGGTCTGCCGCCGGCGCGCGCCGCTGATGAACTATTCCGGCGGCACCGAGATGGGCGGCGGCATCGTATGTTCCAACGTGCTGTATCCGATCAAGCCGGGCAGCTTCGCCGGACCGATTCCCGGCACCGGCGGCGACATCCTGGACGAGGACGGCAGACCGGTGCCGCCCGGCGTGACCGCCGAACTGGTGATGACCCGCCCCTGCATCGGCCTGACGCGCGGCATCTGGAAGGCGCCTGAACGCTACCTGGAATACTGGCAGCGCATCCCGAACACCTGGGTGCATGGCGACTGGGCGTCACGCGATGCGGACGGCGTGTGGTTCATCCACGGGCGGTCCGACGACACGCTGAAGATCGGCGGCAAGCGCACCGGCCCGGCGGAGATCGAATCGGTGCTGATGGCGACCGGGCAGGTTTCCGATGCGGCCGTTGTCGGTATCCCCGACGCCACCGCGGGCGCGGCGGTGGCGATCGCGGTGGTGCCGATCGAGCAACCGTCGTCGGCGCTCGCCGATGCGCTGGGACGCGCGGTGGTGGCGGGCCACGGCGCGCCGTTCCGCCCCNNCGTCAGCGAGCTGCCGAAGACGCGCAACATGAAGACGATGCGTCGGCTGGTGCGCTCGGCGCTGACCGGCGAGGCACCGGGGGATCTTTCCGCGCTGGTGAACCCCGAGGCGTTCGAGGAGCTGAAACGCGCGGCGACCGGCTAGGGCCGGGCATCGAGAACAGGAAGGAGCGGATCATGCCGACTTATCGTTACGATCACGTGCATCTGCGCAGCGCCGATCAGGACGCGATGGCCGCCTGGTTCGAGCGCATGTTCGGCGCCGAGGTGATACGCGCCACCTATGCCGCCGGCAGCTACTATCCCGGCAAGCCGCGGGTCTATGTGAAGCTGGGCGGGCAGACGGTGCTGATCGCGCCGCCGCACCACGACGAACCGACCGCCGCCGCGCCGCGGTTTCCCTATTACGGCATCGAGCATATCGGCCTGACCGTCGATGACATCGA
>OKRD01000064.1 GCA_900290335.1 Burkholderiales bacterium | reverse complement strand
GCCGACATCATCGTCGAGAACATGCGGGCCCAGGTGAAGCACCGGCTGAAGGTGTCGTACGACGACGTGAAGGGGGTGAACCCGCGTATCGTCTATGGCAGCATCAGCGGGTTCGGGCAGACCGGGCCGTATGGCCCTCGCGCCGGCGTGGATCAGATCGCCCAGGGCATGGGCGGGCTGATGTCGATCACCGGCCTGCCGGGCCAGGGTCCGGTGCGCGTCGGGATTCCCATAGATGACTTGACCGCGGGCAATCTGCTGGCGTTCGGCATCATGACGGCGATCTTCGACCGCGAGCGTACCGGCGTCGGGCGCTGGGTGACCACGTCGCTGCTGGAAGCGCAGATCTTCATGCTGGATTTCCAGGCCTCGCGCTGGCTGATCGCGCATGAGGTGGCGCCGCAGGCCGGCAACGACCACCCGACCGGCATTCCCACCGGCGTGTTCCCCACCTCCGACGGCCACATCAACATCGCAGCGAGTTCCAGCCGTGTGTTCGGCCGCTTCTGCGACGCCATCGGCAAAGCCGGGTGGAAGAACAAGCCGGAATGGAAGGACCAGAAGTCGCGCAGCGCGCATCGCAAGGAGATCAACGCGGCGATCGGCGAGATCACCCGGCACAAGCCGTCGGAATACTGGATCGAACTGCTGGAAGGCGCCGGCGTGCCGTGCGGGCCGATCTACTCGATCGACCAGGTGTTCGCCGATCCGCAGGTGAAGCATCTTGGCATGGCGACGCCGATGCACTCGCCGGTGATCGGCGATGCGGAGGTGGTGGCATCGGCGATCAACATCACCGGCTTCTCCAAGGCGATCCGCACGGCCACGCCGGAGATGGGATCGAGCACCGACGAGGTGCTGGCGTCGGTGGGGTATTCGGCCGAGGAGATTGCCGAGATGCGCAGGAAGGGAGCGATCTGATGGACACCGTGCCGAGCGGCGGCGTCAGCCGCGAATTCGCCGGGGGGAAAATGCTGGCGGCGAAAGACGATGGTATCGGTCTGATAACGTTCAATCAGCCCGAGAAGCGCAATGCGATGTCGCTGGAGATGTGGACGGGGCTGGGCGAGATTCTCGACGAGTTCCGCGAGGATGATTCGGTCCGCGTGGCGATCCTGTCGGGCGCGGGCAACAAGGCGTTCGTTTCCGGCGCGGACATCAGCCAGTTCGAGAA
>OKRD01000115.1 GCA_900290335.1 Burkholderiales bacterium | reverse complement strand
CGAGGCCCGGGCATCGGATGCCTACCGGCAGGCCATCGTCAACGGCACATCCGACGACATCGTGTACTCGAGCCTGTTCACCGGGGTACACGGCAACTACCTCCAGGAATCGATCCGCGCTGCCGGTCTGGACCCGGACCACCTGCCGGAAAGCGACCCGAGCCACATGAATTTCGGCTCTGGACGAAAGGCCTGGAAAGACATCTGGGGCTGCGGCCAGGGCATCGGTGCCGTCAAGGAAGTGCTTCATGTCGCCGAACTCGTGGCGCGGTTGCGACGCGAGTACGAGCAAACCAGGACCCGGCTTACCGGCGCCTGATCCCTCGCCGCCACGGCCGATCCCCCGCCAGAGGCCAGGAGCCGCGCTGGCGCCTGTGGCGGACGATGGCGGCGACAGGGAGCCGAGGGGCGGTTATCCTTGCTGTCCAGACAGGGAGGTCGGCATGTTTATCGGACACTACGCACCCGCCTTCGCCGCCAGGGCGCTGCGCAATTCGCCGGGCCTGGCGACATGCTTCGTTGCGGTTCAGTTGGTCGATATCGCATTTTTTACGCTTGCCTATCTCGGCGTCGAGAAATGGCGCCCTGATCCGGGCATCACGGGCATCATGCCGGTCGATCTGTACTACATGCCGTTCACCCACAGCCTCCTAGGTTCCGCAGTCTGGGCGCTGGCGGCCGGTGCCGTCGTGCTCGTGCTGGCGCGGCGCGGCCGAAAGGCGATCGGTGCCGCGATCGTCTCCGCGCTGGTGTTCTCGCATTGGTTGCTTGATCTTGTCGTGCACCGCCACGACCTCGGCGTGCTGGACGACGAACCCCACAAGCTTGGCTTTGGACTCTGGGATCGGCCGATGATCGAAATGCCCTTGGAAATCGGTCTCGTGCTCGCCGGCTTCGTCCTCTACGCGGCGTCGACGCGCGCACGCGGGGCATCGGGCCGCTGGTGGATGTGGAGCGCGCTGGTCGTGCTGTTGATCTTGCAATGCATCAACTGGTTCGCCCCGCCCCCGCAGGGCGCAGTTGCCTTCTCCGGCCTGGGCCTATTTGCCTACGCGGTGTGTGCCGCTCTGGCCTGGCAACTCGAGCGCACCAGGCAGAGTCGTCGAAACCCGGAAGCGGCGACGGCGTTCGGCGCCTGATGAGTCACTAGCGCCACCGATGTGCTCGCCACCGGCCGATGCATCGATGAATGCGCGCATCCGAGCTTGACCACCGTGAGCATCCTCTACGAAGACGCGGCTGAACTTTTGAGGCGCATTTACAGTCGGCGGATTCACACTCCCGCCATCCTCGACGCCGCGACGCATTTCCCCGCGTCCGAACGTTTTGCCGCCACATNNTCAAGCAGGATCTTTCGAGCGTCCCGCGCTTTCACGAACTCATGCCGCAGCAAGCGCCCATATCGGCCAACGACGGACGGGATTGGCGCTTGTTTGTCGTCAAAGCATATGGAGTTCTGGTTCCCAGAAATGCTGCGCGGTGTCCGGCCCTGACCCGATTGCTCGCCACGTCGCCGCAAGTGCTATCTGCCGCGCTGTCGTTTCTCGGGCCGTGGAAGCACGTGCCCGAGCATCGCGGTCCGTTTCGCGGCGTGATCCGCTACTACCTCGGTCTGTCGGTTCCGCCCGCTGCCGACGGGCTGCCCGGCGCGGCTCTGGTCATCGACTCGACGGAGCACCGCGTTGGGGACGGCCAGTGGCTGCTTTGGGACGACACTTTCGCGCATGAAGTTCGCAACAATTCCGACGACGTGCGTATCGCCCTGTTGCTCGACGTGCGCAGAAAGGCAATGCCGCCAGACTTGGAAATCTTGTCGAGGATCCTGATCGCGGCGGCGGGAATCGCCGTTCGACTTCGAAGAATTGCCTGATGCAAAATCAAACCACGGACCGGTGGCATCGGGCATCAAGTGGCTTAGCTCTGCTTACGGGCTGATTGCCACAGCGGGCGCTATCCACGGAAGGCGCCTATGGCTGGGACCCTGCCCTCCCGATCGGCAGCGAGGAAAGGAGCTTTAGCGAAAGACCGTGAAATGGATAACCCCTGCTCGTCTTCGTTGTTTCCTTTGCCGTCCTGTGGTCTGCGGCGCTGGTCGGATTCTCCTTTTTCCGGAGGCGGCGAAGCCTGGTAGAAGAGGCCCGTGGGGATTTCAGCGTGGTCCTGGGAGCTACGCTGACGCTGCTCGGCCTTCTCATCGGATTTAGCTTTTCTATGGCCGTCGGCCGATACGATCAGCGCAAGAACTTCGAGGAGGCGGAGGCCAATGCCATCGGTACCAAGTTTGTCCGGGCCGAGCTGCCGCCTGCCGCCGACGCCATGAAATTGCGTGCCTTGCTCCAAGAGTACCTCGGCCAGCGCATCTCGTATTACACGACCCACGACGAGGCGCGACTAGGACAGATCAATGCCCGTACGGCGCAACTGCAAGGCGAGCTATGGGCCGCCGTCCGGACTTCGGCCGCGGCGCAGCCGACCACCATTATCGCGCTGGCCGTTTCGGGCATGAACGAGGTGTTGAACTCCCAGGGATACACGCGGGCCGCCTGATGGAACCGAATCCCCTATGCGGCGTGGGCTTTGATGACGGTGGTCGCCCTCTTTGCCAACTTGCTGATCGGCTATGGGGCGAGAAGCGCCAAGGGCGAAGCCTTCCTGATCCCGGTGCTGCCCATGCTCCTGTCAATAGCGTTCTTTCTCATTGCGGACATTGACGGCCCGCGTGGTGGCGTCATCTTTTTCCATCGGCATAATCTCGAAAGCCTCTCGGAAAGTCTGCAAGCGCACTAATCGAGGCTTCGGCAAAGACCACTTTTTGGACTCCCTTAGGAGAAATTCGAAGGTCCCCGCATCACTGCGGCCACGGACCCGCATCAAAGACTCATCTTGCTGCTTTGGACGACGTACGAGCATGACGTGAATCAACCGCACGCCGCCCGGAACCCCTACACTGTTATGCTGGCGGGAGTCCGTCGATAGGAGAGTGATCATGGAATCCGCACGAGAAAAGCTGGTTGGGGACATCAAGGTCTTGCTGACGGACGTCGACGCGCTATTCCGTCAGGCCGCCGCTTCCAGCGGCGAGGAGGCCCGCAAACTGCGCGAGCGCGCCGAGAGTGCCTTGCAGGAGGCTCGAGCCCGCTTCGAGACGATCCAGGACGACATCATCAGCCGCGGCCGCGACGCCGCGCATGCGACCGATGATTGGGTGCATCACAACCCGTGGAGCTCGATAGGTCTGGGCGCCGGGATCGGCCTGCTCATCGGATTTCTCATAGCGCGTCGCTGAAGCAAGCAAGGCATTGCTGCCCCGCGGCCATGACCGAGGCCTTGCGCCGTGCCGGCATCTCGGCGCTTGCGCTGCTACTGGCGCGCGCGGAATTCGCCAGCATCGAACTCTCGATCGCCCGTGAACAGGCGGTGCGTTGGCTGCTCACGGCCCTAGCGGCGTGCGTGCTCTCCATGCTGGGCCTCATCGCCCTAAGCGCGGTGGTCGCACTTGCGCTGTGGGACCGCTACGGCTGGTATACGGTGGCCGTGCTGGCGGTCTTGTACTGCGCGTCCGCGGTGATGCTCGTGGTCAGACTGCTGAAGGAAGTCGAGGCGTCGCCCCCTTTGCTCTCGTCGACCTTCGCCGAGCTTGCCAAGGATCGCGATGTCCTGACGAGTGTCGTTGCCCCGACCCAGGACGATGGCGGTGGACAACAGAACGCCAGGTAGTGCGCGACTACGCGAGCGCCTGGAACTGCTGCGCGTGCGTGCGGCCGGACACCGCCTGGAACTGGCACTGGCCGGGCAAGATCTTCGCGAGCAGACCAAGGGGCTTCGGCGCGGGGCGGGAATCGCACTGGCAATCCTGCGGATGCTCGTCCCACGCCAAGCGCGCCCGCCGTCAGGCTTCGTTGCCACATGCTTGCGTTACGCGGTGTGGATTATCCCCGCTGCCAGCACGCTGATCTTCAAATCGAAAGCCCAACCCCGCACCCACGGCCTGCGGGCTGCGTTCGCTGTCGGCACCTTGGGCGTGGTGCTGCTGCGTTTCTTGCGTGGGGTGCTGCGTCGGCGCGAGCAAGGCGATCAGTAGATCTTGCAACGTGCGCGGACACCGCGTCCGATGCTTGGCAATGCAGCGCCGGAGGCGGCCTTGCATTGGCGTGACTGCGCTCCCGGTGCGGCCCCGCGCCGGCTGGCGCGGTGATGGCTCACGCCCGCCTAGTGGGCCCGTGGGCGCGTGACGACGGCACCACAAGCCCGGCGCACCGTCGTAGCCGTCTACCTCGGCAATGCGTATGATCGCATGGTGCCAGCGCAACGGCTGATGGCCTGCCATTCAACGTCGCGGATGGTGTGATAAAGCCGGCGGCCACGATGCGTTCGCAACCACAAGCGCGGACCGGCAAACGTACCCTGGGAGTCCAAGATGAAATGCAATCGACGTTCGGTCCTTGCGCTCGTTCTCGCAACCGTGGCCGTCTGTGCCATCAGTGGCCGCGCCTACGCCGCAACGGCGGAAGATCTGAACCGCAACGCCGCCCAAGCCCTGCAGACACTGTACCGGAGCAATCCGGTGGCGGCCAAGATTTCCACGATCGCCAAAGCGGTGCTGGTCTTTCCGAACATCATCAAGGCTGGGCTGATTTTCGGAGGTGGCTACGGCGAGGGCGTATTGATGGTGGATTCCAAAGTCGTCGACTACTACAACTCGGTCAGCGGATCCTGGGGCCTGCAGGCCGGCGCGCAGTCTTACGGCTACGTGGTGTTTCTCATGAACGACAGTGCGGTTTCCTACCTCGAAAAATCAAAAGGATGGGAAATCGGAGTCGGGCCTACCGTGGTTTTGGTCAATGAGGGCGTCGCCAAGAACCTCTCGTCGACTACCTTGCAGGACGACGCCTATGCATTCATCTTCGACCAGCAGGGACTGATGGCAAGTCTGAGCATCGAAGGTACAAAGATCTCGCGAATCAAGCGGTAAGCCGGGCATCCAGTGACCGCTCTCCCGGAGGCCAACGGCGTCGCCAGAAGTGTTGTCGGGACTGATGGGCGAGTGCTCGCCGGTGGCGGCGTAGTGCAACCGCTGCGGCCGCACCGGTACCATCCAGGATGAGCATTTCCCGGCCGGCACCGACAGCGCATTGGACACAAATCCGATCCGCGACATTCGCGCTTTGCTTGCTCCTGCCGATGGTCGCGCTGGCGGAACTCTCCAACGAGACGATTCTCGGCCCCGGGGTAATTTCTCGGCCGGCGTACGATGGGTCAAACTCGCAGGTGCTGGAGTTCGTCCCGGTAGTCCGGTACCTGGGCGAGCCGTGGTTCGTGCGCACGACCCAAGACGTGCTCGAGGCCGGTGCCTGGATGGCGCTGGCGCCGGGGCTCCACGCGGGCGCACAGATTGCGTACGAGCCCGGGCGCAAGACGAGCGAATCCCAATTTCTCGAGAGTCATGACGTCCCGGACGTCGACCGCGGGGCCTCGGTCGGCCTGCAAGCCGAGTGGGACCACATGTTTGGTCCGATGCCGGTCACGCTGCTGGTTCGCCTGCGGCAGCATACGGATTTGAACCGAGGCGCCCAGATCGATCTGCGGCCAAGCGCAGGCGTGTTCGGCGCCGGGCCCGTCTCGGCAGGGGTATATGCACAGGTGACTTGGGCCGACGCCAAGTCAGCCGACTCCTTGTACGGCATCACACCGCTCGAGTCCACGGTCACGGGACTGCCGGCCTTTAGTGCGGGGAGCGGCTGGTTGTTCGCACGCTTCGGGCTTCTCGCGTCGGTCGACCTCAGCAAGGAATGGGCCGTGGTTGGCAGCATGGAGTCGCGGCGCCTGTTCGGCGACGCCGCCCACAGTCCGCTTGCGGAGTGTGTGTCAAATCACTACGCCAGCGTTGGCCTCGTCTATCGCTTCGGAAAGTGAGTCGAGGTCTGGTATTGGCTAGTGGCCGCAAGGCAAAGTCCACCGGGGACGGCACCGGTTTGCGCAGTCTCAGCGCGCGCCGGGCGCATCGCGGCGGTCCGCGCGCAGCAACTTCCGCCGGCGATTGCCTAGCCCGGGACCAAGCAGCGCGAGGCCAAAGCGCATAGAGCACCGGCGACTCGCCTCCATGCATCGGGGCGCCCTGCGCCAGACGGGAGGGAAGTCGAAGCCGCAGTTTCCCTTGAAAGGTGCGCCAGCGATCGCTGCGCCTAGCGGTCGTATTCTCGATACCGAGCCGCCACGAGTGCTCAAACGCGTAAATGGGCAGACGAATTTCCTCTCTGCCGAGGCATCAAGCCAAGAATCTTTGTGTATTTTAGGCGCTGGCAAAATGCGCACAAAAGGCCCATTTCCTGTCCCATCGCGGGCGGAATTGGGGAAGGCGGCGGCGTTGGGGAAATACGCATAGCGGAGTCAGAGCGAAATGGCCGAAGGCGATGCCCCAGATGAACTTGGTTCGGAGCCAGCAGTGACGGTGGGGCCGGGCTCCGGAGCTGCCGCACCGATCACCACCACGGGTCTGGTATTGCAGCCACATCGGCTGCAGCAGATGCTTGGCGCCGCTTCGTGCTTTTTTGCCTTGGCCACCTTGCTGGGCATCTGGGTCGGGGCTTGGCATAGCGCACTCGTCGGGCTAGCAACGTTGGGCCTGCTGCTGTTGGCCTTGTGGCTTGCGCGCAAGGGCCGCGAACAGCGCGCCGCTGCACTCATGCTCGGCACCCTCACGCTGTCGGTGANNTTACCGCGTTTCCCGCAATCCTGCTACTTGCCAGCATGTTTGGTACGCGTCGGGTCTTCTTGGCGATCCTGGCCTTCATGTTTGCCGTTCTGACCGCAATTGTTGCCGCAAACCTGCAGGGCTGGCATGTCAATGTATTGGCGCCGGTGACGCCACCCTTACTGGTCCTGGTTCTGGCAATCCTATCGATGAACGCATTCTTTGTCTGGCTGTTGGCCACCGATCTACGGGAGGCACTGCTTCGCCTGAAAGCCGAAAACGAGCGCATTCGCGAGTCCCATGCCCGGATCGACGCTCTGGCCCATCACGACGCTCTGACGGGTTTGCCCAATCGCGCGTTAGCACGCGATCGATTCGAACAGGCCGTGGCGCTCGCCCGGCGTAACAAGCAAGGCGTGGCTCTCATCTTTCTAGACCTGGATGATTTCAAGACCGTAAACGACTCGCTGGGCCATGCGACCGGCGACCTGCTACTGCGCGATGTAGCCGTCCGAATCGCCCACGCGGTACGCGCCAGCGACACCGTCAGCCGGCAAGGCGGCGACGAATTCTTGATCGTAATGGACGGACTGTCTGACGGGGAAACCGTCGCGACGACGACCGTCAAGATCATCGAGTCCCTCGGTGCGCCGTTCGAGGTGAAGGGCCTCGAGATATCGGTTACCTGCTCACTGGGCATCGCGTTGTATCCGGAAAATGGCCTGGACTTCGATACCCTGCTGAAGAACGCCGACTTGGCGATGTATCGGGCCAAAGAGTCCGGTCACAATCTATGCCGAGATGAACAGCAGTGTCGTCGAGATGCTGCACCTGATATCGGGCATCCGGTCGGCCCTGGCCAGGGGCGAGTTCCGGCTCCACTACCA
>OKRD01000081.1:712-965 GCA_900290335.1 Burkholderiales bacterium | reverse complement strand
CACCGCCGGCGGCACCCAGGAGATCAGCCGCGGATCGAACGCGTTCGGAATGATGTAGTCGGGACCGAAGGAGACGCGCCGCCCGGTCGATGCGGTATGCACCTCGTCCGGCACGTCCTCGCGCGCCAGGTTGGCCAGTGCCTCGGCGGCGGCGATCTTCATCGCCTCGTTGATGGTGGAGGCGCGCACATCGAACGCGCCGCGGAAGATGTAGGGAAAGCCGAGCACGTTGTTGACCTGGTTCGGATAGTCG
>OKRD01000081.1:0-702 GCA_900290335.1 Burkholderiales bacterium | reverse complement strand
GTCCGCCATGCCGCGGACCATGTCCTGCGTCACCGCGCCCTTCACCGACAGGCCGAAGCACACGTCGGCGCCTTCCAGCGCCTCGGCCAGGGTGCGCGCCTTGGTGACGGCGGCGTGCGCCGATTTCCACTGGTTCATCCCCTCGGTGCGGCCCTGGAAGATCACGCCCTTGGTGTCGCACAGCACGATGTGCTCCGCGCGCATGCCCATCGCCTTCAGCAGCTCGACGCAGGCGATGCCGGCGGAGCCGGCGCCGTTCACCACCAGGCGCGTGTCGCGCAGCTCGCGTCCCGTGAGGTGGCAGGCATTGAGCAGTCCCGCGACGGCAACGATGGCGGTGCCGTGCTGGTCGTCATGGAACACCGGGATGTCCATCAGCTCGCGCAGCCGCTGTTCGATGACGAAGCACTCGGGCGCCTTGATGTCCTCCAGGTTGATGCCGCCGAAGCCGGGGCCGAGGAAGCGCACGGCGTTGACGAATTCGTCGACGTCCTCGGTGCCGATCTCGAGGTCGATGCCGTCGACGTCGGCGAAACGCTTGAACAGCGCGACCTTGCCTTCCATCACCGGCTTGGCTGCCACCGCGCCAAGATTGCCGAGGCCGAGCACGGCGGTGCCGTTGGAGATCACCGCGACGAGGTTGCCCTTGGTGGTGTAGTCGTAGGCGAGCGAGGGGTCGCGCTGGATGCGCAGGCAGGGTTC
>OKRD01000080.1 GCA_900290335.1 Burkholderiales bacterium | reverse complement strand
TCACCCGCGCCACGCTGCTGATCGCGCGCGATCCGGACGCCGCGAAACGCGCCACCCGGCCCTTCATGAAGGAAATGGACGACGCGACCTACGATGCGGCGTGGACGACATATCTGCCGGCGTTTCCCAAGGATGCCGACATCACCGAGGAGAGTTATCGAAAAGAGCTGGAATTCGAGAAGTCGGTGCTGCCGGCCAACATCGCCGCGCCGGTGCCGTACGATCAGGCGGTCGATGCGTCCTTCGTGCGCAAGGCGCGACAGGAACTCGCGCATTGAGCGACGAACCGCTGATCGAATATCGCGAGGTCGGCCGCCGGTTTTCCAGCCGCGCCGGTGTGGTGACCGCCTGCGAGCAGGTGAACCTGACGGTGCGCGCCGGCGAGTTCCTTGCCGTCGTGGGCCCAAGTGGCTGCGGCAAATCGACCCTGCTGAACATGGCGGCCGGCCTGCTGGCACCCACCAGCGGCCAGGTGTTCTATCGCGGCGCACCGGTGCCGATCCCCAACACCGATGTCGGCTATCTGACGCAACGCGACACGCTGCTGCCCTGGCGGACGGTCGAAGACAACGTGGCGATGGCGCTGGAACTGCGCGGCCAGTCGCGCGCGCAGCGGCATAAGGTGGCACATGCCTGGCTTGCCCGCATCGGCCTCGCCGGCTTCGAGAAATCCTATCCGGCGCAGCTCTCGGGCGGCATGCGCCGGCGCGCCTGCCTCGCGCGCACGCTTGCCTACGAGCCGGAAACCATCCTGATGGACGAGCCGTTCGGCGCACTGGACGCGCAGCTCCGCCTGGTGATGCACGACGAGCTGCTGAAGCTGTGGACCGGCACGCGCAAGACGATGGTGTTCGTCACCCACGATCTCGCCGAGGCTTTGACGTTGGCGGATCGTGTCGCGGTCTTCTCCGCGCGTCCCGGTCGTATCAAGGCGATCGAAACGGTCGATCTGCCCCGGCCGCGCGATGTGTTCCGCATCCGCTTCGATCCACAATTCGGTGCGCTGCACGATCGCTTATGGTCTTATCTGGAGGCGAGCGTCCGCGGTGACGTCATGGTGAACTGAGCGATGTCCGAGGCGGATACCACACAGGCCGCCGGCCCCGTCGAACTGCGGGGGCCGGAGATCGCGGCGCAGCCGCCGGCCGCGCGCAGCCGGATCCTCAGCGTGCTGGCCTGGCGCGTTGCAATCGTCATCGTTGGGCTAGCGCTCTGGGAGTTTTCCAGCGGACGGCTCATCAAGCCGTTCTGGATCTCCAGCCCTTCGGAGATCTGGAGCCGGCTCGGCGAGTGGATCGCCACCGGCCAGCTCTGGCTGCATGTCGAGGTGACACTGACCGAGACAGTGCTCGGTTTCGCCTTCGGCGCGGTCTCGGGCGTAATGGTCGGACTGGCCCTGGGACTGAACCGCCGCCTGGCCGCCGTGCTCGATCCGTTCATCGTCGCGTTCTACAGTCTGCCGAAGATCGCGCTGGCGCCATTGTTCATTCTCTGGTTCGGCGTCGGGCTCACCTCGAAAGTGGTGCTGGCGACCTTCGTCGTGTTCTTCCTGGTGTTCTACAACACCTATGCGGGCGTGCTGGCGGTCGAAGCCGAGCTGGTCGACGTGCTGCGCCTGATGGGCGCGCGGCGCAACCAGATCATCCGCAAGGTGATTCTTCCCTCGGCGCTGATCTGGATCTTCACCGGCATGAAGAGTTCGGTGCCGTATGCGCTGATTGGCGCCGTGGTGGGCGAGATGATGGCATCCAACAAGGGACTCGGCTACCTGATCGAGGCAGCAGCCGGGCAATACGACACCGCCGGCGTGTTCGCCGCGCTTTTCGTGCTCATGATCATCGCGACCGGCCTGCACGAACTGCTCAAGCAAAGCGAGCGGCTGATGCTGCGCTGGAGGGAGGAAGGACATGGTTAAAATGGCGAGTTACCGCGTATCCCCCGATCTCGACATGCACTACCGTGTCGATGACTTCACTGATCCCTGGCTGCAGCCGCAGACGATACTGATGCTGCACGGCAATGCGGAGAGCGGTCTTGCCTGGTATGCCTGGGTTCCGAAATTGGCTCGGCATTACCGCGTGGTGCGGCCCGACATGCGTGGCTTCGGTGCATCGGCCGCGATGCCGAGCGACTATCCCTGGAGCCTCGACCGGCTGGTCGAGGATTTCTGCGCGTTGCTGGACCATCTCGGCGTCGAGCGCTTCCATCTTGTCGGCGCCAAGATCGGCGGCACGATCGCCCGCGCCTTTGCCGCGCGCCGGACGGAGCGAGTCATCACGCTCACCGTCGTTGGCACGCCGCCCCCTTTGCGGGTCGGCGCCGCCGAGCGCGTGCCGGAACTGATCCGCGATTTCGAGACGCACGGCGTCGAATACTGGGCGCGACAGAACATGGGCAGCCGGCTCGGCAGCGCCTTCCCTCCCAAGGGCGTCGAGTGGTGGGCCAATTTCATGGGCCGCACCGCGGTCTCCACCCAGCTCGGTTTCATGGGCACCATCGCCTGTGCCGACATCAGGGCGGACCTGCCGAAGATCGCCTGCCCGACGCTGGTGATCACCACGGAGCAAAGCGGGCTTGGTACGGTCGAGGAAACGCGTGCCTGGCAGCAGCAGATCGCCGGGTCCGAGCTGCTGGTGCTGCCCGGCAATTCCTATCACGTTGCCGCGACGCATGCCGACAGCGCGGCCGAGGCGACGCTAGACTTCATTGCCCGGCACGGCGGCCCGACGAAGAAGGAGGAGCGCGGCAATGGTTGAGATCCGTCGCATCGGACCGCGGATTGGCGTCGAGGTGACCGGCATCGACGTGAAGACGCTGGACGATACCGGCTTCGCGCCGATCTACCGGGCGTGGCTCGACCACAACGTCCTGGTGGTGCGCGACCAGGAACTGACGATTGAGGAATTCCTGCGCTACAGCCGCCGCTTCGGCATCGTCGTGCCGCATCCGTCCAAGAGCACGCGCCACCCAGACCACCCCGAGATCACCATGCTCGGCGCCAACAAGTTCGACGCCGACGGCAAACTGAACGAGGCGATCTACCGGCGCGGCGCCGAGGGCTGGCACACCGACGGTGCCTACGACGCCGAGCCGTTCAAGGCGACCCAGCTCTACGCGGTGGCGATTCCCAACACCGGCGGCGACACGCTGTTCGCCAGCGCCTACGCCGCGCACGATGCGTTGCCGGAACGCCTGAAGCAGCGGCTGGAAGGACGGATGGGTGCCTTCACCTATGGCGGACGCGGCAAGAAGCAGGAATTGCTGAATCAGGAAGACCGCGACTGGAACCCGGTGTTCCATCCGATCATCCGCGTCCATCCGCAGACGGGG
>OKRD01000023.1 GCA_900290335.1 Burkholderiales bacterium | reverse complement strand
TAAGATTCTTCTGCCGTTTCAGGTCTTCGCCGAGAAGACCGAGGTATTGCGCATTGTCGCGGAGACCCACCAGGGATCGTTTGGGATCTTGCCGCACCGGCTCGATTGCGCGGCGACACTAGCGCCAGGAATTCTGACCTATGAGACGCGGGCCGAAGGGGAGGTTTTTGTTGCCGTGGATGAAGGGACGCTGGTCAAGACGGGCCCCGACGTACTCGTGTCGGTGCGCCGCGCACTGAGCGGAACGGACCTTGCCCAGCTGCGCTCCACCGTGGAGCGGGAGTTCTCTGCCCTGGACGAGGACGAGCGCAGCCTGCGTATTGTCATGGCACGATTGGAAGCGGGATTTTTGCGGCGCCTGGCAGCATTCCAGCATGAATGACGAGCCCGAGAAGATCGCCAGGAGCGAATCGACGCTCGCCGAGCAGGTCGGCGCGAAGGCAGCGCGCAAGCTCAAGGTGCGGCGCAACCCGGCGCCCGGCCTATGGTTTGGTCTGGGAATGATGGGAATCATCGGCTGGTCGGTGGCGGTCCCCACCTTGCTGGGCGCGGCGCTTGGGCTTTGGCTCGACGCCCATCATCCGGGCGCGCATTCCTGGACACTGGCGCTGCTCATCGCCGGGCTGACGCTGGGCTGCTTCACCGCATGGCATTGGGTCGCCAAGGAAGACCGGGCCTTGCGCAAGGAGCATGAGGATATCGATGCATGAAGCCTTGATGCTGGCCTTGGCGTGGGCGATGGGGCTGCTGCTAGGCGCAATCTTCTTTGGGGGCCTGTGGTGGACGACCCGCAAGGCGGTGGCCTCGCGCTGGCCGGCGCTTTGGTTTGCCGGCAGCCTGCTGCTGCGGGTGTGCATAGTCCTGGCCGGCCTTGTTGCCGTCGGGCGCGGTGATTGGCAGCGGCTGCTGGCCTGTCTGCTCGGCTTCTTGGTCGCGCAGGCCATCGCCATGTGGTGGCATCGGCCGCTCGATGCAAGTAAGGTTCGTCGGGCACTGGAGGCAAACCATGCACCTTAGTCCCGACGACGTGATCTTCTGGCAGCACGGCTTCTGGAAGATCAATGCCACGATCGCCTTTACCTGGGCACTGATGCTGGTGCTGGTACTGGGCTCGCGCCTCATCACGCGCAAGCTCTCCACCGACGCCACTCGGTCCCGCTGGCAGAACCTGTTGGAAATCGTGGTCCTGGCGATCGTCCAGCAGATCGAAGAGGTCGGTCTGAGGCAACCGAGGAAGTATCTGGGTTTTCTCGGAACCCTCTTCCTGTTTGTCGCCCTGGCGAGCGCTTGCACCATCATCCCGGGCTACCAGCCGCCCACGGGCTCGCTTTCGACCACCGCCGCGCTGGCGTTGTGCGTGTTGATCGCCGTGCCGCTGTACGGCATCGCGGACCGTGGCCTGGCCGGTTACCTCAGGTCCTACCTCGAGCCCACGCTCCTCATGCTGCCATTTAACATCATCAGCGAGCTATCCCGCACGCTGGCCCTGGCGGTGCGCCTGTTCGGCAACATGATGAGCGGAGCCATGATCATCGGCATCTTGTTGACCGTCACGCCCTTCGTCTTTCCGATCGTGATGACGGCGTTGGGCTTGCTTACCGGCATGGTGCAGGCCTACATATTCAGCATTTTGGCCGCGGTGTACATCGCGGCCGCCACCCACACCGATGAGCCCGAGACCGGGCCGGCGCCCGGTCCTTGAGCTCCAAGGCCACCAACCAGATGAGGCACTGTCACTATGGATAACATGACGATCGTCGCAGTGGCGTCGATTATCGGCGCTGCGCTCGCGACCGGCTTTGGCTGCATGGGCCCTGCACTAGCCGAAGGGCGCGCAGTAGCGACCGCGCTCAGCGCGCTGGCCCAGCAGCCCGACGCTTCCCCGACCATAACCCGGACCTTGTTCGTCGGCCTGGCGATGATCGAGTCCTGCGCCATTTATTGCTTCGTGGTTTCGATGATTTTGCTTTTCGCCAATCCGTTCTGGAGTCACGTAATTGCCCCGCTCCCCGGGAAGTAGGTCATGCTCATCGATTGGTTCACCGTCGGTGCGCAAGCGCTCAACTTCCTCATCTTGGTGTGGCTGCTCAAGCGCTACCTCTACCAGCCCATCCTGGACGCGGTCGACGCGCGCGAGAAGCGGATCGCCGCGCAAACGGCCGACGCCATTGCGAAACGGGCCCAAGCCCAGCAGGAACGAGACGAGCTCCTGCGCAAGAACGAGGAGTTCGCCCAGCAGCGCGGCGCGCTCCTGAGCGCAGCGGCGGACGAGGCAAGCGCCGAGCGCCAGCGCCTGCTCGACGAAGCGCGGCGAGCGGCTGAGGCCTTGCTGGCCCAGCGCCGGCAGGCGCTGGAAAGGGAGGCCCGCGAGCTCGATCAATCCGTCCTGCGCCGCACCCGCGAGGAGGTGTTCGCCATTGCCCGCAAAGCGCTCGTGGACTTGGCCGGAGCAAGCCTGGAAGAGCGCATGTGCGAGGTGCTCGCGCGGCGCCTGCGGATACTCGACGACGAGGCCAAGGAGCGCCTCGCCGGCGCCGTGCGCACTTCGGGCGAACCGGTGCGCGTACGCAGCGCCCTCGCCTTGCCGCCCGAGCAGCGCCAGTCGTTGCAAGATGCGCTCAACGAAACGCTCTCGACGACCGTGGCCGTTGACTTCGAGACGGACCCGGTCCTGATCAGCGGGATCGAACTCTCCGTCAATGGACAAAAGCTTGCCTGGAGCATCAACGATTACCTGCTGTTGATGGAAAAGCGCCTAGGCGAACTGCTGCGTGACGAGGGTACACCGCAGGCGCAGTCGGCTGCGTCGTCCGAGGCGCCGCAGCCCGAGGAAAAGAAGCGATGAGCAACGCACCGCCCGCCCTGGTGGGCTCCTTCGACCGCGTGTTTGCGGGCATGCACCAAATGCGCGAGAGCCTTGCGCCGCAACTGGCGGTGCGCGAGGTCGGCACGGTCACGATGGTTTCGACCGGCATCGCCAAGATCTGCGGGCTCCCCGGAGTCGGGTTTGAGGAGCTTCTCGAATTTCCCGGTGGTGCATTCGGCATCGCATTCAACGTCGACGAGGATGAAATCGGCGTCGTGCTGCTGAGCGAATACTGGCACCTGCGCGCCGGCGACGAGGTCCAGCGCACGGGTCGGGTGATGGACGTGGCCGTGGGCGAGGCACTGCTCGGACGCGTCATCGACCCGCTCGGTCGGCCGCTCGATGGCAAGAGAGCGCTGATCACCAGCGAGCGCCTGCCGATCGAGCGCCCGGCCGCGCCGATCATGGACCGCGCGCCCGTCACCGTTCCCCTGCAGACCGGGCTCAAGGTCATCGACGCCCTGATTCCGATCGGGCGCGGCCAGCGCGAGTTGATTCTGGGCGATCGCCACACCGGCAAGACCGCCATTGCCGTCGACACCATCCTCAACCAGCGGGGCCGCGGTGTCGTGTGCGTCTACTGCGCCATCGGTCAGCGCCCTTCCGGCATGGCCAAGGTCATTGCCACCTTGCGCGAAAAAGGTGCAATGGATTACACCACCGTCATCGTGACCGAGGGCAGCGACCCGCCGGGACTGGCCTACATCGCCCCGTATGCCGCGACCAGCATCGCCGAGCACTTCATGGAAGCCGGCCGCGACGTGCTGATCGTCTACGACGACCTCACCCAGCACGCCCGCGCCTACCGCGAGCTCTCCTTGCTGCTGCGGCGACCGCCGGGGCGAGAAGCCTTTCCGGGCGACATCTTCTACATCCACGCACGGCTGCTGGAGCGCTCCACGCACTTGCTCCCGGAGCTGGGCGGCGGGTCGCTGACCGCGCTGCCGATCATCGAGACCGAGGCGCAGGACATTTCTTCCTACATCCCCACCAACCTGATTTCCATCACGGACGGGCAAATCTACGTTTCGCCTTCCCTGTTCGAAATGGGCGTTCTGCCCGCCGTCGACGTTGGCAAATCGGTGTCTCGCGTTGGCGGCAAGGCGCAAGGAGCTGCCTTCCGCGCGGTCGCCGGCGACCTCAAGCTCGCCTACGCGCAATTTGAGGAACTCGAGACATTTGCCCGATTCGGCGCTCGCCTCGACACGATCTCCCGAAAAATCCTCGAACACGGGCGGCGAATTCGCGCGTGCCTCAAGCAGCCCGAATTCACCCCACTGCCGGTTGCCGCGCAAATCACCGTGCTGCTGGCGTTGACCGAGGGACTGTTCGACGCCGTGGCGATCGACCAAATGACGCAGGCCGAACACGCGGTGCGCGAGGCGACCGCGGACATCCCCGACTCCGTGTGCCGGCAATTTGAAGCCGGGGCAGCACTGAGCGCAGAGCAGCGAAAGATCATCATCGAATTCGCCCGCAAAGCGCTCGCGCCCTTCGGGGACGGGTCTGATCGCCTGCCGGGGCCGCGGCCCGTCGCCGACACCCGAGCAACACGAAGCGCACCGCGAAGGGAGAAGTCTTGAGCAACAGCTTGGCGAGCATGCGCCGCAAGATCAGCAGCGCCGAGGACCTCCACTCCGTGGTCCGGACCATGAAGGCCCTTGCGGCCTCGAGCATTGGCCAATACGAGAAAGCGGTGCGCGCCTTGGCCGACTACTACCGCGCCGTGGAACTGGGATTGGCTGCATGCGTTCGGCAAGGCGCGCCAGCGACCTTGATGGCCGAGCACAATGGCCAAGCAGATGCTGGTGCCACTGGCGCCATCGTCTACGGTTCCGATCAGGGACTCGTCGGCCAGTTCAACGAGGCCGTGGCCGATTACGCCGTAAAAGCCCTCGCGGCGATGCCCGGCGAGGCGCAGGTTTGGGCGGTCGGCGAGCATGTCCATGCTCGTCTGGCGCAGGCGGGAATCCCGCTGCGGGGGCTGTTCCCCGTCCCCAATTCGATCCAGACCATTGCGCCGCTGGTCGGGCAGATTCTCGTGCAGAGCGAACTGGGACTGCGCCAGGGCGCAGTCCGGGAGCTGCACCTTTTTTATAACAGCCCCAAGGCCGGGGCCATTTACGCGCCCGTCGGCCGGCAGCTGCTGCCGCTCGACGAGAGCTGGCGCCGCAGGCTCNNCCAACGAAGAATCTGCCGCAGGTCCTGGGTGGGCGCACCTCGACCTTGCGAGCGCTCATCCGCGAATATCTGTTCATCTCGCTTTTCGGGGCCTGTGCAGAATCCCTCGCAAGCGAGAACGCCAGCCGCCTGGCGGCAATGGAGCGCGCCGATAGAAACATCGACGAGCTGCTGGAGCGGTTGCACCGGACGTTTCAGCGTTTGCGTCAGACTGGCATCGACGAGGAGCTGTTCGATGTGATCGCGGGGTTCGAAGCGCTGTCGTTCACAAGCGGGCACCGCGCCGTACGATAGCAGGCGCCCCGTTACGCCGGCATGGGCGCAGCGCACAAGCGAACTCGCGGCGCTTGGGTCTGCCTCGGGGCAGCGTTGACCGGTTCTCGTACGTCTTTCGCCACAGTCGCGCTAGGTCGCGAACCGCGCTGCCCCAGTTTAAACTGCACGCCTTGCCCCGGTGGTGAAATCGGTAGACACAGCGGACTTAAAATCCGCCGCTTTTCCCGAAAGGGGGCGTGCCGGTTCGAGTCCGGCCCGGGGCACCAGAGCTAATTCAATTTAAGGGGGCACGATCCTCCTTTGTGCGAAGGCGGATTCCAAGGCCGCAGCTTGGGGGGCCGAGTTCCAACAATAGAAGCTTCGAGAAGATGCTGGAACGTGGTCATCGACGCGACACTTCTCCGAGGAAGGGGTTAATTTGACCCGCGAAGGAATAGTCCAAGTGACGGACGCGCGCAGTCCAGCAGGAAACGCGCGACGAGTTCTGTCAAGATCCGCGCCACTGCTTGATTTTCAGGGACCCCAGCCATTTTCCCCGGAATGTCCCTCTCTGGCCGTCAACAACTATCCTGACTGGTCGAAACGTCAAGATAGTTGACGCTGGGCGCGCTCGCCTTGCTTGCCGGTACGATGCACGCCTTGACATCAAGGCGCTTGGCACCGCGCCAGGCCACGCCGCGCCACGGCCTTTCCGTCCCGCGCTCCTAGACGCTCCGAGCAATCCTTCGGGCTACATGCGAGGCGTACCGGCGCTGTCGGCCCGCTGCGGACCTTCGCATAACTTCCAGACAGCGGTCATCCGGGGCTACGAAGTTAAACTTCGCGCTGCTAGATCCGGAACCGGAAGCCGACGATTCATGGGTGCGGTAGCGATCATTGCGGCCACTTGATCAACGGCAATTGACACCCAGGTCGTTCGGGGCAGTGAGGCTTCCGTTGGGGTCAACCGTATACCCGCGAGCATCTAGGCACGAAGTCAATATCGCGCAGCTTGGAACCACTATGCGATTTGCCCCGCCAAGGTAGTTATTGACATACGCTCCTTCCACGCGCTGCTGCGATTCATTGCGGCAGTCGAGGAGATCG
>OKRD01000079.1 GCA_900290335.1 Burkholderiales bacterium | reverse complement strand
TATGGCAGCGGAATAGCCGGTACGGGTCCATGAGATTGTCGAGCCGCTCGGTGCCCGCCTGGTCGCGGCTGTCGGCAATGAAGCGGTAGGCTTGCAACAGTCCTGCCGGACCGACAAACTTGTCCGGGTTCCACCAAAAACTCGGACAGGACGTGGAACAACAGGCACACAGGATGCACTCGTACAGTCCGTCGAGCTCGTCGCGCTGCAGCGGCGATTGGAGCCGCTCCTTTTCGGGCGGCGCGCTGTGGTTGATCAGGTAGGGCTTGATAGAGTGGTACTGATTAAAGAAGTCGGTCATGTCGACGATCAGATCGCGAACCACGGGCAGACCCGGCAGCGGCCGCAGCACGATCGGCTGCTTGAGCTCGCGCAAATTCGTGATGCATGCCAGCCCGTTGCGACCGTTGATATTCATGGCGTCGGAACCGCACACCCCTTCGCGGCAGGAGCGGCGAAACGACAGGCTGTCATCGACATCCGCCTTGACCCGCATGAGCGCGTCGAGCAGCATCTTGTCGTGCGCATGCAGGCGCACCTCGACGTCCTGCATGTGCGGCTTGCGGTCCTGCTCCGGATCGTAGCGATAGATGCGGAACCGGGCCGTGCCCGCGTCCACCGACGGGGCCGGGCGGGGAACAGGGCTCGTAGCGTTCATCCTTGTCGATCCTTCAAAACGTGCGCTTCTTCGGCTCGAAGGTCGCGACGGTCAGCGGCTTGAGGTGCACGGGCTTGTATTCCAGGGCCCGACCTCCCGAATAC
Source organism: Burkholderiales bacterium (assembly GCA_900290335.1). Classification (GTDB taxonomy): domain Bacteria; phylum Pseudomonadota; class Gammaproteobacteria; order Burkholderiales; family Burkholderiaceae_F; genus GJ-E10. The sequence goes on along the minus strand of OKRD01000079.1, from coordinate 21,220 downwards.
CACAGCGTGTGCTTGATCCAGTTGGCATCATCGCGCTGCGGAAAGTCGTCGCGCGCGTGCGCGCCGCGGCTCTCCGTCCGCGCCCGCGCCGATTCGATCGTCGCCTGCGCCGCGGCCACCAGATTGGACAGCTCGATCGCCTCCACCCGTGCCGTATTGAAGATCCGCGACTTGTCGTTGATGGCGACGCGCTGCGCGCGCTCGGCCAGAACGGCCACCTTGCGCACCCCTTCGTCCAGCAGCGCAGCGGTGCGAAATACCCCGCAGTGCGCCTGCATCGTACGGCGCAGGTCGCCGGCGACGTCGTGCGTTCGCTCGCCCCCTGAACGCGCATCCAGCTCCGCCAGCCGCGCCAGCGTCTGCTCGCCCGCATCGCGCGGCGCGGGCTTGTGGGCGCCACCTTGCGCCAGCGCGGCCGCGATATGGTTGCCGGCGGCCCGTCCAAAGACGATTAGGTCGAGTAGGGAGTTGGTTCCCAGACGATTGGCGCCGTGCACCGAGACGCAGGAGCACTCGCCGATCGCGTACAGCCCGCCGACGATCGCCTCCGGCGCTCCGTCCCGGGGCGCGACCACCTGCCCGTGGAAATTGGATGGAATTCCGCCCATCTGGTAGTGGATGGTGGGCACCACGGGGATCGGTTCGCGAATCGGATCGACATTGGCGAACTTCATGGAGATTTCGCGGATCGAGGGCAGGCGTTTCATGATCGTTTCCGCGCCCAGGTGATCGAGTTTGAGCATGACGTGATCGTGCTCCGGTCCACAGCCGCGCCCCTCCTTGATCTCCTGGTCCATGGAGCGCGACACGAAGTCGCGCGGCGCAAGGTCCTTGAGGGTGGGCGCATAGCGCTCCATGAACCGCTCGCCGCGCGAGTTGAGCAAAATGCCCCCCTCGCCGCGCACCCCCTCGGTGATCAGCACCCCGGCGCCCGCCACGCCGGTTGGGTGGAACTGCCAAAACTCCATGTCCTGCAGTGGCAGACCGGCGCGCGCCACCATCCCGAGCCCGTCGCCCGTATTGATGTAGGCGTTGGTCGATGCCGCAAATATGCGGCCAGCGCCGCCGGTAGCGAGCACCGTGACCTTGCTCTCCAGCAGCACGGGCAAGCCGGTTTCCATCTCCAGCGCAATCACTCCGACGCAGTCCCCGTCGGCGTCGCGCACCAAGTCGAGCGCCATGTACTCGACGAAAAACTGGGTCCGTGCCGCGACGTTGCACTGGTACAGCGTGTGCAACAGCGCGTGGCCCGTACGATCGGCTGCCGCGCAGGCGCGCGGAACCGGCTTTTCGCCGAAGTTCGCCGAGTGCCCCCCGAAGGGCCGCTGGTAGATCGTGCCGTCGGCATTGCGATCAAAGGGCATGCCCAGGTGCTCGAGTTCATACACGGCTTCGGCGGCCTCGCGGCACATGAACTCTATGGCATCCTGATCGCCTAGGTAGTCCGATCCCTTGACGGTATCGAACATGTGCCACAGCCATTGATCCTCGGTCATGTTGCCCAGCGAAGCGCCGATCCCTCCCTGGGCCGCGACCGTGTGCGAACGCGTCGGGAAGACCTTGGAAAGTACCGCCACGCTCAAACCCGCGCGCGCCAGCTGCAACGAGCAGCGCATCCCGGCGCCCCCCGCCCCGACGATGACCGCATCAAACCGACGGCGTGCCAGGTCCATGATATTCAGACGCTCCACAGGATTTGCACGGACCAGGCCAGGCAATACAGCAGCCAGAGAATCGCCCCGACGTGCAATGCAAGGCGCAGGCCCGCCGGCTTTACGTAGTCCATCCAGATGTCGCGCACGCCGATCCAGGCGTGGTAGCACAGGGCCAGGACCGCGATCACCGTGGCGAGCTTCATCGGCACGGGCGCGAAAACCCGCGACCAAGAGTCGTAGTCGAGCGCCCCGGCCATCGCCAAAGACCACACCACCATGGCGATAAAGACGATCATTACCACCGCTGTGACGCGCTGGATCAGCCAGTCACGCAATCCGTAGTGCGCACCGACCAGTACGCGTCGCGAGCCAATGGACATCAGAGCACTCCAAAAACAAACAGGGCAAGAACCAGGGTCAGTGGCACGCTCACGGCGAATACCGCCAAGGAGCTTCTGTACGCCGCGAGCCGTTCGGTGCCCAGGTGCAGGTCGAGCAGCAGGAAACGCACGCCGGCACACAGGTGGTGCAGCAGGGCCCAACCCAGCCCGAGCAACACGATCCGGGTGACCCAGCCCTGGGAGAGCTCTACCAGGCGATCAAAACTGCGCTCCGAACTCAGGCTCAGATCAAACAGCCACAGCAGCACGGGCAGGAGCAGGAACATCAGCAGGCCGCTCACGCGATGCAAAATGGAGACGATGCCGGCAAGCGGCAGACGGTAGTGGTACAGCTCTCCGAATCCGATATTGCGGATCGGCGATCGGGGCGCGGGGCGGGTGGGATTTGGGTTTGTCATGGTCGGTTTTGAGCCAGCGGTGCCACGATCGGATCGCGACTTCGAGTCGCTATTCTGACGCAATTCGCGCAGGGCGAAAAAACAGGGCCTGGTGCCATTTCACCGAGTCTTCACGTGAGCATGTTGTGATAGTAGTGCTCGCGTGTCACACACAGTCCGCGCCGCACCTCGACAGGACGGTCGCCGTAGGTGTAGGAGACGCGCTCGACGAGCAGCAGCGGGGTCCCCGGCGGCACCTGCAGCAGCCCGGCACTGCGCTCGTCGGCGGCTACCGCACGCAGGTGCTCATCGGCGCGGATCATCGGAACTCCGAACTCGGTCTCGAACAGGCCGTACAGGGGGCCGGTATACGCGGCGAGACGCTCGAAATTCAGGCCACGGAACATGCGCCCGGGCAGCCAAATCTCGTCGAGCACCACCGGCGCGGACGCAATGCGCAGCAAGCGTCGCACAAAAACGACGTTGGCGCCGGTCTTGAGCCCCAGCCGCGCCGCGATCTCCGCCGGTGCGCGCATCCGGCGGCAATCCACGAAGCGGCTGTGCGCGGTTGCCACCGTGCCGTCGTCAGCCCGCAGGCGCAGAAAGCGGTACTGCGATCGCGGTTCATGATGAGTCGCGACATAGGTACCCTTGCCCTGGCGGCGGACGAGCAAATTCTCGGCCGCCAGTTCGTCGATCGCCTTGCGCACGGTCCCCTGGCTCACCTGAAAGCGGGAGGCAAGTTCCAGTTCACTCGGTATGGCGGCGGCCGGTTTCCACTCGCCGCGACGCAGGCTCTCCAGCAGCAAGCGCTTGATTTGCTTGTATAAAGGGGAGTACACCGCCCCTCGCTTGCGGCGGCCGGGCGCGTCACTCGCGGGCAGAGAGTCGGGGCTCATCACGAATTGGGGTACCGTTTCCCGATAGTGAACCAGAACCCGGCCCGAAGCGCAAGATAATCTTATGTCTTATATATGAGTTGACGTATACTCGCTCGCCGACGCAGCTCGCTCGAGTGGTTCTCGGGAACGATCCTGCCGTAGCGAACCCGGGGATTACACTTTTCGGAGAGTTTCGGGGGCGCGCGAGTCGCGCGCGACGCAAACCGGAACAATTTTCGCCACCAGGAGAACCGCGATGAGTCCAAAATCCGCTGCCCCCGTTCGCGTTGCCGTCACTGGCGCAGCCGGCCAAATCGGGTACTCGCTGCTTTTCCGGATTGCCTCGGGCGAGATGCTGGGCCCCGAGCAGCCGGTGGCCCTGCAGTTGCTGGAGATCCCGGACGAAAAGGCCCAGAAGGCCCTCAAGGGCGTCATGATGGAGCTCGAGGACTGCGCCTTTCCCCTGCTGGCCTCCCAACAGGCCTTCAGTGATGCCGGCAGCGCCTTTGGCGATGTCGACATCGCCCTGCTCGTGGGCGCGCGGCCGCGCGGCCCGGGAATGGAACGCAAGGACCTACTGGCGGCCAACGCGCAGATCTTCACGGTCCAGGGCAAGGCACTCGACGCCGCAGCAAGTCGCAATGTCAAGGTGCTGGTCGTGGGCAATCCTGCCAACACCAATGCCTTCATCGCGATGAAATCGGCGCCGGGCCTGCCGCCGCGCAACTTCACTTCCATGATGCGGCTCGATCACAATCGCGCCGTATCGCAAGTCGCGGCGCGCATCGGCCGTCAGGTGCAGAGCATCGAAAAGATGTGTGTCTGGGGCAACCATTCCACGACCATGTACGCCGACTACCGCTTCGCCACCGTGGACGGACGGTCGGTGCGCCAGCTCATCAACGACGACGCCTGNNGCCAAGCGCGGCGCGGCGGTGATCGACGCGCGCGGCCTGTCGTCCGCGGCTTCGGCCGCCAACGCCGCCATCTGCCATGTGCGCGACTGGGTACGGGGCACCGCCGGACACTGGACCACGATGGGGATCGCCTCGGACGGCAGGTACGGAATTCCGGCTGGGACCATCTTCGGGTTTCCCGTCACCTGCGCGGGCGGCGACTACCAGATCGTCGCCGATCTGCCGATCGACGAATTCTCCCGCTCCTACCTGGATAAGACCTTGGCCGAATTGCTCGAGGAGCGGCGCGGCGTGGAACACCTGCTCGGTTGATGCGGCGATAACGCCGCCGTCCCAGCAGCCTCCGAAAAACCTGATTCGGAAGGACACCCGACATGTCGAACAAGTCCCCGGGCGCGCGCTTTCGCGCGGCCCTGGCGCAGGAGCGCCCGCTACAAATCGTCGGGGTCATCAATGCCAATCATGCCTTGATGGCCACTAGGGCCGGATACCAAGCGCTCTACCTTTCCGGCGGCGGTGTTGCCGCCGGGTCGCTGGGAATGCCCGACCTGGGCATCAACACCCTGGATGACGTGCTCACCGACGTGCGCCGCATTACCGATGTCTGCGATACGCCGCTGCTGGTCGATGTCGACACCGGGTTCGGGCCGAGCGCCTTCAATATCGCCCGCACGGTTCGGGCCCTGTGCAAGTTCGGCGCCGCCGCGTTGCACATCGAAGACCAGGTCGGCGCCAAGCGCTGCGGACACCGGCCCAACAAGGAAATCGTTCCCGTCGCGGAAATGGCCGACCGCGTCCGCGCGGCGGTGGACGCGCGCACCGATGACCAGTTCTTCGTGATTGCCCGTACCGACGCGATCGCGGTCGAAGGCCTTGATCAGGCGATCGAACGGTCGATTGCCTGCGTCGCGGCGGGCGCCGATGCGATCTTCGCGGAAGCCGTTGGCGATATCGCCAGCTACCGCAGATTCGTTGCCGCCGTGTCCGTGCCGGTGCTCGCGAACCTCACCGAGTTCGGGCAGACGCCGCTGTTCCCGCTGGAGGAGTTGCGCAGCGCTGGCGTGGCGATGGCGCTGTATCCCTTGTCGGCGTTCCGCGCCATGAACAAGGCGGCGCAGCGCGTGTATGAAACGATCCGGCGCGATGGCACGCAGCGCGGAGTCCTGGACACCATGCAAACGCGCGAAGAACTGTACGAAGTGATTTCCTACCATGAGTTCGAGCGCAAGCTCGATCTGCTTTTCCAGCAGCAGAAGAACTAAATCCTGGAAGCTGGCCCACGAGCGCAGACCAGGCCCCGAACGCAGTACGACATTCTCGGAGGCATCATGCCCGAAGAATCCGCAGCCCCCGGCAACGCGCCCAAGCCCAAGAAGTCCGTGGCGCTCTCGGGCGTGGTCGCCGGCAACACCGCCCTGTGCACGGTTGGTCGTACCGGCAACGACCTGCACTACCGCGGCTACGACATTCTCGATCTGGCGGAAGCCTGTCAGTTCGAAGAGGTGGCGCACCTGCTAATCCACGAACATCTGCCGACATCGGCGGAGTTGGTTCGCTACAAGAAGCACTTGCGCGCGATGCGCGGCCTGCCGGCCACGCTTCGATCGGCGCTCGAGTGCTTGCCCGCGTCGGCCCATCCCATGGACGTGCTGCGTACGGGTGCCTCGGTACTCGGGACGGTGCTCCCCGAGCGCGAGGGTCACCCGGTCGACGGGGCCCGGGACATTGCGGATCGCCTGCTCGCGTCCTTTGGCTCAATGCTGCTCTACTGGTACCACTTCAGTCACAATGGCCGACGCATCGAGGTCGAGACCAACGACGACTCGGTGGGCGGTCACTTCCTGCACCTGCTCCATGGCGTTCCCCCGAGCGAGCATTGGGTGCGCGCCATGCACACGTCGCTGATCCTGTATGCCGAGCACGAGTTCAATGCCTCGACCTTCACGGCTCGCGTCATCGCCGGCACCGGGTCCGATTTCTACTCGGCAATTTCCGGTGCGATCGGCGCCCTGCGCGGCCCCAAGCACGGCGGCGCCAACGAGGCCGCCTTTGAGATCCAATCGCGCTATCGCGATCCGGACGAGGCCGACGCGGACATCCGCCGGCGCCTGGAACAAAAGGAAGTGATCATCGGCTTCGGACACCCGGTGTACACCGTTTCCGATCCGCGCAACAACGTGATCAAGGAGGTGGCGCGCCGTCTGTCGCAGGATGCGGGGTCGATGCGCCTGTTTTCCGTGGCCGAGCGGCTGGAGGCGGTGATGTGGAACCAGAAGAAGATGTTTCCGAATCTGGATTGGTTCAGCGCAGTTTCCTACCACATGCTCGGCGTACCGACGGCGATGTTCACCCCCCTGTTCGTCCTATCGCGCACCACCGGGTGGAGCGCCCACATCATCGAGCAGCGCATCGACAATAAGATCATCCGGCCCAGCGCCAACTATGTCGGCCCGGAGGATCTCGAATTCGTTCCCATCGCGCGCCGGAGCTAATAAAAGGTCATGTCCTCGCACATCAGCAACGTCCGCCCGAAGCCCGACAAGGTACTTGTCGACATCGCCGACTACGTCCTCAAGACGCGCATCGCCTCGAGGGCCGCGTTCGAGACCGCGCGCTACTGTCTGCTCGATACGCTGGGCTGCGGGTTCGAGGCGCTCGAATACCCCGCGTGCACCAAACTGCTCGGCCCCATCGTTCCGGGGACGGTGGTGCCGAACGGGGCCAAGGTTCCCGGCACCCCGTTCCAACTCGATCCGGTGCAAGCGGCTTTCAACATCGGCGCGATGATCCGCTGGCTTGATTTCAACGACACCTGGCTGGCCGCCGAATGGGGCCACCCCTCCGACAATCTCGGCGGAATCCTGGCCTGTGCCGACTGGCTGTCCCGCAACGCGGTCGCCGCGGGCCGCACGCCCCTGCGCGTACGCGATGTGCTGGAGGCGATGATTCGGGCCCATGAGATCCAGGGGTGCGTCGCCCTGGAAAACTCGTTCAACCGGGTCGGTCTGGATCACGTCGTGCTCGTCAAGGTGGCAACCACGGCGGTCGTGTCCCGCTTGCTGGGCCTGAGCCGCGATGAGATCATCAATGCTCTTTCGCTTGCCTGGGTGGACGGCCAGTCTCTGCGTACCTACCGACATGCGCCCAACACGGGATCACGCAAGAGCTGGGCCGCCGGCGACGCCACCTCTCGCGGCGTTCGCCTGGCGCTGATCGCCCGCACGGGCGAGATGGGATACCCGTCGGTGCTCACGGCCAAGACCTGGGGCTTTTACGATGTTTCCTTCGGCGGCAAGCCGTTCCGGTTCCAGCGGCCCTACGGCAGCTACGTCATGGAGAACGTGCTCTTCAAGATCTCCTTTCCGGCGGAGTTCCACTCGCAAACGGCGGTCGAGGCAGCGATGACACTGCACCGGGAAATCACCCGGCTCGGACGAAATCCCGACGACATCCGCAAGATCGCGATACGGACGCACGAGGCGTGCATCCGCGTCATCGATAAGAAGGGCCCCTTACACAATCCGGCCGACCGGGATCACTGCATCCAATACATGGTCGCGGTGCCGATTCTCTTCGGTCGCCTGACGGCGCAGGACTATGAGAATGCGGTCGCCCGCGACCCCCGCATCGACCGCCTGCGCGAAAAGATCACCTGCGTGGAGGACAAGCAATTCACGAAGGACTACCATGACCCGCAGAAGCGCTCGATCGCCAATGCGCTCACCGTCGAGTTCCAGGACGGGACGAAATTGAAGGAGGTGGTCGTGGAATACCCCATCGGCCACAAGCGCCGCCGCAAGGAGGGCATGCCGGTTCTCATGGAGAAGTTCCGGACCAACCTGGCGCGGGTTTTCCCGGAAAAGCAGGCGGCGGCGGTGCTCGCGCTTGCGGGCGACGGCAAGCGCCTGGACACGACCCCGGTGCATGAGTTCGTCGATCTCATGGTGCTTTGAGGGGAACGGTCCGGCAACACTTGGCGCGCTGGGATGCGGAGCATGCGACATGCACGACAAGGCAAATCCACCCCGATTGCGCTCCGTCCTGCTCACGGTGGCGCTCAGCCTGGCCGGGTGCGCGATCGACTACGATCTCACGCTGATGCCACGAGACAGCGGTAAGCTGGTCTACGGTACGGCCCACGATCTGGGCGCCGGAGNNCGTCGTCGGTGACAAGATCTACACCGGCACCTGGGTACAGGTCACGCCCGACCTTTCCGGGACGTATGTCGGGGCGTCTGCCTGGGGCTGGAACGGCTGGGGCCCATACGGGGAGGTTGTTCGTGGCTACGGCGATGCCGTTGCGAAGGCCCTGCTGCAGGCGTCCGACGGCACCGGGATGCGCTGCGATTTCTTCGGCTTGACCGGCGGCCAGGGAACGGGCAAATGCATCGACGACAAGGGCTTGGTTTTTGATGTTCAAATTCGCTCACGGAAATCCAAATGACGATCAACGATCCGTTTAACTGCCTTCGCGACCTGCCGGTCGCCGGCGCGCCTGGCGCGCGTTTCTTCCAACTCGCGGCACTCGAGGCGGCGGGCCTGGGAAAGATCTCCCGGCTGCCGATCTCCATTCGCATCGTGCTCGAATCGGTGCTGCGCAACTGCGACGGGCGCAAGGTGACGCAGGAGCACGTGCGCCAGCTCGCCGGCTGGAAGTCCAATGCCGAGCGCGTCGACGAGATCCCCTTCGTGGTGGCCCGCGTGGTACTGCAGGACTTCACCGGGGTTCCCCTGCTGGCCGATCTGGCCGCTATGCGCAGCGTCGCGGTTCGCAGCGGCCAGGATCCCAAGCGCATCGAGCCGCTCGTTCCCGTCGACCTGGTCGTCGACCACTCGGTGATGATTGATCACTACGGCACGCCGGACGCGCTCGATCTGAACATGAAGATCGAATTCCAGCGCAACCGCGAGCGCTACCAGTTCATGAAGTGGGGCATGCAGGCGTTCAAGACCTTCGGCGTCGTGCCGCCGGGGTTCGGCATCGTCCACCAGGTGAACCTCGAATACCTGGCGCGCGGCGTACACAACAAGGACCAGGTCGTCTTTCCCGACACCCTGGTCGGTACCGACAGCCACACGACCATGATCAACGGCATCGGTGTTGTCGGCTGGGGCGTCGGCGGAATCGAGGCGGAGGCCGCGATGCTCGGTCAACCGGTGTATTTCCTGACGCCCGATGTCATCGGCGTGGAACTCACGGGCCAGCTGCGCGGCGGCGTGACGGCGACCGACCTGGTCCTGACGATTACCGAGTTGCTGCGCAAGGAGAAGGTCGTCGGCAAGTTCGTCGAGTTCTTCGGGCCCGGTACGGCATCGCTGTCGCTTCCCGATCGGGCCACGATCGCCAACATGGCTCCCGAGTACGGGGCGACCATGGGCTTTTTCCCGGTCGACGAAAAGACGCTGGCGTACTTCGAGGGAACCGGCCGCACCCCTGCGGAGATCGACGCCTTCTCGGCCTATTTCCGCGCGCAAGGGATGTTTGGTATTCCGCAGGCCGGACAGATCGATTACACCAAGACCTTGCGCCTGGACCTGGCGAGCGTCGCCCCCTCCTTGGCCGGACCCAAGCGACCCCAGGACCGGATCGAGATCGGCAAGGTCAAGTCCAATTTCGTGGAGCTGTATTCCAAGCCGGCCGCGGACAACGGCTTCAACCAGCCGGAAGGCCGCCTGCGTCACAGTGTTCGAACCAGCAGCGGCTTCGAGATCGCCAGCGGCGACGTTCTCATCGCGGCCATCACCTCGTGCACCAACACGAGCAATCCGAGCGTGCTGCTGGCAGCCGGACTGCTGGCAAAGAAGGCGGTCGAGGCGGGGCAGGTGAAAACGTCGCTCGCGCCGGGCTCGCGTGTGGTCACCGAATACCTGCAGCGCACGGGCTTGCTCCCGTACCTGGAACAACTTGGATTCAACGTGGCGGCCTATGGCTGCACCACGTGCATCGGCAACTCCGGCGACCTGCGCCCGGAGATCGTCGATGCCATCACGCAAAACGACCTCGTCTGTGCGGCGGTGCTGTCGGGCAACCGCAACTTCGAAGCCCGCATACACCCCAACCTCAAGGCTAATTTCTTGGCTTCGCCGCCGCTGGTGGTTGCGTACGCCATCGCGGGCTCCGTGCTGCGCGATCTGATGACCGAGCCGGTAGGCACCGGCCACGGCGGACGCAAGGTCTGGCTGGGCGACATCTGGCCCAGCGCCGCGGAAGTCCAAGCCCTGCTGCCGCAGGCGATGGACCCGCAGGCTTTCCGCGTCAATTACGGCCGGGTGAAGACGCAGCCCGGAGGTCTTTGGCAGGCGATCGAGGGTGGAACCGGGCAGACCTATTCCTGGCCGGAATCGACCTATATCGCCGAGCCGCCGTTTTTCGCGGATTTTTCGATGCAGCCGCCCGTAGTGGCGCCACCGGTCAAGAATGCACGGGCGCTTGCCATCTTCGGGGATTCGATCACTACCGATCACATCTCGCCCGCCGGTTCGATCAAGGAGACCTCTCCGGCCGGGCGCTGGCTGATGGAGCATGGCGTCGGCAAGGCGGACTTCAACAGCTACGGTTCGCGGCGCGGTAACCACGATGTCATGATGCGCGGCACCTTCGCCAACGTCCGGATCAAGAACCTGATGGTGCCGGCGGCCGCCGACGGCTCCCGTGTGGAAGGGGGGGTCACGATCCATCGCCCGTCCGGCGAGCGGATGTCAATCTACGACGCCGCGATGCGCTACCGCGCGGCCGGCGTACCGACCATCGTCTTCGGCGGCGAGGAATACGGCACCGGGTCCTCGCGGGACTGGGCCGCCAAGGGAACCCAGCTGCTGGGCGTGCGGGCCGTCGTCGCGCGCAGCTTCGAGCGCATCCACCGCAGCAATCTGGTGGGCATGGGCGTGCTGCCGCTGCAGTTCAATGGCGGCGACAGCGCCGCGTCGCTGCAAATCACCGGCGATGAGACCTTTGATCTGCTGGGGCTCGAGGATCTGCGGCCGCGCCAGCAGGTGACTCTTGCCATCCGCCGCGCCGATGGCTCGCTGCGGACCATCGAGCTCACCTTGCGGATCGACACGCCTATCGAGGTCGACTACTACCGACACGGCGGCATCCTGCCCTTCGTGCTGCGCCAGCTGCTCGCCGCCTAGTGGCGTTCCCGGTGGCGTCGCAGCGCGTAGCGCAGGGCATGGGGTCCGATCGGGGTGCCGCCTCGGGTACCGCCCCCTGCGCCGTCATCGATACCAACGTCTGGCTCGATCTGTTCGTGTTCGAGGATCCGGCGGTGCGGCGCCTGGCCCAGGCGCTGCACTCCGGTGCCTTGGTGGCGGTCCGCAGTCCCCGCACGGACGCCGAGCTGCAGGCCGTTCTGGCCCGACCGAAGTTCGCCGCGAAGCTGCCGCAGGCGGCGGTGGCCGCGCTGACGCAAACTTGGCAGGCGCTGACGCGCAACGTCGAAACGAGCGACTCCGCACCGTGGATATGCCGCGATCGCGACGACCAGAAGTTCCTTGACCTGGCCTTTAGCGTGCGCGCACAGGCGCTGTTCACCAAGGACCGCGCCCTGTTGCGCCTGGCGCGCAGAGCGCGCCGCGACGGGCTGCAGATCAGCGCACCGGCGGATTATGCTGGCCGCAACGACGGCCCCGGGGCGGCAAATCCCTGAAGCGGCGCCGGCTGCCGCTTGCGAACCCTCCATGACACATTCCACCCGGTCTGCGCGCGCCACCGTCGTCGGCCCCTCCAGGCTGCCGGACGTCGGCGTCACGATCTTCACGGTGATGTCCCAGCTCGCCGCCGAGCACGACGCCGTCAATCTGGGCCAGGGATTTCCCGACTTCGACTGCGATCCGCGCCTGCAGCAACTCGTGACCAGGGCCATGGCCGATGGCGACAACCAGTACGCGCCGATGGCCGGTATTGCCCCGCTGCGGCACGCGATCGCAGCCAAGATCGAGCGGCTGCACGGCTGCCGATACGATGCGGACCAGGAAATCACGATCACCGCCGGCGCAACCCAGGCGATACTCACGGCCGTGCTGGCGCTGGTGCGCCCCGGCGATGAAGTCATCGTTCTGGAGCCCGCCTACGACAGTTACGTGCCTTCCGTGCTGCTTGCCGGCGGCAACCCGGTTTGCGTTCCGCTCGATCACGACCGTGGCTACCGCGTGGACTGGGAGCGGGTTGCAGCAGCAATCACGCCGCGAACGCGCCTGCTGATTCTCAACTCGCCCCATAACCCGACGGGGAGCATCTTCGCCGCCGAGGACATCCGCGCCCTCGAGCAGATCGTGGGCGCGCACGGCATATTTCTGCTGGCCGACGAGGTTTACGAGCACATCGTTTTTGACGGCGAGCCGCACCGCAGCGTGGCATCGTCGGCCGAGCTGGCGGCGCGCGCGCTCGTCGTCTCGAGCTTCGGCAAGACGTTCCACAGCACCGGCTGGAAGATCGGCTACTGCTGCGCGCCGGCAGCGCTCACGACCGAATTCCGCAAGGTGCACCAGTTCAACGTCTTCGCGGTCAATCACCCGATGCAGTCGGGCATCGCCCGCTACCTCGATGATCCGGCACCCTACCTCGGACTGGCGGCGTTCTATCAGGCCAAGCGCGATCGCTTTTTGACAGGACTGTCGAGGACGCGCTTTCAAGCGCTTCCGTGCCAGGGGACGTACTTCGTGCTTGCCAACTACCATGCGATCAGCAGCGAGCCTGACGCCCAGTTCGCGCGGCGCCTGCTGATCGAACACGGCGTCGCCTCGATTCCCTTGTCGCCGTTCTACCAGCGAGGCTTCGACAACCGGGTCATCCGCTTTTGCTTTGGCAAGCGCGACCAGACCCTGACCGCCGGACTCGACAGGCTGGCCCGCGCCTGAGATCCGCGTACCACGGCAAACTCCGTCCGCGGCGCGCAGCGCTCGGCCACCGGGATGTCAAAGGATCTGGGCCGCGGTCGCAAACGGCAGCCGCGATCCGCGCGGCATGTTCTTGGCGGGGTCGGCAGCGCCAATATTGACAAGAAAGTTGGACCGGAACCGCCCGTCGGAAAAAAATTCCGCGTCCACGGCTGCGAGGTTAAAGCCCGACATCGGCCCGCAATCCAAGCCCAGTGCCCTGGCGGCCAGCATCAGGTATGCCCCTTGCAGGGTGCCGTTGCGAAATCCCGCATCCTGGGCCATAGCAGCGTTATTTTCGTAAATCGGCTTGGCATCGTAGGCCGGGAACTGGGACGGCAGGTGCTCGTAAAACCGTGAATCGCGGGCGACGATGACGGTCACCGGCGCCGCCATGGTCTGGTCGACGTTGCCCGCCGACAGCGCCGGCTTCAGCCGCTCCTTGGCCTGGGGGCTGCGAACAAAGACGAAACGGGCCGGCTGGCAATTGAACGACGTCGGTCCCCACTTGAGCAGCTCGTACAAAGCGAGCAGGGTCTCGTCCGGTACGGGTTCCGGACGGAATCCGTGCGCCGTATGGGCCGCGCGGAAGAGTTGGTCGAGCGCCGAATCGGGCAGCCGAGCTTTCATTTGCGCACATCCTCCTGTAGGGTTAGGTCGATCGTCCGGGTTCGGTCCGGGAGCACAGCGATCGGGCGCCACGCCCTCGCAGCGCGCGCGGCTGAACGCTCTGCCGGCGGCAATTTACTCAACCAGGTCCTGCCGGGTCGCCGCCGGCAGAATCTGTGCCGACTGCTCGCTCGGCAGCGCCTCGACCTCCTTGAGCGCGCGCTGCATCTGGCGCGTGCGCGTGTCCGCCGCATCCAAGGTATTGGATACCGTGCGAACCTGCTCGCGGATCTTCGTGAGCCAGTCGCCGAACCGCGAGAATTCCGTCTTCACCGCTCCCAGCAGACGCCAGACCTCGGCAGAGCGCTGCTCGATCGCCAGCGTGCGGAAGCCCATCTGCAGGGTATTGAGCATTGCAAACAGCGTCGTCGGACCGGCCACGACCACGCGGCGCTCGCGATTGAGCGCATCCACCAGCCCGGGCCGGCGCAAAATCTCGGCGAACAGGCTCTCCGAAGGCACAAACAGTATCGCGAAATCCGTGGTGTGCGGCGGCTCGATGTACTTTTCCCGGATGCTGCGCGCTTCGAACTTGATGCGGCTCTCCAGCGCGCGGCCCGCATCTTCCACCGCCTCGGCATCGCCCAGCTCCTGGGCAGCCTGCAGGCGCTCGTAATCCTCCGCCGGGAACTTGGCGTCGATGGGCAGCCAGACCGTATCGCCGCCGCCGCGACCGGGCAAGCGTATGGCGAATTCGACGCGCTCCGAGGAACCCGGCCGGGTCGCCTGGTTGGTCGCGTACTGATCGGGCAGCAGCACCTGCTCGAGCAGCATCCCGAGCTGGGCCTCGCCGAAGGTGCCGCGCACCTTGACGTTGCCCAGGATCCGCTTGAGATCGCCGACGCCGGCCGCAAGCGACTGCATCTCTCCCAGGCCCTGGTGCACCTGTTCGAGGCGCTCGGAAACCAGGCGAAACGATTCGCCCAGGCGAGTCTCGAGCGTGCTCTGCAGCTTCTCTTCCACGGTGGCGCGCATCTGCTCGAGCCGGGCCTCGTTGCCCGCTTGCAGCGATTGCAGCCGGGTCTCGAGCGTCTGCCGGATCTCCTCCAGGCCACGCTGCGTGACCGCGCTCAGCGTGCTCAGGTGCTCCTGCATGTTGTGACCATAGAGTCCGAGTTGCTCGGTGTGCTGACTGGTCGTCTGCGCCAGCTGTGCGCCGAACGCCGCCTGCAGTTGCCCGAGGCGATGATCGGCCTCCATGCGCGTCGAACTGGCACTGCTCTGCAGCGCCTGGCGCAATTCGCGCGCCAGGCGCTCGTTGTCCTCGTGCAGGCGCTCGATCGCCCCCTGCAGGTCACGGCCGGCGACGCGCTGGCGCGCCGCGGCCCACGAGACGATGGCAAGGACGCCAAGCGCAAGCACCAGGATCACGCCCAGGATCAGCGCCGGGAAAGGCTGCAGGATATCCATGAACCGGAATGTACAACGCCCCAGCGGCGCCTACGCCTCGCGCAGCGACGTCAGCGGCGGCGTCTCCAGGATGGTGCGCATACCGGCCCAGCCTCCCAGCAGTGCCGACACGATGCCCCCGGCGATGCCCACCAAAGGCACCCAGGCATGCGCGACGAAATCGAATTCGAAGACAAAATGCGCCAGAGCCCAGCCGACCGCGCCGGCCCCAATGGCGGCCAAGGCGCCCGAGAGCGCCCCGACAAGAATCATTTCCGCCGTCTGCGCGCGCGCGAGTTGGCGGCGCGAGGCACCCAGAGCGCGCAGCAGGGCCGCCTCGCGAACGCGCTCGTCGTGCGAGGACGCGAGCGCCGTATAGAGCACCAGCATGCCGGCGGCCAGCGCGAACCCGAAGAGGAACTGCGCCGCGCCGATGACCTGGTCGAGCATGCCGCGCACCTGCCCCAGCACCTGCGCGGTATCGATGATCGTGAGGTTGGGAAACTCGCGCACCAGCTCGGTAACCATCCTGGTCTGCTGCTCGGGAAGGTAAAAGGACGTGATGAAGGTCTGCGGCGCCTGGCGCAGCAGCGATGGCGCCATGATGACGAAGAAATTCACCCGCATGGAATCCCAGCTCAGCGTGCGGATGCTGGTGACTTTTGCCTCCACCATTTGTCCGGCGACGTCGAAGCGCAGCACCTGCCCGAGCACGATTCCCAGCCGCTTGGCGATGCCGTCCTCGATCGATAACTCGGGCGCATCCGGCGCAAACCAGTGTCCCTGCGCGATCCGGTTGTGCGCCGGGGGATCGGTCCGGTAGGAAAGGTTGAATTCGCGATCGATCAGGGCACGGGCGCGCGCGTCCTCGAAATCCTCCGGTCCCACCCGCTTGCCGTTGATTTCGATCAAGCGCCCCCGGACCATGGGTTCGAGCGGCGCCTCGGCGATGTGCGCGGCGCGCAAGCGTGCCGCAACGGCGTCGACCTGGTCGGGTTGGATGTTGATGACGAAGCGGTTGGGCGCGTTGGCGGGCACCTGCGCGCGCCATTCCTCGACGAGGTCGGTGCGCGCGATCGCCAACACCAGCAACGCCATCAGGCCAACCGCCAATGCGACTACCTGCGCCAGGCTTGCACCGGGTCGCCGCTGCATAGCGGCCAGGGCAAAACGCCACGCCACCCCGATCGATTGGCTTTCGCGCCGCCGCAGAGCCTGCAACGCCTGCATGGCGGCGCGCGCGATCGCGCCGAAAAGGGCCACGCAGGCCAGGAACCCGCCCCCGACGATCAAGCCGAGCCTGGCTTCCCCCGCGGTCCACAGCAGGAGCACCACGAATCCCAGCGCGCCGGCGACGTAGGCCAGCCAAGCCCGGACGGTGCGTGCCCCGACGTCGCGCCGCAAGACACGCACGGGCGACACGCGCCGCAGCTGCTCGAGCGGAGGGATCGCAAACCCCAGCAGCAGCACCAGCCCGCAAAGCACTCCCTGCAGCCCCGGGTACGGTGACGGCCAGGGCAGGGCCGCCTGCACGAGGCCCGCAAGCAAATCGACGAGTACGAAATGCAGCGCCAGGCCGCAGGCCACGCCCACCAGGCTCGCAAGCAAGCCCACGAGCGCGAACTCCAGGCAGAACAGGACCAGAATTTCGTTCTGGGCCAGGCCCAGGCAACGCATCAGCGCGCAGGAATCGAGCCGCCGCGCGGCAAATCGGCGCGCGGCGGTGCTGACGGCCACCGACGAGATCATCACGGTCAGCAAGGCCACCAGACTCATGTACCGGTCGGCGCGCGCAAGCGTTCTTTGCATCTCCGGGCGCCCGTCCTCGAGCGACTCCAGGTGCTGCCCGCGCTCCAGTTTCGGCTGCAGCAACGAGAGCAGCGCGCGCAGCGGCGCTCGTTCGCCGGCGATCAACCAGCGGTACGTGACGCGGCTAGCGGGCTGGATCAAGCCGGTCGCCGGCAGGTCGGCGGCATTGATCAGCAGGCGCGGCGCAAATCCCAGCACCTGAACCGCGCGGTCGGGCTCCGCGGCAATGACGGCAGCGATGCGCAGGCGCGAGTTACCGAGGCGCAGCACGTCCCCTTGCTGCACGCCCAGCGCGTCCAGAACCTGTGCCTCGACCCAGACGGTTCCGCTGGCGGGAATTCCGCTGGCCGTGCGGCGCGCCGCGCCTTCGATCAATTGCAGCGATCCGCGCAAGGGATAGCCGTCGGTGACCGCCTTGACCGCAACCAGCGTGCCGGCCTGCGTGCCCGTCTCGGCCATCGCCATGCTGGGAAAGGTTGCGGTCAACGCACTGCGCAAGCCCAGACGGGCGGCGCCCTGCATCATGCCGTCGTTGATCGGGTGATCCGAGTCCAGGACCGCGTCGCCGCCCAGGTATTGCGCGGCATCGCGCTGCAGGCCGGATCGGACACGATCGACCACAAAGCCGACGCTCGCCACCGCGGCAACCGCAATTACCAGCGCCACCGCCAGCAGGCGCAACTCGCCGCCGCGCCAGTCGCGCTGCGCCATCCGCAGCGCCTGTCCCAGCAGGATCCCAATGCTCATCTTGCGCCGATTCTACGGCCGCAGCGCACAACCTGCGCCGGCAACTGCGCCGCCATACGGCGCAGCCGACCCCGGGACGATACCGCGCAGCGCTACTTCCTACTTGCCGATCGCCGCCGCCCCCGCGGTGCATACCACCTCGTCCTGGGAGCCGGTTCCCCCCGAGCAACCGATGGCGCCGATGATCTTGCCGTCCTCCAGCAACGGGATGCCGCCCCGCGAGGCAATCACGTCGTCGAGCGTGAGCACGTACTTGTAATCGAGCTTTTGCACGGCGTCCTCGAAGACTTTCGTGGGCCGGCGGTACTTGACCGCCGTTCGCGCCTTGTGTTCCGCGACCGCAATCGATGCCAGCTGCGCCCCGTCCATCCGCAGAAAGACCACCAGGTTGCCACCCGAATCGGTAACGGCGATGTTAAGCGGCCAGCCGCGCTTGTCGGCCTCGGCAGCGGCGGCCTGCACCGCGGCCTGGGCCCGCGGCGCCGAGATCGGCGTCCCGTAGGGCGTGTTGTACGGCATCTTTTCCGGGACCACGTCGCGCGGGTCCGTCGCCGCCGCCGGCGCTTGCTGCGCGCTGACGGCCGCCACACACGCGAGCAAGCACGCCCCCAGACCCATCATCAGCCGCGCGAAGGTGGCCATATCCGCTCCCCTGCCTGCGCTTCACTATCCGCGCTCGATCAGTTCGATCCGGTACCGGTCCGGATCCTCGACGAAGGCGATCACCGTACTGCCGCCCTTGACCGGGCCCGGTTCTCGCACGATCTTGCCGCCCGCCGCCCGGATGCGCTCGCACGCGGCAGCAACCTCGGGAACTGCCAGGGCGATGTGCCCATAGGCGGTTCCCAACTCATAATTCGTGACGCCGTAGTTGTACGTCAGCTCGATTTCGGCATTGTCATCGGCATTGCCCCGGCCAAATCCGACGAAGGCGAGCGTGTACTTCTGCTCCGGCCGGTCGCTGCTGCGCAGCAGGTTCATGCCAAGCACGCGGGTGTAAAAATCAATGGACCGCTGCAAGTCGCCAACGCGTAGCATGGTGTGCAGTAGCTTCATGGCACTGCGCCCTCCTCCTGCCGCGGGAACCGTGCGAATTGGCGAAGGCGCCAAGCACGCACAGAACCTGCCCGCTTCACGTTACCCCCAGGTCCGCGTCAATACAAGCTCCGCACGCGGCAACCGCATAAACGGGCGACATCGCCTCGCCGTCAGGCTCCCACCAGGCTCGCCGCGACATTGACCGACAGGCCCAGGATGGCCAGATTGAAGAAGAAACTAAGTACGGACTGCGCCAGCACTATCTGGCGCATCGGCCGCGTCATCACCGAGACGTCCGAGGTCTGCGCCGCGGCCGCAATGGTGAACGAGAAGTACAAGAAGTCCCAGTAGTCCGGGCCTGTTTCCCCGTCCGGAAATCGCAGCGCCCGGCGCTCGGTCGGCGAGCGGTAGTAGGTTCGGGCATAGTGAAACGTGAACAGCATCCCGACCAGGAACCAGGAGCCGAACACGGTAGCCCCCGTGAACGCGTAGTTGGCCAGGCGGTGGCCCAAGCTCAGGTTCCGGGTCGCAGACAGCTCCAGGACGATCGCGGCAAGACTGACGATCGCGGCCGCCGACATGATTGCCAGGATGATGCCAGCGCCGCGGTCCTCCTGCTCTGCGAGTCGGCGAACCCGGTCGTTGCTCGAGCGCACCATCAGCCAGCACACCAGTGCCAGGTAGCACCACACGGTGACGTTCCACCCGATCAACGCCCGGGCCACCGGATCCCAGGGCGATGGAACAACGAGACCCGATCCAGCACCCGCGAGGATCGAAAGAAAGAGTCGCGGGCGTGCCCGGATGGTTTGACGGATCGTGCCCATGAGGTGGGTATCCTATTGGAATAGACCCGTGGCACACCGCGATGTACGCCACAAAGGATCGAGGCGCGCACCAGCAAAGGTCCGCCGCCGGCCGATCGCCACGGTCGGGACGCGGCGATTATTCTCGAGTAAGTTTGAGCACGACGCCGTCGCCGAACTGCCCTTCGAGGTTCTTGCTGTCGAGCACTTTCACCGTGACGCTCCGATCCTTGCAGCCAGGGAGTTCCTTCGAGGCGTCGATGTCGAATTTGAACTCGCTTGCCGAGGTACTTCGGACGACAACCGGGAACTCGCGATCGAGGCAGGGATATCGGCTGTTCATATGCCCTCGGTTTGGGACGTATCTCCATGTCCCGCCCGTTCCCTTGAGCGCCAGTTCCGCGGTGGCTTGCTCGCCGCCTGGGCCCCGAAAGCTTGCCCTCCACTTGCCATCGTAGGGAAAAGATTCCTGGGCCGACGCGATCGTGGCCAGCAGTGCGCTTCCCAACAGGAAAAATCGGATCTTGTTCATTCGGGTCCCCTCCATTCTGCGCAATTCCCGGTAGATCAAAATGGTGTTAGACATCGCGGACTTCGCGCTCAGCCGTCGTCGACTACCTCAGGACGGCCGCCGACGGAACATACCCCAGGCGTGCATCCGCAGTACGGACTCTGCGTTCTGGTTCTCGGCCTCGAGCAGCGCGTACACCGACCCGCGCCTGGGATCGGAGCGCGAGGGCCGCGATTCGAGCACCCGGCGCCAGGCCGTCAGGCGATCGCCGGGGCGCACAGGCTTCAACCACTCGAGTTTTTCCACCCCGGGAGAGCCCAGGCTGGCCGAATCGAGCAAGTACGCGTCGCAGGCCAGCCGCATGACCATCGCGCAGGTGTGCCAGCCGCTGGCGATGAGGCCGCCGTAGATTGACTCGCCCGCGCGCTGCGGATCGATGTGAAATGGCTGCGGATCGTAGCGCCGCGCGAACTCGACGATTTCATCGGCGCTCACCTCGACGGTCCCGAGTTCCATCCGCGCACCGACGATGAAGTCCTCGAAGTAAATCATCCCGGCCTCCGGACAAGGACAGCAGGACCCCGCCGCAGGGCGGACGGCCTCGGTAACGCTGGCCCGATCGACATGACTTCGCTTTCGCGCACGACGGCTTCCGTTGGCAGAAAAGTTGCGCAGTCCGGCGGAGGCGGCAAAGTTTCAGCACTTCCGGCGAACATCGAACTCGGCGAT
Source organism: Burkholderiales bacterium (assembly GCA_900290335.1). Taxonomy (GTDB): domain Bacteria; phylum Pseudomonadota; class Gammaproteobacteria; order Burkholderiales; family Burkholderiaceae_F; genus GJ-E10. The sequence goes on along the minus strand of OKRD01000079.1, from coordinate 414 downwards.
TCCCCCCCTCTGAAACCGCGCCAGAAGATCCCGCATCACTCCGGTATCGCCGCCCTCTTACGGGGCCATTCGGCGGGACGCGTCCGTGCGCCGCGCTTCGAGAGCCGCGCCGCAAGCGGCCGGCGATCAACAAGTTCAATGCGCCGGGAGTCTACGCCCACGGAACGGGGCTGATCCCCTGGATCGGTCCATCCGGGACGAGGTGGTGGATTTTGGGCTCCGCGCCGCGCGGCCGCGGCCGCAGCCACGACCGGGGCCTCAGGTCGGCGTCCATAGCCTCTATCGCGAAGACTCGAAAGCGGGCGCACGGGAGACCGTCGGAAAGGGGATCGATCCGGCGGCCCGACGCGCCGCCAAGCGCCAGGGCAGGCGCACGAAGGTCGCCGCCCGCCGCTCCTTCGAGGAAGTGGCTCT
>OKRD01000151.1 GCA_900290335.1 Burkholderiales bacterium | reverse complement strand
CTACCATGCCGGCAGCATAGCACCGCGCGACCCGCCGGTCAGTAACGCTTGTAAGGCAGGAACTTGCCGGACATGGCGATCTTCACCCGGTCGCCCTTCTGGTCCGGCTGACGCTCCAGCGACATGTCGAAGTCGATCGCGCTCATGATGCCGTCGCCGAATTCCTCCTGGATCAGCTCCTTCCAGGTGGTGCCGTAGACCATCACCAGCTCGNNAGCGGGTCGGTCGGCACCGCTCCGGGCAGCGAGCCGCGATAGGGGATCGCCTGAAGCAGGGCCGCCTCGGCGGCGTTCAGGCCGAACAGTTGCGCCGCCTTTTCCACCGTCTCCGCCGTCATCGACATCTGCCCGAGGCAGGCGGCGCAGGTCCAGGTAGGCGAGTAGCCGGGCCGGGCGGCGATGTCCGCCCAGGTGAGTTTCTTCTTCTGCTTGATCGCCAGGATCTTGCGGCCGAGTTCCGTCTTCGCGTCGTTCATGTGCTGACCCTCCGGGTGTCGTTGCGTCGCTCGCAAGCAAACGCCGCGCCAGGCTGGACCGGACAAGGGTGCCGCGCCTAGGCTCGCCGCCGTATTGCCGGAGGCCGCGCCATGGAACCCGACCTCGTTCCCTACTCGCCCATCCTGCACCGCCCCAGGCTGCGCTGGCCGAACGGCGCGCGCGTGGCGCTGTGGGTGGTGCCGAACATCGAGCACTACGAGTACCTGCCGAAATTCGTCCGCACCCGCGACCCCTGGCCGCGCGCGCCGCATCCCGACCTGCTGGGCTACGCGCAGCGCGACTATGGCAACCGCGTCGGGCTGTGGCGGCTGTTCGACGTCACCGACGCGCTGAACATACGCTGCACCGTCAGCCTGAACATGGCGGTGATGCAGCACTTCTCGGAAATCCTCGGTGCCATGGAGCAGCGCGGCTGGGAATACATGTCGCACGGCATCTACAACACCCGCTACCACTGGGACTTTTCCCGCGACGAGGAACGCGCGGCCATGGAGGAATCCAAGGACATCCACCTTCGCCTGACCGGGCGGCGGCTGCGCGGCTGGTTCAGTCCGGCGATCAGCAACACGCTCGACACGTTCGATCTGGCGGCGGAGTGCGGCTACGACTACACCGCCGATCTGTATCACGACGACCAGCCGTTCCCGCTGAAGGTGAAAACCGGCAGGCTGATCTCGATGCCGTATTCGGTGGATCTGAACGACGTGATCCTGCACCGCCGCGGCGAGGAGGCGGTGGACTTCGCGCAGCAGATCCGCGACCATTTCGACACGGTCTACGAGGAAGGCGCCGAACAGGGACGCGTGATGTGCATCGCCTTGCATCCCTATTGGGTGGGGCATCCGCACCGCATCCGCACGGTCCGCGCGGCGCTGGAATACATTCTGTCGCATCCCGGCGTGTGGCAGACGACGGCGGGGGAGATCACCGACTGGTTCAACGACAATCATCTGCCGCTGATCGAGGCACATCTCGCGGCGCGGGAGGCGGCCAATGGCTGAGCATGTTCCCGCCAGGACCCCGCCGGTCGGCGAACAGCGCCGGCCCGGCATGGATCATGCGCATCACGCGTTCCGCACGCTGACCGAGGCGCCGCGCTTCACCTGGCCCGACGAGGCGCGCATCGCCTTCACCGTGACCTTGGTGCTGGACCACTGGGAGCTGCAGCCGCCCAAGGATGCCTGCCGCGATCCGCGCATCGTCTCGCCGATCGGCAATTTCTTTCCCGACTGGCTGAGCTGGAGCCAGCGCGAATACGGCGCGCGCGTGGGTATCTTTCGCGTGCTCGACGCGCTGGACCGCTTCGACGTGGTGCCGAGCGTGGCGTTGGGCGCGGCGGCGGCACAGCGCTATCCGGAACTGGTGGACGAGCTTGGCCGGCGCAACGCCTGCTTCATGGCGCACGGCACCTTCGCGACGCGGAGCATCACCAGCCGGATGAGCGAGGAGCAGGAGCGCGCGTTCATCGCCGAGAGCCGCGCAGCGGTGCATGCGGCGACGGGCGAGATGCCGCTTGGCTGGTGCGGCCAGGATTTCAATGAATCGGACCGCACGCCGGCGCTGCTGGCCGCGGCCGGCTTCGCCTACACCACCGACTGGGCGAACGACGACAGGCCGTTTCTGCTCGGTCCGTATCACGGGCACAGCCTGGTGGCGCTGCCGCCGCAGCCGGAATGGAGCGATCTGGAGTGCATGTGGCTGCGGCGCGTCCCGCCGCCGGTGTGGGTGGACAACGTCGCCGAGGCGTTCGCCTTCCTGCACGACGAAGGCGGCGCCGCGTTCAATCTGACTCTGCATCCGTGGATCGCCGGCCAGGCGCATCGCATCCGCTGGCTGCGCGAGGCGCTGAGCCGCGTGCTGGGACGCGGCGCGGTCTGGCGCTGCACGACCGACGAGGTCGCCCGCGTCGCGCGCGAACAATTGTAGGGCGATCGCAGGACCGACACCGATGCTGCAGCTGCGACCCAACTGCGAGTATTGCGACAAGGACCTTCCGCCGAGCGCGACGGAGGCCCGCATCTGCAGCTACGAGTGCACGTTCTGTGTGCATTGCGTGGAGACGGTGCTGTTCAACGTCTGCCCCAACTGCGGCGGCGGGTTCGTTCCGCGACCGATCCGCCCGGTCACGGAACGTCGTCCTGGCGTGTGCCTGGGCAGGCACCCGGCCTCGACGAAGCGCGTCCGGCTGAAATGGGATCGGGCCGAGCTGGCGGGGTTCGTCAGGACGGTGTGCGATGTTGCGCCGCAGGAGCGGTGAAGCCGCTTCAGGCCGCGGGTTGACGAGGGGATTTGCCGCCGGCGTATAGTTCTACTTTGTTAGTTTCTCCCAC
>OKRD01000078.1 GCA_900290335.1 Burkholderiales bacterium | reverse complement strand
GGGGGAGCACTGTACGTTCTCCCCCTCCCCTTGCGGGAGGGGGTTGGGGGGAGGGGGCCGCGCGTCTGAATGACCGCCTATCTGCTTCGTCGTCTGCTGCTGGTGATCCCGACGCTGTTCGGGATCATCGCCATCAACTTCGCGGTCATCCAGTTCGCGCCCGGCGGCCCGGTGGAGCAGATGATGGCCGAATTGCGCGGCAAGGGTGAGCTGTCGTCGCGGCTCGGCGCGGCGGCATCGGAATTCGGCGGTCCCGGCGCGTATCGCGGATCGAGCGGCCTCGATCCGCATATCATAGACGACATCAAGAAGATGTTCGGCTTCGACAAGCCGCCGCTGACCCGCTTCGTCGAGATGGTCGGCGGCTATCTGCGCTTCGATTTCGGCCGCAGCTTCTTCCGCGACCAGACCGTGCTGCAGCTGGTTCTGCAGAAGATGCCGGTGTCGATCTCGCTCGGCCTGTGGTCGACATTGCTGGTGTATCTGGTCTCGATTCCGCTGGGCATCGCCAAGGCGGTGCGCGACGGCAGCCGCTTCGACCTGGCGAGCAGCGCGGTCGTGCTGGTGGGTTACGCCGTGCCGAGTTTCCTGTTCGCCATCCTGCTGGTCGTGCTGTTCGCTGGCGGCAGCTTCCTGCACTGGTTCCCGCTGCGCGGCCTCACCAGCGAAGGCGCGGCCGACTGGAGCTGGCCGGCGCGCATCGCCGACTATTTCTGGCATATGGCGCTGCCGATTCTCGCNNNGTGGTGGCGAGCGGCTTCGCCAGCCTGACCATGCTGACGAAGAACTGCTTCCTGGAGGAAATCCGCAAGCAGTACACGGTGACGGCGCGCGCCAAGGGCGCCGATGAACGGCGCGTGCTGTACGGCCACGTGTTCCGCAACGCCATGCTGCTGATCGTGGCAGGCTTCCCGCAGGCGTTCATCAGCATCCTGTTCACCTCCGCGCTGCTGGTGGAGATCGTGTTCTCGCTCGACGGGCTCGGCCTGCTCGGCTTCCAGTCGGCGATCCAACGCGACTATCCGGTGATGTTCGGCACGCTCTACATCTTCACGCTACTCGGCCTGCTGATGCAGATCATTGGCGATATGCTCTACACGGTGGTCGATCCGCGCATCGACTTCGAGGCGAGGGGTTGACGCTTTCTCCCATCACACGCCGCCGGCTGGCGATCTTCCGGCAGAACCGGCGCGGCTATCGGTCGTTCTGGGTCTTTCTGGTGCTGTTCGGCCTCAGCCTGTTCGCCGAATTCATCGCCAACGATCGTCCGTTGTTGATCCGTTTTGATGACGCCTGGTATGCGCCGGTGCTGCGCGACTATAGCGGGGATACGTTCGGCCCCGACTTCTTGCCGACCGACGCGGACTACACCGATCCTGACCTGCAACGCACGATCGGCGAGCATGGCTGGATGATCTGGCCGGCGGTGCCGTACAGCTTCGACACCATCGTGAAGGACCTGCCAAGTCCAGCCCCGTCGCCGCCGTCGCTGCGCAATCCGCTCGGCACAGATGATCAGGCACGCGACGTGCTGGCACGGGTGATCTACGGCTTCCGCCTGTCGGTGCTGTTCGGCTTCGCGCTGACACTGGTCAGCTCGGCGGTGGGCGTGGCCGCCGGTGCGGTGCAGGGTTATTATGGCGGCGTCACCGATCTTTTGTTCCAGCGTTTTATCGAAATCTGGAACGGCATGCCGCAGCTCTACCTGCTCATCATCCTGGGCAGCATCATCACCCCCGGCTTCTGGGTGCTGCTGATATTCCTGCTG
>OKRD01000057.1 GCA_900290335.1 Burkholderiales bacterium | reverse complement strand
CAACCAGCGGCAGGCGCCGCAGCCAGGTATCGAGTCGAGCCGCAGGCACCAGCAGCAGCAGCCGCTCGGGACACGACGAGCCGCACGGCAGCCGTGCCACGCGCTCGTCGGCCTCGATTTCACGACACTGCCACGGCTCATCGGGAACATTCACACCAGTGCGCAACAGCGCCTGCGCGCTGCCTGCCCCGCAGATGCCCAGGGCGACCCACGAGGCGCTGACATCGCTCAGCCGCACCTTGGCGCGCAGAACATACGTCGACAGGCGGCGCAAGGTGGCCTCGGCAAGATCGGCTTGCAACAACAGCCGCACTCCGGATTGCCAGCGCCAGGCCTGGAAGATTGCGAGCAGGCGTCCTTTGGCGGTGCAGTAGCCGCCCAGCTGCCAGCTTGCCGACGACATCGCCGCGATGTCGGCCGTGCTCTGCGTCTGCAGGAAGGACACGGCATCGGGACCTTCGGCCTGCAACACGCTCAGGTCAGCGAGCCGGCTCACGACCGCGCCGGCTTGCAGGCGGGCGAAGTCCGCCGGGCCGGCCGCCCAGCAGTTTGCCGGGTGAGGCGCCGGGGAGGGCGTCGCGGAAAGGGGAATGGGAACTTCGTTGTCCATGAAGGCGCGTTGCGGCAGTCTACCGGTCCATTATAGGAAAGGAGCAAGCGAGGGCCTGCCGCCGTTCCCACGGTAACCGCGGGGCGCAGCCAATATGCGCGACAATTGCGCCTTGTCCCTTGCCGGCCACACCTCCGGATCTTGGCGTTGCCCCGTTCCCTGTACAAAGTTGCCCTGTTCCTGCTCTTCGCGCTGGTGACCGTGGTCGCCTGGACATGGTACGAAATCGAGCGACCGCTCAAGCTCCCAGGCGAGGCAGTCGAAGTGCGCGTGGCCTCCGGTGCAACGGCGCGCTCGATCGCGCGTCAGTTGCGCGATGCCGGCGTGGGCCTAAACGACTGGGAATTCGTGGTCGCCGCGACCGTGACCCGGACGACGCACTCGCTGCGCGCGGGGCGCTATCGCATCGCCGCCGGCGCCAGCATTCTTAGCCTGGTCGAGAAATTCCGACGCGGCGACGTCCAGCGCGAGCAGTTGACCATCCTGGAGGGATCGACCTTCGAGGAATTGCGCGTGGTCTTTGCCCAGTCCCAGGAGCTGCGGCACGACACGGCCGGGTGGACAGAGAGGCAGATCCTGCAGGCCGTCGGAGCCGGGGAGGCGCATGCCGAAGGACTGTTTGCCCCCGATACCTATGTCTTCGATCCGGCCTCGAGCGATGTGGACCTGTATCGCCAGGCTTACCTAGCCCAGAAGGAGCGCATCGAACAGGCTTGGCAGGGGCGAGCTGCCGATCTGCCCTATGCCGACCGCTACCAGGCGCTCATCATGGCTTCGATCATCGAAAAGGAAACCGGTCGCCCCGAGGAGCGTGGCCGCGTGGCCGCAGTTTTTGTCAATCGCCAGCGCCTGGGCATGCCCTTGCAGACGGACCCGGCGGTGATCTACGGTCTGCGCTCGCGCTTCGACGGGCGGTTGCACAAGCGCGACCTGCAGTCCGACACACCCTACAATACCTACACGCGTGCCGGCTTGCCGCCGACGCCGATTTCACTGCCCGGGCGCGCGGCGATCGAAGCAGCCCTGAACCCCGATCCCATCCAGGCGCTGTACTTCGTCGCGCGCGGCGACGGCAGTACGGAGTTTTCCACGACCCTGGCCGAGCACAACCGGGCCGTGGACCGCTACCAGCGCTCGGGCGCTCATAGCGCAGCGCCCTGAGCCGCGAACAGGAGCATGATGCAAACCGCCTCGCGAGGCCGATTCATTACCTTCGAAGGAGTCGACGGTGCCGGCAAGAGCACCCAGATCGAGGCGCTGGCACAAACGTTGCGGCAGCATCGCGTCGCCGTGGTGCGAACGCGCGAACCGGGCGGAACACCCCTTGGCGAAGCCCTCAGAACCATCATGCTGGGGCAGGCCATGGACCCGTTGACCGAATCCTTGTTGATGTTTGCCGCCCGCCGCGAGCACGTAGCGCAGGTCATCGAGCCGGCCTTGGCGGGCTCGCAATGGGTGCTCTGCGACCGCTTTACCGACGCGAGCTACGCGTACCAAGGCGCTGGGCGCGGCGTGCCGGCCGATCGACTTGACGTGCTCGCCGGCTGGGTCCACGGCCGCCTGCAGCCCGATCTCACGGTGCTCGTGGACATCGATCCGGACCAGGCGCGGCAGCGCCGCGCGCAGGTTCGGGCCGCCGATCGGTTCGAAACGGAATCGGCCGCATTCTTCCAGGCGGTCCGGTCGGCGTACCTTGCGCGCGCGGCTGCCGAGCCGGCGCGTTTTCTGGTGGTCGACGGCGGGGCGCCCGCGCCGGTAGTGACCTCGAAGATCCTCGAGCGCCTGTCGCAATGGCTGCGGTAGTACCGCTTGCCTGGCACTCGGGGGCGCGCGCAACGCTGGCGGCGCTGCGGGCGCGCGGCGCGCACGCGCTGCTGCTGCACGGGCCGGCGGGGGTCGGCAAGTGGGACTTGGCGACCTCGTTTGCGCGCGACGCGCTGTGCGAGCATGCGGTTGCGCCTGCTCGCGCCTGCGGCGTCTGTGCCTCCTGTGTGCTGGTTGCGGCCGGCAACCATCCGGACCTGCGGATCGTCGTGCCCGATGCACTGGCGCAGCGGCGCCCCGGGGGCGCGCAAGAAGACGAGGAGCCACCGGAGGCCGCTACCGAGGCCGGGGGCGCGAAGGGCAAGCCGAGCCGGGAGATCAAGATCGACCAGGTCCGGGAGCTCGCATCGCTTACCGGGGTCAGCACGCACCGCGGGGGGGTCCGCGTGGTCGTCCTGGGGCCAACCGAAGCCCTCAATGCACCGGCGGCCAATGCGCTGCTAAAGGGCCTGGAGGAACCCCCGCCGGCGAGCTTGTTCCTGCTGGTTTCCGACCAGATCGACCGCTGCCTGCCAACGATCGTTTCCCGCTGCGCCCTGGTCCGCGTTGCCGTTCCCCCGCGCGCTATGGCCCTGGAATGGCTGCAGGCGCAGGGCGTGGGCGCGGACGCCGGGCAGCGCCTGACCGAGGCCGGCGGAGCGCCGCTGGCAGCGCTGGAGCCCGATGCGCAGGCACTGGCGCCGGACTTGCGCAGCACCTTGCTGGATCTGTTGCGCCGCGGGGCAGCTCTGGCGCCTGCCGACGTTGCCAGCGACATCCCCCGGACCGTACCGATCGGCGCCTCGGTCGCTTTGTTTCAGCGCTGGGTATGGGACTATTTTTCGTATCGGCTCGGGGGCGGTCTCCGATATCATCCCGGCGACGCGGCTAGCTTCGAGGCGCTGTCGCGACATTGGACGCTGCGTGCGGCAAGTGCCTGGATCGAGGCCCTGCACGCCCTGCGGGCGGCCGCCGATCACCCGCTCAACGCACGGGTGGCGATCGAAGGGTTGCTGCTCCGATACATCGACTCGATTGCCTCGGGGCGCGAACGATCCGAAGAGGGCTAGAGAAACCGTGAACGATCCAGCCGATACACGATTCGGTGTGCCGCTTGCTCCGGGGGCTGCGGGCACTCTCAACGGCGCCGTAGCCGGTCGTCCGGCCGTTCTGTCCCTATCCATCAAGGAGAAGGCCGCGCTCTATGCAGCCTACATGCCGTATCTGAAAAACGGCGGTATCTTCGTTCCGACCAACCGGCCCTACAACATCGGCGACGAGGTATATCTGATCCTGATGCTCCTCGACGATCCGACCCGCATCCCGGTGGCCGGCAAGGTCGTGTGGATCAGCCCCTCGGGCGGTGGCGCCTCCAAGACGCCGGGAATCGGCGTGCACTTTCCCTCGGACGACACGGGCTTGACCGCACGCAAGCGCATCGAGGATGCCCTGGGTGCCGCGCTGCGCTCGGCGCGGCCCACGCATACCATCTGAGGCCCGGTGCTACGCTGACCGGGGACGCACGCGGGATTGCGATCCCTCTGCCAGACAAATGCTGATTGATTCCCATTGCCACTTGTGCTTTCCCGAGTTGCGTGCCGACGCCGACGGCGTGCTATCGCGAATGCGGGCCGCGGGCGTGGCGATGGCGCTGAACATCTCGACGTCGATGCGCGACCTGCTGGCGGTGGTCGAATTCGCCCAGCAGCACGAGGGGATCTTTGCCTCCGTCGGGGTCCACCCGGACAACACCGAGGAGGAGGAACCGGACGTCGCCACCTTGGTTACGCACGCTCGCGCAGACAAGGTGGTGGCGGTTGGCGAGACTGGACTGGACTACTTTCGCCTGCAGGAGCCCCTGGACTGGCAGCGCGCGCGCTTCCGGACCCACATCCGGGCGGCCCGCGAGAGCGGCAAACCCTTGGTCATCCATACGCGCGCCAGCGCCCAGGACACCCTGAGGATCATGCGCGAGGAGCGCGCCGACGAGGTCGGGGGGGTCATGCACTGCTTCACCGAGGGCGCCGACGTTGCCCGTGCGGCCATGGATCTGGGCTTCCTGATCTCGTTTTCCGGGATCATTACCTTCAAGTCCGCCCAGGCCCTGCGCGACGTGGCATCGATCGTGCCCGACGAGCGGCTTCTGGTGGAGACCGACGCGCCGTATCTGGCGCCCGTGCCACACCGCGGCAAGACCAACGAGCCGGCTTGGGTAACTCATGTCGCCGATACCCTGGCGCACCTGCGAAAGCAACCGATCGAGCATATTCAGAGAATAACTACTGATAATTTCTTTCGTTTATTCAATATATTATAGAATATTGTTAATGTTAATTAGGTAATAATTTACATTAATTAATAGACGTCCTCCGCCGCAGGTGCCAATATGTTGAGCGACATTGAAATCGCCCAGAAAGCTCCCATCCAGCGAATCGCCGAACTCGCCCGCGAGCGCCTCGGAATTGCCTCCGAACACCTCGAACCCTACGGCCACTACAAGGCCAAGATCCACCTCGATTACCTCAATTCCCTCCAAGATCGGCCCGACGGCAAGCTGGTCTTGGTAACTGCCATCTCGCCGACGCCGGCCGGCGAGGGCAAGACCACCACGACGGTGGGCCTCGGAGACGCACTCAATCGAGTCCTGAAGGCAGCGGGCAAGAAGGCCATGATCTGCCTGCGGGAGCCCTCGCTGGGCCCGGTCTTTGGCCTCAAGGGCGGGGCGGCCGGAGGCGGCTTTTCCCAGGTCGTGCCGATGGAGGACATCAACCTGCACTTCACGGGGGACTTTTCCGCCATTGCTCTGGCGCACAACCTGCTGTCGGCCCTGATCGACAACCACGTCCATCATGGCAACGAGCTAGGCATCGACGTGCGCCGCCTGACCTGGAAGCGGGTAGTGGACATGAACGATCGGGCGCTGCGGCAGATCACGGTCGGTCTGGGCGGAGCCGCCAACGGCTACCCCCGCGAGGATGGCTTCGACATCGTCGTCGCTTCGGAGATCATGGCGATCTTCTGCCTGGCTACCAGCCTGGGTGATCTAAAGGAGCGCATCGGCAACATCGTCATCGGTACCACGGCCAGCGGTAAGCCGATTCGAGCGCGCGACCTGCACGCGCACGGGGCCATGGCAGCGTTGCTGCGCGATGCGCTCGCGCCAAACCTGGTGCAGACGCTCGAGCACACGCCGGCGTTCATCCACGGCGGCCCCTTTGCCAACATTGCCCATGGTTGCAATTCCGTGCTTGCGACCCGCAGCGCCCTCAAACTGGCCGACTACGTGGTCACCGAGGCCGGCTTTGGGGCCGATCTGGGCGCCGAGAAATTCATCGATATCAAATGCCGCAAGGCCAACTTGCGGCCATCGGCCGTGGTCATCGTTGCCACCCTACGCGCGCTCAAGTACCACGGGGGAATGGAAGTGGCAGAGGTCGCGCGGGAGGATCTGGCCGCGCTCGAACGGGGAATGGTCAATCTGGAGCGCCATGTCGAGAACGTGCGCGAGCGCTATGGCCTGCCATGCGTGGTTGCCCTCAATCACCGCACGCACGACACGGCGGCGGAGGTTGATCTCTTGCTTTCCCGGCTGGCCGCGCGTGGCACCAAGGCGATACTGGCGCGCCACTGGGCCCAGGGCGGCGCTGGGGCGGCGGAGCTGGCCAACGAAGTGGTGCGCCTTTGCGATCAGCCCAGCAAGATGCGCTTCGTGTACGAGGACGATGCCAGTCTGTGGGACAAGATGAAGGCAATCGCCACGCGGGTGTATGGCGCCGCGGACATCCACGCCGACAGTAAGATCCGCAGCCAGATCGAGCGGCTGCAAAGCGACGGGTACGGCCGCTATCCGGTATGCGTGGCCAAGACCCAGTACTCGTTCTCCACCGACGCCAAGCTGCGCGGCGCGCCCAGCGATCACATCGTCAATGTGCGCGAGGTGCGCCTGGCGGCCGGCGCCCAGTTCGTGGTGATGATCTGCGGCGACGTGATGACGATGCCCGGCTTGCCCAGGTCTCCGGCCGCGCATTCCATCGACATCGACGACAATGGGCGCATTGTGGGACTGTTTTAGCCGCCGCCACCGATGCCAAGCACGCAGAGCCTAACGGTCACGCCCCCGCCGGACCTCGCGCGCTGGCGCAAGGGCATGCGCGAGGAGCTCATCGCGCGGCGCATGGCGGCGCCGGCCGAAGAGCGCCGCGGCTGGAGCCTGGCGATCAGCCTGCATCTGCTGCACGCACTGCCCTGGCGCGCGGGGCTCGTCATCGGGTTCTGCTGGCCGTACAAGGCCGAGTACGACCCGCGGCCGCTGCTGCGTACCTTGCGCCAGCGCGGCATGAGCTGTGCGCTGCCGGTCGTGATCCAGCGCGCCGAGCCGCTGCTGTTTCGTCACTGGTCGCCCGGGGTCACCATGGAAAAGGGACCCTTGGGCATTGCCTACCCGGTGGGAACGGCACAGGTGGACCCCGACCTGCTGCTCGTCCCACTGGTGGGCTTTGGCCGCGCGGGCGACCGCCTGGGCTACGGTGGCGGCTACTTTGACCGGACCCTGGCCGCGCTCGAACCCCGTCCCCTGAGCGTCGGGGTCGGCTTCGAACTGTGCCAAGTGGATTCGACCTTTCCGCAGGCGCACGACATTGCCATGGATGCCATCGTCACCGAGAGGTCACTGCGCTGGCAGCAAAACAGCGCGCTGGAGGAAGTCAGCCCCCAGCAGCTGCGCGAGCGCCTTGCCGATCTGGCTCAGGTCCGTGCCCAGTCGGCGCGCATCAACGCGCACACGGTGCCCCTTTCCCCCCTATAGGGTACGGGGCCGGCTTCTTCTTGCCCGTGCCTCGAGCAGCAGCGGGCTGGCCTCCAGCAGCGTGACGCCCGCCAAGATCAGCAGGGCGCGGAGAGACTGCAGCGAGCTCAGTCGCTCCTGCAGGATCAGGACGCCGGCCAGCGCCGCAAAGACGCTCTCCAACGACATGGTCAGCACCGCCTCCGCCGGTGGGGTATGGCGCTGCGCCACGATCTGCAGGATGAACGCGACGCCGCTCGGGAAGATTCCCGCGTAGAGAATTGCCGGCAGCGCCGCGCTTCCCGCAGCGCCAGCGGTAGCAGGAACACCGCGGCGGCGAGAAAGCGCGCGGCAACGAAATAGATAGGGCCCACATGCGCGTTGGCCGCCTTCTGCGCGACAAAGGTCGTACCCCAGAGTAGGGCAACGACCAACAGCGAGGCGTCGGCACGGGCGCGACTCCTAGGGCAGGGGGCTTGGCCGCTACGCGGCAGTGGCTGGTGCCGCCGCCTCAGCAGCGGCGCCAGCGGCAGGCGATACTATCGCGCTTGGTACGCTTTTTACCGCGCGGTCGGGCCTATGCCCGCCGGTTCGGAGGAACTCCCTCGTGTTCGCATTCGCTCTTGGCAACGCTGCCTTGGCGCGCTGCTCGCGGTCGGCGATACGCGCGGCGGCGCGGCTCCTCGTGCCTGGCCTGGCGGCGGCAGCCCTTTGTTGCCTCTCGGGCACCAGTTGGGCGCGCACGCTCGAGGAGATCCGTCACGATGGTGGGACGATCCTGCTGGCCACCGAGGGCAAGTTTCCGCCCTTTAACGTGTTCAAGGGCGCCAAGCTCACCGGTTTCGAAGTCGAACTGGCGGCACTCGTCGTCAGCCGCATGGGGCTCAAATACGAGTGGAAGGCGATCGACTTCAACGGCCTGCTCACCGGTTTGCAGCAAAACCGCTGGGATCTGGTGATCGCGTCCCACGGTATCACCGAGCAACGCGCCCGGGCGGTCACGTTTGCCGACCCGCATTACTGCAGCGGCGGGGTGATCGTCGCCATCGATCCGGCGATCAACGCGGCGCACGATCTTGCCGGCAAGGTGGTCGGCGTGCAAACCGGCACGACCTACCTGGAGAACGCGCGCAAGATCACCGGTCTGAAGGAAATCAAGAATTTCCCGCAAGACACGGACGCCCGCAGCGCGCTGCTGACCGGGCGCGTAGATGCCTGGATCACCGATCGATTCACGGCCCTGGAAGTGATCAAGATGACGCCCGATGCGGGCTTGCGCATCGGCGAGTTCCTGTTCGTCGATCGGCTTGCGGCAGCGGTCGCCAAGGGCAATAGCACGCTGGTCCAGGCCTGGAACCAGGCGCTCGCCCAGGCGATGCAGGACGGCAGCTATGCCGCGCTGTCGCAGAAGTACTTCGGCCAGGACGTTCGTTGCCAGTAGGCGGTGATGCATGAGAGTGTGGCCGGCCCGGTGGAGCCGACAGTGGCGCAGCAGTGCCAGCATGGCGCTGGCCGCCGTGGCCCTCATCCTTGTCCTGTGGCTGTGTGCGCTGCCCCTGTCGTTGCTGCCCGAGCCCATCGGCAGCAACGCCGATTCGTTTGCCGACGGCGTGCGCACAACGGTCGCGCTGACACTGCTGGCCGGCTCCGCCGGACTGATCATCGGCATTGCGGCGGCGGTGGCAAAGCTCTCGCGCTGGCTGCCGCTTCGCTGGTGCGCAGCGCTCTACATCTGGGTAATTCGCGGCACCCCCCTGCTGATCCAGATTTTGTTCACCTTCTTTGCGCTGCCCGTGATTGCCCCGTCCTTGCAAATGAGCGACTTTGCTTCGGCCAGCGTTGCGCTGGCCTTCAACGTTGGCGCCTACAACGCCGAGGTCATCCGCGGCGGCCTGCTGGCGGTCCCGCGCGGGCAGCTCGAGGCGGCGCTTTCGCTGGGCCTGTCGCGCCTGCAGACGTTCTTGTACGTCACATTCCCGCAAGCCTTCAAGATCGCGCTGCCGCCGCTGGTCAACAACGTCGTCGCCTTGCTCAAGGATTCCTCCCTGGCCTATTCCGTCGGTGTCCTGGAGCTGACCAACGTCGGCAACCGCATCCAGGCAGCGACCTTCCAGCCGGTGCCGATCCTGATCGCAACGGCAGCGATCTACCTGCTGCTGACAACGGTCATGACGCAGTTTTCCGATGCGGTCGAGCGGCGTTTTGACGTGGAGGGCCACCAGGCGTGAAGTCGGCCGCTCCGCCACCGGTCCCGCTGATCGTGGTCGACCGGGTCAACAAGCGCTTTGGCGCGCACCACGTGCTGCGCGACGTATCCACGGCCTTTGCGGCCGGCCAGGTCACGGTCATTCTCGGCGCCTCCGGATCGGGCAAGTCGACACTGCTGCGCATCATCAACCGGCTGGAGCAGCAAGACAGCGGCGACGTCGTGGTCGACGGTATCGAGATCCGGGCGGGACAGGCAGACACCCGGCGGCTCCACGCGCTGCGCTCGGAAATCGGCATGGTGTTTCAGCAGTTCAACCTGTTTCCGCACCTCACCGTGCTCGACAACATCACGCTGGCTCCGCGTCGCGTACGCGGCACGCGGCGCGAGCAGGCGCAGCGGGAGGCCCGCGAGCTGCTGGCGCGCGTGGGGCTAACCGAGCATGCGCACAAACACCCGTTTGCGCTCTCCGGCGGCCAGCAGCAGCGCGTGGCCATCGCCCGGGCCCTGGCGATGCAGCCGCGGGTGCTGCTGTTCGACGAACCCACGTCCGCGCTCGATCCCGAGATGGTCAAGGAAGTGCTCGACGTGATGAAGGAACTCGCGCGCTCGGGCATGACCATGATCGTGGTGACCCACGAGATCGCTTTTGCGCGGGAGGTCGGCGACCGTATCCTTTTCCTGGAGCAGGGGCAGATCCTGCAAGATGCGCTGCCCGAGGACTTCTTTGCGCGCCAGCAGGATCCGCGCATTCGCGCGTTCCTGGGGCAGGTGGCACGCTAGGGAGCCTGCAGCTCTGCGGCAACCCGCAGGCCGATGGTGCGCGGGTGCAGATAGGGGCAGCTTCAGAAAACGGATTGTAAAGCCCGTTAAGGCGTTGGCATGGTTCGCAACGGCCTGAACCTCCCGGCGCCGATCCTGGCGCCGCGCCAGAGGTAGTCGCTGGTCAGATTGATGTGCTCCCAACCCGACGGCGACAGGTATTGGAACAATGCGTCGTCCGCCAGTTGCTCCTGGGCAATGGCATGCCGCCTCGCGACGTGGCCGAGGACCTTGGCGTGTCCGTGCCAGCCCTGTACCGCTGGATTCCGTCCTCCACGCATGCTTAACGGGCTTTAAAATCCGTTTTCTGAAGCGACCCCAATCAAGGCACTGGGGTTCTCACAAATAGTTCTTGAAACTGTATTCTCGAACCGCTACCATCACAACGAGTTTCGATAAGGAGCGGCACATGGGACAACTCGATCGCATCACCCAGCAGCCCGACGTGATGGGAGGCAAGGCGTGCATCCGTGGCATGCGCGTGACGGTCGGCATGGTGGTCGGCCAGATCGGCACCGGCCACAGCGTTGACGAGGTCCTCGCCGACTATCCGTATCTGGAACGCGAGGACATCATGCAGGCGCTTCGCTACGCGGCATGGCGAGCAGAAGAACGCGAGGTGGTTCTGGCCCCCGCATGAAACTGCTCGTCGATATGAACTTGTCGCCGCGCTGGGTAGGCGTACTGGGCGCCGCAGGCATCGAGGCCGCGCACTGGTCAACGCTTGGCGCGCACAACGCGCCAGACTCGCAGATAATGGCCTACGCCAGAGTGAACAACTATGTCGTTCTCACCCACGACCTGGATTTCAGTGCGATCCTCGCCGCTACCCACGGCGAGAAGCCCAGTGTTGTGCAAATCCGTGCCGAGGATGTCAGTCCTGACGTGATCGGCAAGCAGGTCATCATCTCCCTGCGGCAAATGGCAACCGAGTTGGATGCCGGCGCGTTGCTCACCGTCGACCCTAGCCGCACGCGCTTGCGCGTGTTGCCGTTGCAGCCCAGGTAGTCCTATGCTGATCGGCTATGCACGCGTCTCAACGCAGGATCAGAACCTTGAGCTACAGATCGAAGCCTTGACCCGGGCGGGTTGCGAGAAAGTCTTTGATGACAAGCTCAGCGGCAGCCGCGCCGAGAGGCCCGGACTCGCCAAGGCGCTGGAAATGTTGCGCGAGGGGGACACCCTCGTCGTCTGGAAGTTGGATCGCCTAGGACGCAGCGTTAAGAACCTGGTCGATCTGGCCGGCCAATTGCACAAGCAATGCGTCCAGTTCAAGAGCCTAACCGACGCCATCGACACCAGCACAGCATCAGGCCGCTTCTTCTTCCACGTTATGGCCAGTCTGGCTGAAATGGAGCGGGAGCTGACCGTGGAGCGAACCTGCGCTGGCTTGGAAGTCGCGCGCCGACTCGGCCGCAAGGGTGGACGCAAACGGCGGATGACCGACAGCAAGATCGAGTCGGCCAAGAAACTCCTGGCCAACGGCATGCCGCC
>OKRD01000105.1 GCA_900290335.1 Burkholderiales bacterium | reverse complement strand
GCCGCGGCGGGCCGTCCCCACAGCGGCTTGCCGCCTGTGCCGCTGCCGGGTCGGTGCCGGGCGAACGCCCGCTGGCGGGCGCCGGACTTAACGGCCCGTTTCCGCGTCGTGAATCGCCTTCCTGGTGGCGTGAATCGCCTCGTCGAGGTGGTGAACGGCACGGTCACGCAGTCCCCTGGTCAGCGGGTCGTCTTCTTCGCGAGCGATATCGGCGTGCACCTTATTGAGCAGCTCCTCGGCACGGTGCAGGCGGCCCCGGTGATCGAGCTTCTCGTCGACCGGCGGATGGTCATGGATGTCCTTGCCGNNCGTTGATGGTCTCGTCGATGCGCGTGATGGCGACGTCCTCGTCGCCGCTGACCCGGGCGTCGCCGGGCCGATGCTCGATCAGCCAGCGGGCCGCGCGCAGATCACTCAGGCCGTGCAGGTAGTACGGATGCTTGCCGGGCAGGTCGGCTTGCGCCGCAAGCGGAATCACGGCGGCAAGCAGCAGGGGAAGAAAACGGGCAATGGCTTTCATGGTGTTTGTTGTTTCTTTCTCTTGGTTGATGTGGTCATCGAGACGGCCTCTGCGATGCGGATTATTCCGCCGCGCGCATCCGAACCTACGGGATGCTGTCCCTGGTAACGATCCGATCTCGGATAAGGGCGACAGGAAAACTGTTAACGAGTGTAAGCAGCGCTCGTCGGCGGGCGCCGCCACGGTGCACCAAGGCATGACGCGCCGAGGCGCCCGGACGCGAGCAGCGGACCACGGACGCCGACGAGACGATTCGATTCCAGATGCCGCCGTTCGGGAGAAGACGCCACCAGCACCGGTGTTGCGCATCGCCGGCATGCGTCGACGGGGCCGGCGCAGGACCGTTGTACCGACCCGCGAGGGCAGCGCGTGACGACCCGGTTCGACTGGCTTGTCGCGCGCGCTTGCGCCAAGCGCCTGCTTAGGCCAGGATCAAGTCCACGCCGCCGGCGATTCGCTTGCGCGCGACCGTCAGCGCGCTGGTCAAGCGGGCGCTCACCCGCTCGTCGAAGCCGCAGCTCGCATCGCACCGGATCAAATTTTCGCAGTACGGAGCGAACCAGTAGGCGCGGTCGTCCAGGGCCCACCATTGGCTGTCGGCCATCTCGTGCGTGTGCAGCCATTGTTCGCATTCGGCTTGGCGCCGATAGGGAACTAACGCAGCGGTGGCGGAGAATTCGCTGAACTTTGGCGTGATTCCCAGGACGCGCGCGCGCAACGTTTCAGGAAGAGGATCGAGCAGCTCGTTTTCCGGGTGCACGTTGCGCCACGACGTCGAGAGCACGATGCCGACTTCCGGGAACGCGTCGAGCACCTTCGCCAGGCGCCGCGCGTTTTCAAAAAGGCGCCGCGTGTCCGGACACGGGTCGGGATGAAGTACTCCATCGTAGTCGAGGAACAGGATCAAGCCAAACCTCCCGGCGATGCGCGGGCCAGATTCGGGCCCATCCTCTTGGTTATCGGCGGGAAATCACGCAATTTGAGGGACTGCCGGGCCAATATCCCGAATTGCACGGTAGGAGCGCCGCAATTTGCGGCGTAGCAGGCGCTGCCCGCGGCGCACGCTTGCGCAGGTCGCGTCCGGGCAGGAGCACCCCGTGGGCCGGTGCGCATGCATCGCGCGGTGCCGGTCCTTGCCGGCCGCGGCACAGGACGCGCGCCGGACTTTGGTCAAGGAACTCCGATGACTTCGCCAGCAACGATTACCGACGATCTACGTCGCCTGCCGCTTCCAGAACTGGAGCGTCGCCTGCGCGATCTCGACGAACACACTCGTGAACTCGAGCGCGAACTCGAGCAACAGCGCTCCGAGCTGGCCTGGTCGAACGATCGGCTCGTTGCCGAGGTGTATCAACACCACGGTCTGTCCGTTGACGCGGAGCGGGTGCGCAATTTCGACGCGGCGACGGGGCTGCCCAACCGCACCTCCTTTGTGCATCGCGTGGAGCAGGTCGTTGCCGAGCGCACGCAAAGCGGCGAGCCGGCGGCGTTGGTCGTCCTGGGCATTGACCGACTTGCGTCGGTGCGCGATTCGCTGGGCTTTGCCCTGGCCGATCAGGTGGCGCAGCGCATCGGGGAGCGTTTGGTGCACGCGGCGCAAGGATCGGTATTGGTGGCGCGAATCGGTGACGACGAATTTGCGCTGGTGCTTTCGACGCTGCGTGCCACGCGCGACGTGGCAGCGGTGGCGCGCCGCCTCATCGAGGTGGTGGACGGGCCCATGCGGGTCGGCGAGATCGATCTGCGCTTGATGGCGACTATCGGGGTAGCGCTGATCCCGGAAGACGGCACCCAGCCCGAAATGCTGCTGGCGCGCGCCCAGGCGGCAATGCGTTTTGCGCGGGAAAACGGCACGCGCCTGTACCAGTTCTACAGCGCGTCGATTGGACAAAACGGGGCGCGGCGGCTGCGCCTGGAGTCGGAACTGCGAGGTGCGATCGATCGGGGCGAATTTACCGTGCACTACCAGTCCCGCTGCAAGCTGCGCGGCGGTCGGCGCGTTGTCGGGGTCGAGGCGCTCTTGCGCTGGGATCACCCGGAACGGGGCCTGATCTCCGCGGGCGAATTCATCGATGTGGCCGAGGAAACGGGCCTGATCACACCGATCGGCGAGGCCGTCTTGCGCAAGGCCTGTTTCGACGCCGCGCGCTGGCCCAAGAGCGTCGGCCTGTCAGTGAATCTTTCCACGCGCGAATTTCGCGGTGCCCGCCTGGAGAGCATCGTCGATCGCGCCCTGGGCGACTCGGGCCTGCAGCCGAGCCGATTTCTGGTGGAGCTCACCGAGGAGAGTCTGCAGCGCGAGGTCGACCATACCGACAGCGCGCTGGCGCGCCTGACCGCCTTGCGCGAGCGCGGCGTGCGCGTGGTCCTGGACAATTTCGGCACCGGCTCCTGCAGCTTGGACCTGTTGCGGCGTTGTCGCGCCGAGTACGTGAAGATCAGCTCGCAACTGATCCGGGCGCTCGGCGCCGACGCCGACGTCTTCGTCATCGTCCGCACCATTGGCGCATTGGCGCGACATTTTGGCGCCGCGGTCATTGCCGAGGGCATCGAGGATTCCGGGCAGCTCAGTGCCGCCTTGCAAGCCGGCTGCTCGGAGGGCCAAGGGTTTTACCTAGGACGGCCCGTCACGGCCGAGCAGATGAGCGCCCTGCTACGCGCGCGGCCGGCAAGGAGCACGGCCTGAGCCTGTTCCGGAACCGTCGCGCCGGCCCGGGATCGGCCGCGGGATCAGCCGGTGAGCGCCAGGGTGATGAGAATTCCGGTTAGCGCGAGGAGCCAGGGCAGAAGCCACGCAAGCGGCAGCTGCCGGTCGGAGGCGATGCTTGGGACAGCCTGGGCGTCGGTCGTAGTGACGGCCGGAGGATCGATTGCCGGTTGGCTGTCGTCCACGCAAGCGCTAGCAACCGGGGCCGCCGTTGCCGTCCGAATTGACGAAGTTGATACTTGGCTGGGCGTCGGCAGCAGGCGGAGCCACGTAGACCACCGAGCAGTTCGCGTGGGCGCCGTTCAGGGAAACGGTAATCGTGTTGCCCGCTTGAGTGCCCCCAGCACTCAGAGAAACCTGGTCGTTGGCCGGGTCTAGTCCGGTTGCGGCGATGATGCCCGCAGCGCTCGCCGCCGGATAGCCGTACACGGTGGTGATACTGATGCCATCGACGGTCACCGCGCCGGTAGCGCCGGTCTCGCCGTGTACTTGGGCGGCCGCTCGGGTGATCTGGGCGGCGGCGCGAACGGATCCGAAGATCGCCTGTTGCTTCGCCGTGCGCGCCTCCGAACCCATGTTCCAAAGCCGGGGCACGGCCAGGGCCACCACGGTGGCCAGAAACAAGATCGCCACCAGAAATTCGACCAAGGTAAATCCGGGCGCCCGGCGGCATGAATTCGCGTCGGCCAGGGCGGAGTAAGGTATGGCTTTCATGGGATTCCAACTAGCCTCTTCGTTATCGTGGTGCGCTGCGGCAACGGCGCCAGGTCAGGTCGCGTTGGCCGGTCCTCGTTGGAAGGGCAAGAGCGACAATGAGCGGAAAGGGCGGCCCTTATTGCGATTCATTTTCGGCCGGGCCCCGCGGGAGGGGTAGCGTGATTACGGGGTAATTTCGCGTTCATTTGTGGCCGCCTGGGAGCCTCAACTTTTCGGAAAGAGGCCAGGGCGGCAGGACACCGACGCTCGATAAAATCGCACGTGGATCGCACCGCGCCTGCAGGCTTGGCTGCGCTGCGCGTGGCGCATGGCGATCGAACTAGCGCCCAACATCTCGAGGTAGGCAGACATGCACAGGGAAGTGATTTCCACGCCGGCAGCGCCGGCGGCGATCGGGCCGTATTCGCAGGCGGTCAAGACCGGGCTGGTGGTATTTCTTTCCGGTCAAATCGGTCTGGACCCGGCGACCAAGGAACTGGTCGGCGAGGATTTCGAGGCCCAGGTGCGGCAGGCGTTTGCCAATCTTGACGCCGTTGCCCGCGCCGCCGGCGGCTCGCTTGCCGATGCCGTCAAAGTTTCGCTGTTTCTTACCAATCTGGGGCACTTTGCCAAGGTCAACCAGATCATGGCCGAACTGCTCCCGGCACCGTATCCGGCGCGTTCGACCGTGGGCGTCACTAGCCTGCCGCGCGGAGCAAAATTCGAGGTCGATGCCATACTGGTCCTGTAGTCCGCAGCGCCGCCCCGCGCCATTGCCGCTCACGCCCGAATCTTCGATCACACGCAGCATATGCAGGCCGCAGGCACCCAGGCTGGCATAGTCTCGCCGCCGAGCGTGGTGGCGGACGGCCGCCTCGCGCGCACAACGACCAAGGAGCGCCTGGCGCGAATCGGATTAGTGCGGGACTGGGATTTTCTGCTGCACCTGCCCAGCCGCTATGTCGACGAGACGCGCATCGTGCCAATCGATTCTCTGGCTGGCGGATCGCAGGGGCAGGTCGAAGGAGAGATTGCCGACGTCCAGGTCGTCGTGCGCCGCCGTCGTCAGCTGCTGGTCCGCCTGCGCGACGCCAGCGGGGAATTGCTGCTGCGCTGGGTGCACTTCTATGCCTCGCAGCAGGCGCAACTGCTGCCAGGCCGGCGCGTCCGCGCCCTGGGGCAGGTGCGCGGTGGCCTGATGGGGATCGAGATGATCCATCCGCAGATCCGCGTCGTCGACGAACAAGCGGCGCTTCCGGCTCACCTGACGCCTGTCTACCCGACGGTCGAGGGCGTGCCACAGGCGTGGTTGCGTCGGCGGATCGCCAGGGCACTGCAGGACACGACCGCGACGGACCTGCTGCCGGCGCCGCTGCGCCGTTCGCTGGACCTGATGGAGTTTGGCGCCGCCCTGGAGCTGCTGCACCGCCCGACCCCGCAGGTCGATGCGGCGGCCCTGGAACAGCGACTGCATCCGGCGTGGCGACGCCTGCAGTTTGACGAATTGCTTGCCCAGCAGCTGGCGTTGCGCCAGGCGCGGGCGCGCCGGCGCCGCCATGATGCAGTGGCGTTGCGCGGGGACGGCCGCCTGACGCGCGCGCTGCTCGCGGCCCTGCCTTTTTCGCTGACCGCCGATCAGCGCAAGGTGTGGTCTGAGATTGAGCAGGACCTGGCCACTGTGATACCGATGAATCGGCTGTTGCAAGGCGATGTCGGCAGCGGCAAGACGATTGTTGCGGCATTGGCCGCCGCCCGCGCGGTGGAATCGGGGTATCAGGCGGCGTTGATGGCGCCCACCGAGATCCTGGCCGACCAGCATTACCAGCGCCTGGCGCGGCTGCTGCAGCCCCTTGGCGTCAATGTCACGTGGCTGGGCGGGCGGGCGCGCGAGGCGCTGCGGCGCACGGCGCTCGCAGATATCGAAACGGGCGCGGCCGGACTCGTTGTTGGGACGCACGCGCTTATCCAGGAGCCGGTGCGCTTTGCCCGCCTGGGACTGGCGATCGTCGACGAGCAGCACCGCTTTGGCGTCGAGCAGCGCTTGGCGCTGCGCCAAGGGGCAGCCACGCCGCATCTGCTAATGCTCAGTGCAACGCCGATCCCGCGCTCCCTGGCGATGACCTATCTCTCGGACCTCGATATATCGGTAATCCAGACGCTGCCGCCCGGCCGCCACGCGGTTCGCACCAAGCTCATCTCCGGGGCAAGGCGCGACGAGGTCTTGCGTCGCATCCGCGCCGAGGTCTCCGCGGGGCGTCAGGCCTACTGGGTGTGCCCGCTGGTCGAGGATAGCGACGAGATCGAGGCCATGGCGGCCGTGCGCATGGTCGAGCAGACGCGTTCCCTCTTGCCTGAGTTGCGCGTAGGCCTGCTGCACGGCCAGATGAGCGCCCCGGAAAAGAGGGCGGCGATGGATGCCTTTGCCGCGCAGCAGATTGATGTGCTGGTGGCCACAACGGTGGTAGAGGTCGGCATTGACGTGCCCAACGCCAGTCTCATGGTGATCGAGCACGCGCAGCGCTTTGGTCTGGCCACCTTGCACCAGCTGCGCGGCCGCGTGGGCCGCGGTGCCGTGCAGAGCACCTGCGTGCTGCTGTTCGATGAACCCTTGTCGGAGCAGGCGCGCGCGCGACTCAAGGTCTTGTACGAAAGTAACGACGGATTCGAGATCGCGCGCTGCGACCTGCGCTTGCGCGGTCCGGGGGAATTTCTCGGGGCACGCCAATGGGGCCTGCCGCTGTTGCGCTTCGCCGACCTGGAGCGCGATGCTGCATGGCTCGATGTCGTGCGCCGCACCGCCGACGAACTGATCGAGCAGGATCCGCGCAGCGCGGCAGCGATCGTGCAGCGCTGGTTCACCGGTGCGACTCAGTTCCTGGGCGCGTAGCGTCCCGCCGACCGTTGCCGCGCCTATGACCTTGACCGAACTGCGCTATATCGTCGCGGTGGCGCGGGAGCGGCACTTCGGTCGAGCAGCCGAGGCTTGCCACGCGAGCCAGCCAACCGTATCGGTGGCAATTCGCAAGTTCGAACAAGAATTGGGCGTGCGCTTGTTCGAGCGGGGCGCCAGCGAAGTGACCCCGACTGCGATCGGCGAACGGGTGATCGCCCAGGCCCAGCGAGTGTTGGAGCAGGCGGCCGAGATCCGCGAAATCGCGCGCCTCGGACGGGATCCGCTCAATGGACCCTTTCGCCTGGCTGCCATCTACACGGTCGGCCCTTACCTGCTGCCGTCGCTGGTGCGCCAGCTGCAGCGCGACGCGCCGCAGATGCCGCTGTTGCTCAACGAGAACTTCACGGTGCGCCTGCTGGAGATGCTCAAGAACGGCGAGATCGATGCCGCGGTCCTCGCGCTGCCCTTACCCGAGGCCGGGCTCGCCGTCCAGCCGCTGTACGACGAGCCGTTCGTGGTGGCCGTGCCGCGCGATCACGCCTGGGCGGGCCGCAAGGCGATCGCCGTCGAGGAACTTGCCGGGCAGACGACCTTGCTGCTGGGTAGCGGGCACT
This sequence comes from Burkholderiales bacterium, assembly GCA_900290335.1. Taxonomy (GTDB): domain Bacteria; phylum Pseudomonadota; class Gammaproteobacteria; order Burkholderiales; family Burkholderiaceae_F; genus GJ-E10. The sequence goes on along the minus strand of OKRD01000105.1, from coordinate 7,279 downwards.
GCTTCCGCGACCAGGTGCTTGACGCCTGCCCGGAGCTCGATCGAGCATCGGCGATCGATGGCGCACAAAAGTCGGTCGAAGGATCCTCGCTCGAAACCATCCGCCAGATGGTGGCTTCGGGCATTGGCGTGGCCGTGTTGCCGTGCACATCGGTGCCCGAGCGGCTGCGGCGCGATTCGCTGATCGCCTACATCCCCTTTCGGCGTCCGGTGCCCGATCGGCGCGTGGTTCTGGCCTGGCGCCGGAGCTTTACGCGCACGCCGGCGATCGCGGCGCTGTGTACCGCCGTGCATCGCTGCCACCTGCACGGGACGCGCAAGGTCGATCCGCCCTGGAATGTCGGCTGATCGCTGGCGACCGCTGCTCTACGCACTATGACCGACCCGGAACCCGGCCCCACCAGCGCACCACCGGCCGCGGCACAGCCGCGGGCGCGATCGCGCCTGGCCTGCTATGTCAGCCTGACGCGCCTGGACAAGCCCATCGGTATCGCCCTGCTGCTTTGGCCAACGCTCGATGCCTTGTGGATTGCCGCCCGCGGCTGGCCCGGAGCCAGGTTAGCGGCGATTTTTTGCCTGGGAACGGTGCTGATGCGCTCGGCGGGCTGCGCCATCAATGATGTGGCTGACCGGCGCTTTGATGCCCACGTGGAACGAACCGCTGGCCGCGTGCTGGCGCGCGGCGAGATCGCCAGTTCGGAGGCGATCGCCGTGGCGGTGGTGCTCGCCGCCTGCGCCGCGCTGACGCTGCCGTTGCTTGCTCCGGCGACCTTCCCCTTGGCGCTGGCCGCGGTGTTGATCGCGGTGAGCTACCCGTACTGCAAGCGTTTCTTCCCGCTGCCGCAGGCCTACCTGGGAATCGCCTTCTCTTTTGGAATCCCGATGGCCTTTGCCGCGGTGCTGGGCCACGTGCCGGTCGCCGGCTGGCTGCTGCTTCTTGCCAACTTGTTCTGGGTCGTGGCGTATGACACCGAATACGCGATGGTCGATCGGCGTGACGATATGCGCATCGGCATCCGTTCTTCGGCGATCCTGTTCGGCCAGGCCGACGTGCTGGCGGTTGCCAGCTGCTACGCCATATATCTGGGAATGCTTGCCGCTCTGGCCCGATCCCAGGGCCTGGGGTGGTGCTTTGCCTTGGGCTGGACCGCCGCGCTGGCAAGCGCGATCGTGCACCTGGGGTGGATCCGCGATCGCGATCCGCAGCAATGCTTTCGCGCCTTTCGCCATAACCACTGGCTCGGGCTGTCGATCTTTGCGGGAATCGTCGGCGACTACGCCTGGCGCTAGCGGGTGCCGCCGATGGGCGCCAGCGGGCCAGCCGGGGTGCCGGCCTCACGAGCCCAGGGTGCGCGCCATCTCGCGGCTGCGCTCGAGCGCGGCAAATGCCGCGGCCGTGATGGCCGGCCCGACGTTTGATTCGCGTAGCCGCTCGAGCGCGGCCGCGGTGGTCCCGCCCTTTGAGGTGACCCTCTCGCGTAGTAAGGACAGGTCTTCGGTCGACTGCGCCGCCAGTTGCGCGGCGCCGACGAAGGTCTGGACCGCGAAATGTCGCGCCTGGTCGGTGCCCATTCCCATCTGACGGGCTGCCTCCTGCAGCGCCTCGATGAAATAAAAGACGTAGGCCGGCCCGCTGCCCGAGATTGCCGTGACCGCGTCGAGCATCGCTTCGTCGCCGAACCAGACCGCTTCGCCAATGACCCGCAAGGTCCGGGTGGCGGCAGCGCGCTGTTCGCTGGAAACGCCGCTGCGTGCAAACAAGCCGGTTATGCCCTGGCCGATGAGGGCGGGCGTGTTGGGCATGGCACGCACCACCGCATCGGTGCCGCTCCAGCGTGCGATCGCGGCGCTCGGGATGCCGGCGGCGATCGACAGCACGAGGCGTTGGCCGGGCACGGCACGCAGGGACTCGCAGACCTGCTGGACATCGGCCGGCTTTACGGCGAGCACGACGATGGCCGATTCCTCCAGGCCGGCGTCGATCGTTGCCCGCGTGCCGACGCCGAAGTCGCGCTCGAGCAGGCTGCGGCGCGACCCATCGCGTTCGACCACGATGATCTCCTCGCCCTTGTTGGCGCGGCGGCGCAGTCCGCCGATCAAGGCCGCGGCCATGTTGCCGCCGCCGATGAACCCGAGTTTCATGGACGTTCTCCGAATATGGCGCTTCCCACGCGCACCATCGTCGACCCCTCGGCAATTGCCGCCTCGAAGTCCGCCGACATGCCCATCGATAAGATGTCGAGCAGCGGCGCCGGGCGCACCTGGGGGCTGGCTCCCGGTGCGGGCCTTGCCAGATGCTCGCGCAGGCGCTCAAGGAGCTCGCGCAGCTGCGCAAAAGACGCCCGTTGGCCGGCAAGAGGCAGCCCCGCCTGCGGAATCGCCATCAGGCCGCGCAGCTGCAGTTGCGGCAGGAGCGCAACCTGTGCCGCCAGTGCGTCGAGCTCTGCCGCGGTCACACCGCCCTTGCTTGCCTCGCCGCTGACGTTGACCTCGAGCAGGACCTGCAGCGCCGGCAGCGACGGGGGCCGCTGCGCCGACAGCCGCTGCGCGATGCTGAGCCGGTCAATCGATTGCACCCACTGGAAATGCTCCGCGATCAAGCGTGTCTTGTTGCTCTGGATCGGCCCGATAAAGTGCCATTCGAGCTGCGGCAGGCCGGGGTAGCCGCCCAGCGCTGCCATCTTGGCGATGGCTTCCTGGGCGTAGTTCTCGCCAAAGGCCCGCTGGCCCAGTGTGGCGGCGGCGGCCACCGCCTCGGGGCCGAAGGCCTTGGTGACCGCCAGCAGCGCGACCGATCCGGGCGCGCGGCCATAGCGCTGCTCGGCTGCCCGGATGCGCTGCCAGACCCGCGCCAGCGACGCCGGCAGCGGCCTTGGTGCAGGCGTGCCCGAGCCCGATGCCCCGCCATCTTGCCCCGGCGCCGCCGCCGGCTCTCCAATCAGAATTTGTCTGGAAGGACCCAAAGTGGACCGTATCTTTTCGATTGCGCCCGCGGCGCTTCGGTAACGTATGGTTGGTTCGGCGCTGCGCGCCCGGCCGCCCGCCGTGGCGCCCAGCGCCGCGGCAATTTGGCCTCGCCGCGGCGGCACGCACGGTACGTAGCGTAGCGTATGCTCCCAGCCGCCGAGGCCCCGTTGTCGACCCGGGCGCATAAACGATCGGAAGTAAAGACTCATGGACATCTCGGAACTGCTGGCGTTTTCCGTAAAGAACAAGGCCTCGGACCTGCATCTTTCGTCCGGCCTGCCACCGCTCATTCGCGTCCACGGGGACGTGCGCCGCATCAACCTGCCGCCCCTGGATCACACCGAAGTGCACGCGATGGTGTACGACATCATGAACGACGCACAGCGCAAGCAGTACGACGAGCATCTGGAGTGCGATTTTTCCTTCGATCTGCCTGGTCTGGCACGCTTTCGCGTCAACGCGTTCAACCAGGACCGCGGTGCCGCGGCGGTGATCCGCACGATTCCCTCGCGCGTGCTCTCGCTCGAAGAGCTGCAGTGCCCGCGGGTGTTCGCCGACCTTTCGCTCAAGCCCCGCGGTCTAGTGCTGGTGACCGGCCCGACCGGCTCGGGTAAATCGACCACGCTTGCCGCGATGGTCGATCACGTCAACAACAGCACCTACGGGCACGTGCTGACCATCGAGGATCCGATCGAGTTCGTGCATGAGTCCCGCAAATGCGTAATCAATCAGCGGGAGGTCGGATCGCATACCCTGTCGTTTGCCAACGCCCTGCGCTCGGCGCTGCGGGAGGACCCGGACGTGGTCCTCGTGGGCGAGTTGCGCGACCTGGAGACGATCCGCCTGGCGCTGACGGCGGCCGAAACCGGCCACCTGGTCTTCGGGACGCTGCATACTTCCTCGGCCGCGAAGACCATCGACCGGGTGGTCGACGTCTTCCCGGGCGCCGAGAAGGACATGGTCCGGGCCATGCTGTCGGAGTCGTTGGTGGCCGTGATTTCGCAGGCCCTGATCAAGCTCAAGGACGGCAGTGGGCGCGTTGCCGCCCACGAGATCATGATCGGCACCCCGGCGATCCGCAACCTCATCCGCGAGAGCAAGATCGCGCAGATGTACTCGATGATCCAGACCGGCAGCCAGTTCGGTATGCAGACCCTGGACCAGTGCATGATCGAACTTGTGCGACGCAACATCATCAGCGCCGCCGAAGCACGCCTGTACGCCAAGACTCCCGAGAGTTTCGGGGCCTAAGCACTCTTTTCCAACGACCGAGCATCGAGCATGGAACGCGACCAAGCCATCCGATTCGTCCACGATCTTCTCAAGCTGCTGCTTTCGAAGAAGGGTTCGGACCTGTTCCTGACGGCAGAATTCCCGCCGGCCTTCAAGGTCGACGGTCGCGTTCTGCCGGTGTCCAACCAGCCGCTCACGCCGCAGCACACTTCCGATCTGGTGCGGGCGATCATGAACGACCGGCAGGCAGCCGAATTCGAGTCGACCAAGGAATGCAATTTCGCCATCAATCCGACCGGCATCGGGCGATTCCGGGTTTCGGCCTTCGTGCAGCAGGGCAAGGTCGGTATCGTCCTGCGGACGATCGCGGAGAAGATCCCGACCTGCGAGGACCTGACCCTGCCGCCCTTGATCAACGACCTGGCCATGGCCAAGCGCGGGATCGTGATGATTGTCGGCTCCACCGGGTCGGGCAAGTCGACCACGCTGGCGGCGATGGTCGGCTACCGCAACGAAAACAGCCAGGGACACATCGTCACGATCGAGGATCCGATCGAGTACGTCCACCCGCACCGCAACTGCATCGTCACGCAGCGCGAGGTCGGGGTCGACTGCGACGATTGGCACATAGCGCTGAAGAATGCCCTGCGGCAGGCCCCGGACGTGATCTTGATCGGGGAAATTCGCGATCGGGACACGATGGAGCATGCGATCGAGTTTGCCGAGACCGGGCACCTCGTGATGTGCACGTTGCACGCCAACAGCACCAACCAGGCGCTCGACCGGGTCATCAACTTCTTCCCCGAAGATCGCAGATCGCAGCTGCTCATGGACCTGTCGCTGAACCTGCGCGCCCTGGTTTCGCAGCGCCTGGTGGCCTTCAAGGACCGCAAGGGCCGGGTGCCGGCGGTCGAGATTTTGCTCAATACGCCGCTGATCTCGGACATGATCTTCAAGGGCGAGGTCCATGAGATCAAGGAAGTGATGAAGCGCTCGCGCGACCAGGGCATGCAGACCTTCGACCAGGCGCTGTTCGACCTGCACGAAGCCGAACTGATCTCCTACGAGGACGCGCTGCGCAACGCCGATTCGGTCAACGACCTGCGGCTGCAGGTCAAGCTCAACTCCAAGCTCTTCGGCGGGGTTGCCAGCATCAATCGCGGCATCGAGCACCTTGGCTTGAGCGGCTGAGCGGCAGCGGGCTGGCGCCATGGGCGCCGCTGCGTTGCTTGCCCTTGTAGACTGCGGGCGCTGGCGGCACCGCACCGCCGCGTGCGCGGCCGCTGGAGGCGGCAACGTCGCCGCGGGCAGGCCATGACCGTGCCCGACCATCGTCCTCAATGAACATCTTCGCCAAACTCTACTACCGCCTGCGCAAGGCGGCCAAGGCGGTCCAGCTGTACCTGGTCATCGCCGGGCCGGGCATCGTCGTGATGGTCGCGGACAACGATGCCGGCGGCATCACGACCTATGCCGCTACCGGGGCCAAGTACGGCTACAACCTGATCTGGTTCCTGCTGCTGTTGATACCGGTTGCGTACTACGTGCAGGAGATGACGGTGCGCCTGGGCGCGGTTACCAAGCGTGGCCACGCGGAGGCGATATTTACCGGATTCGGCGCATTCTGGGGCTGGTTTTCCTTGATCGACCTGATGATCCTCGACTGGCTCACGCTGGTCACCGAATTCATCGGTATGACTTCGGCACTGGAAATTTTCGGCATTCCGGCCTGGCTCACCTATGTTGCCGTGGTGCTGCTGCTCGGGACGATCGTGCTCAATGGCCGCTACTGGACATGGGAGAAGATCGCCTTGCTGTTTTGCGCCCTCAACCTGGTCTACATTCCGGGTGCCTTCATGGTGCACCCGTCGGTCCAGGATATCGTGCGCCAGGGTCTGGTGCCGAATTTTGCAGGCGGCTTCGACGGTCAGCTGTTCTTCTTCCTGATGGCCAACATTGGCACGACGATTGCGCCGTGGATGCTGTTTTTCCAGCAAAGTGCGGTGGTCGACAAGGGTCTGCTGGAAAAGGACATTCCCTGGGGCAAGTTCGACACTTGGCTGGGTTCGGTGCTCACGGTGGTCGTGGCGGTGTTCATCGTCGTGGTCACCGGAACAGTGCTGCGGGGCGTCGATATCGACAGTGCCGCGCAGGCTTCGGCCCAGCTGCAGGAGACGCACCATTGGGTAGGCACTTTCATGGCGATCGGATTGTTCGATGCCGGTCTGCTGGGCGCGATCTGCATCTCGCTCGCCAGTTCGTGGGCGTTCGGCGAGATCTTCGGTTGGGCGCATTCGCTCAACACCAACATCAAGGAGGCACCCTGGTTCTACGCCAGCTACTTCCTCGCGCTGGTCAGCGCCGGTGCCGTGGTGCTCATTCCCGGCGCGCCGCTGGTGCTGATCACGCTTTTCGTCCAGGTCATCGCCGTGACCCTGCTGCCCGCGGCGCTGGTCTTCCTGATCCTGCTGCTCAATGACCGGCAAAACATGGGGGACTACGCCAATACGCCGCTGCAGAACGCAATTGGCGGAACGATCGTGCTACTGATCATCATCTTGTCGACGCTCTATGGCGTCAGCGTGCTGTTCCCGAATCTTTTCGGATAGGAGAATTTCGCCATGTACCGCGGCGTATCCCGCCTGGCTCGCAAGTTCCGCGCCATCAATGCGCGTTACCACCGGCCACAAATCGGCATGTCGCCGGCGGTGCGGGTGTCCTTGATGGTGCTGCGCGTCTATTTGCTGTTGTTGGTGGCGCTAATGCTGTACAAATTCGTCTCGCTGCTCGGTTCCTGAAGCAGCGCAATCCGAGGTCTTGGTGCTAACGGGTACGGATTATTAGCCATGGTCGCCGTCGTCGAACCGGAGTTTTTCCTCAGCGAGGTCATCGGCCGCCGGGTGTATCGCCATTCGCAGCGTATCGGGCGCCTGCAGGACCTGGTCATTGTCGAGACGGGCAAATTGCCCGAGGTCAGCCAATTGCTCATCAAGCGGCCCTATGGCCAGCCCCCGCTGCTGGTGCCGTGGGACAAGGTGGTCGTCATCTCGACCAACGAGATCGCGATCGAGGCCGAAGAC
>OKRD01000077.1 GCA_900290335.1 Burkholderiales bacterium | reverse complement strand
ATATCGAAATGGAATTGAAGCAAGCCAATGAGAACCTGCGGGAATTTACCCGCGTAGCGTCACACGACCTCAAGTCGCCGCTGCGCGGCATCGCCGACCTGGTCGAGTGGGTGCGGGAAGACCTTGGCGAGAACCCAAAGCCGGCGGTGGTGCGCAACCTGGAGCGAATTGCCGAGCGCGTCGCCGGCTTGGAACGGTTGATAGCCGATTTGCTGCGTTATGCGCGATCCGAACAGGTCGACGCCGAGTGTGTCCTCATCGACTTCCCGGCACTGGTGCGGGACATCCTGCGGGTCGACCCGCTTCCCGGCGGGTTCTCCCTCGATGTCTCCGTGGACGCCGAGCCGCTATCCGCGCCTTGGACACCGATCGAGACGGTGCTGCGCAACTTGATCGCCAACGCGGTAAAGCACCACGACCTCGCAAGCGGGCGAATTGCCGTCGATTTCCGCGACGACGGCTGGTATTGCCTGATGTCGGTGACGGACGACGGACCGGGGATCCCGGAGCACGCGAAGGAGCGAGTGTTTCGCTTGTTTCGGTCCCCGGGCGCCGCGAAGCGGACTGGCTTGGGTCTTGGCCTGGCGCTTACCAAGCGCCTGGTTGAAATCCATGGGGGACGCATGGAGCTGGTTTCCCCACTGCTCGACCAGCGTGGGTCCAGCTTTCGCGTTTGGTGGCCAAGAACTCCCAGGAGAACGAACAATGGCTAACCCCACGCTATCGCTCCTGCTGGTCGAGGATGATGACGTCGCGGCCGAAGCGGCATGTCGCGGCTTGGCCCGCAGCGGCGTAAATTTCCCGGTCGTTTGGGTGGAGGACGGCCTGGTGGCGCTTGCGGTCCTGCGCGGCCAAAGCACCAGGGCCCAGGTCGCGCGGCCGCGGATCGTACTGCTGGACTTGAACATGCCGCGCATGAACGGGTTCGAGTTCCTGGCGGCCATAAGAGCCGACAGGGCTTTTCGGGACGAGGTGATATTCGTGCTAACGACATCCGACGACGACGAGGACCGCTCGCGCGCCTACCGCGAACAGATTGCTGGCTACATCGTGAAGTCGGCGGTCGGTCCCCAGTTTGCCAAGCTCGCTGGGTTGCTGCTGGCCTACCGCGACGCGGTGTGCCTGCCATGAGCGCGGTGGCGGCGATGACGGAGGCGTCCCCGGGCCGCGTTCGGCTGCTGGTTATCGACGACGATGACGTCGATCGCGAACGAGTTGTGCGCCTGGTTGGACATTCGCCGATGAATGCCGATACGACGGAAGCTGCCTCGGGCAAGGAAGCCATCGCGCTACTCAGGAACCGAGCATTCGATTGCGTCGTCCTGGACAATCAGTTGCCCGACGGCACCGGTGCCGACCTGCTGACGGCGCTGCAAGACGGCGTCAGTCCCCAGTGTCCGGTAATCATGGTGACGGGGGCGGGCGACGAAGAACTCGCTGCCGAGGTGATGCGTTCGGGCGCTGCCGATTATCTCCCGAAAAGCCGTCTGTCGGCCGATAACCTGTGTCGCGCAATTACCCGGTGCATCGAGACGCACCGCTTGCAGCAGCAGCTCGATCGGTATGCCAAAGACTTGGCGGCAAGCGAGGCGAAGTACCGCGCAATGGTTGAGGACCAGACTGAACTGGTCTCGCTCGTGCAGCCGGATCTAACGTTCACCTACGCCAACACGACGTATGCAGCGCATTGCGGGCTCAGTCCCGAACAGATGGTCGGCCGCAACATGCTCGAATTCGTGCCAGCCGACGAGCGAGAGCGGGTCGGCGCGCAGATGCGACGGGTACATAAGCGCAAATCGGTGGAGCGCGGCGAGAACCGGACCCTATCAGCCACAAATCCCGGCCGCTGCGTTGCGTGGACCCATCGAGCGCTGGTTGACGCGCTCGGCAGTACGGTGGCCATCCACTCGGTTGGTCGTGACATCGACGACGAGGTGCGCGGTCGCGAGGCGGTGTCGCGATTGGCGGCAATCGTCAACTCCTCGGCCGACGCGATCGTGTCGACGAACATGCAGGACGAGATTGCGACCTGGAATCCGGCGGCCGAGCGCCTGTTCGGTCACTCGGCGCACGAGGCGATAGGCAAGTCCATTACCTTGATCATTCCACTCGACCGCCAGGGCGAAGAGCGGATGCTGATGCAAAGGGTGTGCGGCGGCGAGGCGATCGTCGAATTCCAGACCGTTCGCGTGCGGCGAAATGCAAAGCTGGTCGAGGTCGCCCTGACGCTTTCGCCGATTCGCGATGCGCGCGGCAATATCTACGGAATCTCGCAGATCGCACGCGACATCAGCGAGCGCAAGCGCTTAGAATGCGCGCTGATCGCCAGCGAGCGCCAGAACCGCGAACTATACGAGGCGACGCCCGCCCTGCTCCATTCCATGGACGTCGGTGGCCACTTGCTTAGCGTGAGTGATGCCTGGCTGACCCACCTGGGCTATGTGCGCAGCGAGGTTCTGGGTCGCAATTTCACCGAGTTTGTCTCGCCGGCGTCGCGCCAGGCTGTTCTGGAAGTCGTCCTGCCGAGCCTGCTGCGAACGGGCCGCTGTCTTGAGGTGCAGCTGCAGATGACGCGGTGTGACGCAACGACGATCGACGTCAGGCTGTCGGCAATTCTCGAGCGCGATCCCTCCGGCTTCCCTTGGCGCTCGCTGGCGGTGCTCCAGGACGTCACGCAGAGCAATCGGCCGGCGCGCGACGCCGGCTAGAGGCTGCGTGCCCATCCGGTGACACGCACGCATTTGTCATACACTCCTGCCCTCCAAGGGTTGTCACCGCGGAGGAACCGTGCAATCGCTGCCTCGAGACTGGCTGGCGCTTTGTTTGCTGATTTTCGTGCTTGGACTCAAGCACGGTTTCGATGCCGACCACCTCGCCACAATCGATGGCCTGACGCGCTTTAACATGCGGCGCGATCCGCGTCTGGCTCGATATTGCGGCGTGCTGTTCTCCCTTGGCCATGGTGCCGTGGTACTCGCCATCGCCCTGATCGTCGGCACCCTGGCGCAGCAGTGGCAGGCGCCGCGGTGGCTGGCGGCCGTCGGTGCCTGGATTTCGATTGGATTTCTCCTCGCGCTCGGGGGCGTGAATGTGTACACGGTGCTGCGCGCCCATCCAGCGCAAGCCGTGCAACCCGTCGGAATCAAGGGTCGCTTCTTGGGTCCGCTGGCGCAGGCCAGCAGTCCGGGTCTGGTAGCGCTGGTCGGTGCGCTCTTTGCGGTGTCCTTCGACACCGTCAGCCAGGCGGCGCTGTTTGCCATGGCGGCGACACAGTTCGGCGGCTGGGAGCATGCCTTGGTGCTGGGACTGCTCTTCCTGGTGGGGATGCTGGTCACCGACGGCGCTAACGGCCTTTGGATCTCGCGCCTGATCTCCCGAGCGGACCAGGTCGCGCTCGTCGCATCGCGGGTGATGGGCCTGGTGGTGGGCGGCGTCAGTCTGGTCGTGGCAGCGTTTGCCTTGACTCGGCTGGCGGTTCCGACCGTCGATGCATGG
>OKRD01000149.1 GCA_900290335.1 Burkholderiales bacterium | reverse complement strand
ACGCGCACGAAGCCAGGGTCGCCGCCCTTGTAGGAACAGTTCGGGCGGCCCGCCGCGTCCGCGGTTGCCAGAAAGAACATGTCCATCCGCTCGATGAAGGCGCGATCATCGCTGGTGACGTGGTCGCGCAATAGGCGCTCCTCGATCCGATCGGCCAATCGCTCGGTATCGAACTGCCGTTGCAATCGGCGCTGGTATTCGCCATAGAGTCCTGACATGGCGACCTCCTCACGTTGAACGATCTAGGTTGGTTCGGCTCGCCGCAACCCTTTGCGAGCACTGCAATCGGCGAGCAGGTGTTGCGCCGCGGCATGAAAGCGCCTCGCATCGCCGTACGACCTCGCCACGAGCATGGCGCCCTCGAGCGTTCCGACAATTACCCGCGCGCGCGCGCTCGGCGCCTCTTTGAACTTGATCGATCCGGACCGACGACCTTCCTGCAGCACGGCGGTCAGCCAGCGCTCATTCAAGTCAAAGAACTGCTTCAATCCCTCTTGCATCGACGCAGGCAGCGTCGCGTACTCGGCCGCCAGCATGCCGCACAGGCACATCCGGTCATCGCGAATCACCGCATCGTAGAGCGCCACGTAGCGGCGCAGCTTCCTCGACGGATCCACGGTCTTGCCGTCTATCGATGCCAACGCCGAACCAAAGCCCTTGTGGTAGCGCCCGATCAGGGCGCGCCCGAGTTCTTCCTTGGAGGCAAAGTGGTAATGCAGGCTGGCCTTGGTGACGCCCAACTTCGCGGCGATATCCGCATAGCTAAAGCCGTTGTAGCCCCTGGTCTGCGCGAGTCGCTCGGCAACGTCCAGGATGGCATTGGCGGGCTTGCTCCAGTCCTCACGGGACATCGGCCGCGGAGTTTTCGGCATCACTGCTTTCATAGGGGATTGAATTTAACCTACTGGTAAGTAGAATGCAAGTGCGCTGTGGGTGGGCGCAATGACTTACCTACGCTAGCTCGCACCCTACAGCACGGCTTGGTCGCTGCAGTGGCGAGATCAAATCGGGAAGGAGAATGCCATGCACGATCACGATCACGATCAGATAACCGAGCACAAATCGTTCACGAAACCGGAAGAAGTCCGGAGTTTTCCCAACGGCAAGGCCGAGATTCTCAGCGTGGGCGGCGCCGAGATCGGTCGCCTGGTTTTTAAGCCTGGTTGGCGCTGGTCCAACGATGTGAAGCCGCTCGCCAAGACGGAGAGCTGCGAGGCGCCGCACTTTCAGTACCACGTCTCGGGCAAGCTCGCGATCCGGATGGATGATGGAACCGAGATCATCGCCGGCCCTGGCGATATCACTTCCCTGCCCAAGGGCCACGATGCGTGGGTGGTCGGCGACGAGGAAGTTGTCGTGGTCGACTGGTTTGGCGCCAGCAACTACGCCAAGCGCACTTGAGTGGTTTCTCGAACCCAGTAATCCGAGCCTTCATCCGGTCACACTACCCGCTCGAAGGACGCCCATCTCAATGAGTCTTCAGGAGGTTGTCATGACAAGAAAATATGTCGACTGCCGAGATTACCCGAGTGTTTCGAAGTGCACGGTCGCAATGTCGGCGGACACCGAGAAGGAACTGCTCGAGATCGCCGTGCAGCATGCGGTGGCAGTTCACGGCGCCAAGGACACGCCGCAATTCCGGCAAGAACTCAAAGGCGCCATCAAGGAGGGCAGTCCGCGAGGCTAGCCGCGCGATTGCGGGTGTGTGGTTCGGTCCGACAACGACGACAAGCTGGTCGCCGAACTCCAACAGCGCGCGCAAGGACCACAGCAGGAACCATTCGCGGGAGCAGGTGCCGGCAATGGACCGGCCCGATCCCGTGCCACCGGCCCCCCCACAGCAAGACCTGGGCCACCACTCGCGAGGCGAACGCGTGGAGCCACACGCCCAAAGGAGATGGTAATGATCACTCAAGAAGCCCCCGTCTTTGATTCAGAGAAATACAAGAACACGACTCGACAGCAGTGGGACGCGGCCGCCGCCGCATGGGACCGGTGGGGCCCCTTCCTTCGGAAATGGCTGGGCGAGGCCACCGAGTTGATGCTCGACCTGGCCGGCGTTCAAGCAGGCTCGCGCGTGCTCGACGTGGCTGCCGGAGCCGGCGACCAGACCCTGCAGGCGGCGGCGCGGGTCGGACCGCGTGGTCACGTGCTGGCCACCGACATCTCGCCGCGGATTCTGGAACTCGCTGCGCTGCACGCCCAAGAGGCCGGCTATGGCCAGGTACAGACCGCGGTTCAGGACGGCGAGAATCTGGACGTTCCGGAGGCGAGTTTCGACGCCGTGATCTCGCGCGTTGGCCTGATCTACTTCCCCGACCAGCAACGGGCACTACGCGCGATGAAGCGTGCCCTCAAGCCCGGGGGTCGAATCGCGGCAATCGTGTATTCCACGCCGGAGCGCAACGGGTTCTTCTCGATCCCGGTTTCCATTATTCGGGCCCGTGCCGCGCTTCCTGCGCCACTGCCGGGCCAACCCGGGCCCTTTAGCCTTGGCAGCGCAGGTGTGTTGGAGGAAACATTCAAGAAGGCCGGTTTCGTCAACGTGGCGAGCCGCGTGGTTGCAGCGCCGGTGCGGCTGGCGTCCGCGGCGGAGTGCGTGCGCTTCGAGCAGGAGTCGTTCGGCGCGCTGCACCAGATGCTTTCCACGCTCGACGCGGACGGTAAGGCGGCCGCGTGGGAAGAGATTTTGACGCGGTTTGCGCAATTCGAGCGCGACGGTCGATTCGAGGGGCCTTGTGAGTTGGTCGTCGGGGTCGGCACCCGTGGATAATTCGCCATCTGGAGCTGGACCATGCCAAAACTTGCTGTCATTCAACAGCCGCCAAGCTACCTGAATCGGGAAAAGAGCGTTTCCGATGCGGTTGCGGCGATTGCCAAGGCCGCCGGCGGCGGTGCCAAACTGATTGTGTTTCCCGAGGCGTTCATTCCCGGCTACCCGGTATGGATCTGGCGGCTGCGGCCCGGGACGGATAGCAGCGTCAGCGCGCGGCTTCACGCCTTGCTGCAGGCTAACGCGGTGAACCTCAAGCGAGGCGACTTGGCGCCGCTTGCGGAGGCGGCCCGGCAATACGCCGTGACGGTCGTCTGCGGTATGAATGAACGAGATGAGGACTTCGGCGGAGGCACGATCTACAACGCGGTCGCGGTTCTTGGCCCCGACGGAAGTCTTCTCAATCGGCACCGAAAGTTGATGCCGACGAATCCGGAGCGAATGGTATGGGGTTTTGGCGACGGTTCCGGGCTCAAGGTCATCGACACCCCCTGCGGACGCATTGGGACCTTGCTCTGCTGGGAGAATTTCATGCCTTTGGCGCGTTACGCGCTGTACGCCCAGGGGATCGACATCTACATTGCCCCGACGTACGACGCCGGCGACGGCTGGATCGGCACTCTGCAGCACATTGCGCGGGAAGGATGCTGCTGGGTTGTGGGCGCCGGTTGCGCCCTCCGAGCGGCTGATCTTGGCAGCGATTTTCCGGAAAAGGCGACGCTCTATCCCGATCCCGAAGAGTGGATCAATCCAGGGGACTCTGTGGTGATCGCGCCTGGCGGGAAGATCGTCGCTGGACCGATGCGCAAGGAAGTCGGACTACTGTTTGCCGATTTTGACAACGCGCAGGTCGCAGCAGCCCGACGCAGCCTGGATGTGGTCGGCCACTATTCCCGGCCCGACATATTCTCACTCCAGGTGAACAGGCAGCCGCAGGTACCGGTGAAGTTCCACTGACCGACTGCGGCGGCTTGGGCCGCCGCTTCGGTCGCCACTGCACTGGGCCCTATAACAACAACGGCGCCCGACGGGCCCTTGCTCGGCGCTGCTCCGTCCCAGGCCGCCATTAGGCGGTGCCCGTGTCGATGGCAAGCGCTTGCGCGGGCAGGACCCGTCGGCTCGGCGCGACTTGACGCGGCTGTCATTTCACAATACAGTTAAATGATATGATGAACCCATCCACTTCCGATGCCCTCTCGGCGACCTTCGTGGCGCTGTCGGACCCGACGCGGCGCGCGATCCTGTCGCGCCTGGCCAAAGGCGAAGCGGCCGCGGGGGAACTGGCCCGCCCCTTCCGCATTTCCGCGCCGGCGATATCGCGGCACCTGCGGGTGCTCGCGGACGCCGGACTGGTCGAGCGCCGTGTCGAGGCACGCTGGCGCATCTACCGGCTGCGTGCCGCAGGCCTGCGAGCGGCAGACGACTGGCTCGCGCAGTACCAGCAGTTCTGGGAGGTCAGCCTCGATCGGCTCGTCGACTACGTCGAGGGTTCGGCAGGCGCGGCGGACCCGGGCCCAACGGCGAAGAAGGGATCGCGTCGGCTACGGCGCGCCGGCAGCACATCGACTTTGAGGAGGTCACGTTCATGAGCGCTTCCGAGACATTTGCACTGAACCTGGTGCGATTCATCCGGGCACCGCGCGATGCGGTGTTCGAGGCATTCACCAACCAGGCGTCGCTCTCGCAGTGGCACTGTCCGCGCGGAATGGCGGTCGCGGACGCGAGCGTCGATGCGCGCGTCGGTGGCCGGTACCGCGTCGTTATGAAGGCGCGCGATGGATCTACGCCAACGGTCGGCGGCGTCTACCGGGAAATCCGGCGGCCGGAGTTCCTGGCGTTCACGTGGCAATGGGAAAACGGATCGATGGCCGCGGACGTGTCCACGCTGATCGAGGTCCGGCTCCTCGAAAAGAACGGCGGCACGGAGCTGCAGATGCGCCACAGTGGATTCCCGGCCGCGGCGGCGCGAGACGGTCACCGCGCGGGCTGGCAGTCGGTCTTCAATCGGCTCAGCGACTTGGTAGACCCACAGGGCAGCGCCGGAACCGTGACCCTGTTCGGCGACCCGCGCAGTTCCTACACCCGCACCGTCCGGATGGGGCTGGCGGAAAAGGGGGTCGCGTACACGCACGTGCCGTGCGCGCCGCAAACGCCGGAGGTGCTGGCAATAAATCCCTTCGGCCGGATCCCGGCGCTGCGCGACGGCCAGACCGCACTGTACGAGACCGCGGCGATCCTGCGCTACCTCGACGAGAGCTTCGAAGGCCCGTCGCTGCAACCGGTGATGGGCGTCACCGACCGCGCCCGCTGCGAGCAGTGGATGAGCCTCGTGAACGGGCACTTCTACGATGCCATGGCTCGTCGCTATGTGCTGCAGTACATCTTCCCCAAGGGCCCGAACGATCAGCCGGACCGCGCCGTCATCGATGCCGCCTTGAAGGACATCGACAAACAGCTGGCCGTGCTCGATGCCGCGTACGCCGACTCCGACTACCTGGCCGGCTCGGGCTTGACGATGGCCGACCTTTTCGTTGCCCCGCTACTGGCCTACGTGGAAGCCATGCCCGAGGGCAGGCAGCTGCTCGCGGGCCGCGCCAACGTGCGCCGCGCCCAGGCGGTGATCCGGCAGCGCCCGAGCTTTGCCGCGACGGAGCCGCCGCGCGGCTGAGGGGCCGCTCCCATCATGACGTAGTCGCGGCCACCGCTCGCGCGCCCGTTTGCGCCTGCGGTCCCAGCGGCAGGCGGAAACGGATCACGCCGGACTCGCCGGGTTCGCGCTGCGCGCCGTAGCCGCGCGCCACCATCATGCCGCGCATGGAATCGTTCTCCGACAGCACGTAGCCGAATATCTCCGACACCTGGCGCTCGCGCGCGCAGGTCTCGAGCGCCGCCATCATCGCGAAACCCAGGCCCCGGCCCTGCCAGCTGTCCTCCACGGCGATGCCAAATTCGGCCTGGTCGCTGCCTACGACGCGGTTGTACTGGGCAAAGCCGCGGATCTCCTCGTCGGCGCCGGCAGCGTCGATCGCGACAAAAGCCATCTCGCGGTCATAATCAATTTGCGTGAACCGCACCAGTCGATCCAGCGTCAGCTCGCGCACCGGCGCGTGAAAGCGCCGGTACAGCGTGAGGTCGGACAAACGGGCAACGAAGCGCTTTTGCGCCTCGGCGTCCTCCGGGCGAACCGGTCGCAGCAGCACCGTCGCGCCATCGGCAAGGTGCAGTTGCCGCTCGAGCGCCTTGGGATACGGATGGATGGCCAGGTGCGAATAGACAGGGTCCGGCGACAGCGGGGCCTTGTCGATCAGTACCCGGGCATCGAGCGCGATGACCCCGCTTTCATCGGCCAGCAGGGGATTGATGTCGAGTTCGGCCAGGCACGGAAACTCGCAGGCCAACTCGGAAACGCGCAGTAGCGCATCGATCAGGCTGTCCATGTCCACGGCGGGCATGCCACGGAAGGGCTTGAGCATGCTGGCAACCCGCGTCCGGTCGATCAGGTCGCCGGCGAGCATCCGGTTCAACGGCGGCAGGGCCAGCGCCGAGTCGCGCACGACTTCGACGGCGATGCCTCCCATGCCAAAACTGATCACCGGTCCGAACGAAGGGTCGCGGGCGATTCCCACGATCAGTTCCCGCCCCGAAGGCCGGCTCACCATCCTTTGCACCAAGACCCCGCGGAATTGCGCCGCCGGTGCCCGCTTGAGGACGCGCTCGTGGATCAGCTCGAACCCAAGGCCCACTTCCTCCGGCGACTTGAGCCCGAGCAGCACACCGCCAACGTCGCTCTTGTGCGTAACCCCTTCGGCGCGCACCTTCAGCACCACGGGGTAGCCGATCTGCTCGGCGAGCGTCTTGGCCTCGCTGGCGCTGGCGGCCAGATGCCCCTGCACCACTTCGATTCCGCAGGCCGCCAGCAAGGATTTGGCCTCGTCCTCGGCCAGCAGCATGCGCCCCTGCGACTGCGCCTGTGCCAGGATGGCACGTGCGGCAGTGATCTCCAGCGAACTGGCGCCCTCGGTATCCCTGCTGACCGGCGGCGGCAGCTGCAGGCGCAACTGCCGATGGCGCACGAACTGCGCAAGAAAGGAAAAGGCCTCGACGCCCTGCTCCGGGCTGCGCATGGCGGCATAGCCGGCCTGCTTCAAAATGGAACGGCCTTGCGATGCGTCTGCCTCTCCGAGCCATGCGGAGACGACCGGCTTGCTGCTGGCCGCCGCAAGCGGCAGCAGCGCCTTGGCGGCCGTATCGTTGGACAAAAGAGCACCAGGATGCCGTCATTGGCCTCGTCGGCAAGCAGCAGCTCGAAGGCGTGCGCAAACCGCGCACAGTCGGCGTCGCCTACGATGTCGACCGGATTGCCCTTCGACCAGGTGGAGGGCATCGAGGCGTCGAGCAACTGCCTGGTCTCCGCGCCGATCAGCGCCAGCGGCAGGCCCGAGTCCGATGCCGCGTCGGCGGCAAGCACTCCCGGACCCCCGCCGTTGGTCAGGATCGCCAGGCGAGAGCTGCGCGGCAGGCGCCCGCTCAGCAGCGCTTCGGACGCGGAAAACAGCTGCGCATACTTCGAAATCCGGATGGCACCCGTGCGCCGCAGCGCGGTATCGAACACGGCATCGTTGCCGGCCATCGCTCCGGTGTGACTGAACGCGGCCTTCGAGCCGCTGGCGTGCCGCCCTGCCTTGAGCACCACAACGGGCTTGATGCTGGCCGCCGCGCGCAGGCTGGAGAGGAACTGGCGCGGGCGGTGAACGCCTTCGACGTACAGCACGATGCTGCGCGTCTGCGAATCGAGCGCGAGGAAATCGAGCAGGTCGCCGAATTCGACGTCGGAGCCGTCTCCAGTCGTGATCACCGAAGAAAAACCAAATCCCGCCGACCACGCGTAGTCGAGCAGGGCCGCCGCGACGGCACCGGACTGGGAGACCAGGCCGATATTGCCGGGGCGCGCGGGGGTACGGGCGAAGGTGGCGTTCAGACCGATCGCCGGGCGCATGAGCCCCAGGCAGTTCGGGCCGATGATCCGCAGACCCGACTCGCGCGCGCGCGCCAGGGCCTCCTCCTGCAAGGCAATGCCCGCCGGACCGACTTCGGCAAAGCCGGCCGACAGAACCAGCACGCCGGCAACGCCGCGCTCGGCAGCCTGCCGCACCACCTGCGGGACGGCGGCTGCCGGAGTGACCACCACCACCAGATCGGGCGCCGACGGCAGCTCCGCCAGACTCGGGTAGCAGCGGTGCTCGCCGATCTGCGCGTGCTTGGGATTTACCGCGAAGACCTCGCCCTGGAACCCGCCGGAGAGAATATTGCGAAAGACATCGCGGCCGAGCGCCCCGGACCGCTCGGTCGCGCCTACCACCGCAACCGATCGGGGGATGAGCGCCGCACGCACATTATGGGTAGGAGGCTGCATTTTTTCTGCACCGCAACATAGTGCGATTCTGCCGGATTCGTCGGGTCATGCCAAGTTGCCCCGAAAAAGCCACCTCTATCCCGCATTTGATGGGACTACAGCGCCAACGGGAACCAGTATTGTCGCGGCAATGCATTGTTGCTCCCTCTTAGTCACCTTGGTCCCGTTCCCGCTGCGCCGGCGCCCCAGCGGAGCCGCGCAATTTTTCCCGCGATCCTGGCGGTGCGAGCGGTGGCGGTCGCCAGGGGCGCCGCAGGGCGTGGCCCCGACCGCGTGCCGCCCTTGTCCATGATCCCCTCGCACCGCTGGCCCGCGCAATCGATCTGCAACAAGATCGAGAGCGTGCCCGCCGGCGAAATATGCGCCACGGTGTGGCCAACGCGCTCGCTGCACACGCGCGAGCGCTGGTTCGACGAGTTGTACCTTTGGACCGACGGATTCGAGGCAACCCCGATACAGTGGTCGCGCATTCAACTTCTTGGTCTGCACCGTGGACTGGGCATGCTGGCGCGGGAGGAGTGCGACCAGGTCGGGGTGACGCTGTCGTTTGGCACGGTGCAAAAGTACGATGAGCGAATCGATGCCGCGCTGCGCGCCCACGCGCTGGTGGTCCACCGGCTTGCCGTGATCCTGCGAGGCTCGGTCGAAATGGTGCGCTCGAGCTACCGGATCCGCGCGTTTGTCGAGTACCTGCGCGCGCAGCAGATCCCGGTGGGCCTGCGCGTGACCTCGCCGCGGCTGGCAATGGAACTCAGCGCCTTCGCGCTGGTGCAGCCCGACTTCGCCAAGATCCTTGCGCCGACCTCAAGCCTTGGCGAACCCTGGGACAACCTCGCCCTGGAGGCCAGGGTCGCCGGCGTCTCCGAGCAGTGGCTGATCGTCGCCGGCTTGCGGACGCAGGAGCAGGTGGAACGGGCCACCCAAGCGGGGATCGGCTTTGGCCAGGGCAACGCCATTCGTCCCGCGCAAAGACCGTTCAGCGCTCTGGCGAGCGCGGACAACAGCGGCGCGGCACGCGAGGTGCGCGAACTCGTCGGCGCCCGGCCGGTGTCGGCCTCGATCTAGGGCGGTGCGCCTCAGCGCGCGGGCTTGAGGTACGCCGCGAGCCGCTGCGCCTTGCCGATCGCCGTGCTCTGGCGCGACTGCGCCCACTGCTGCACCTGGCGACGTATCGCTGCCGAGCGGGTCAAGCGCGCCACGGCGAGCTGCACCAGCAGCGCATCGCGTGCGCTGCCCGCCGCGTCCTGGAACCGGGTCAGGCCCAGCAGAGCGCCGCGCCGAATTCGCTTGGGCAGGCTCGCCTGCAGCATCTCAATGCCGTAGCGCAGACCCTTGGCCTGTATGCGGATCTTGTGCTGGCGCTCGGCCGGTAGACGCGCAAACGAGCGTGCGGCCACGGCCAAGCGGCGCTGGCGCGCGCGTACCGCCTTGCGGGCGAAGTCTGCCAAGCGCTTGCCCGGTCGCGCCGGCACCCCCGCGCTCCAGCGCAGCGCGCGCAGCGCGAACTCGGCAAATGCCGGCTCTGCCAGCTGCCGGCCAAGGCGCGTGCGCGCACCGTTGCGGCGTTTTGCGGCGAGCTCGCACACGCGCGTCCAGCTGGCGGCACTGCCGCCGCTGGCTGCGGCCGCCAGCGGCGGGAGCTGTTCCGTACAGAGCACGTCCCAGTCGCGCACGGCGCCAAAGCGCCCCGCCCAGGTTCGCAGACTGTGCAGCAGCGCCGGCGGTACCTCGGCCTGCGCTCCGAGCAGGTCCAGCCCCGCGCGCATGCGCCGGATAGCAACGCGCGCCTGGTGGACAAATTCGGGGTTGGCGCTATCGGCAAACTCCGCCGCGTTGGCCAGCAGTGCGGTCATTCCCAGCGCGACAAGCTGGCGCGCGGCGCCGGCGACCCGCTGTTGCGGCGTGAACGCTTGCGGCAGGCGGGAGAAGCCCGCGGCAAAGGGCATCGGGCCGCGCCCGAGCGCAAGGCGATAGCCGCGGGCGGCCTTGGATTCGCCGTAGGGCAGCAGGCTCAGGTCCGCGTGACGGCGGCCCGTTGCGCCGGCCAATGCCAGCGCCAGATCCAGTATCGCGCTATGGGGCCCGGCGCGCAGCTCGAGCTCGGCTTCGCAGATCGGCTCGCTGCGGCCGCCGGCCTGTATCTCGCCGGCGTCGATCACTGCCTCGATGTGCGCCCCTTCGAGGGCCAGATCCCAGGCGCAGCGATCGAACACGGTACGAAAGACCGGGCGCAAGCTCGCCAGCAGCTCCCCCGTCGCACGCGGTCGCGGCGCCCTGGGCGCGCCGTCGAGCATCTGTGCCAGCGGCGAGTCCGCCAGCGAGCGCAGATCGATTCGGCCGCCCGGCGCAGGGCGCTCCCACTCGCCACGCACCGACAGCGCTGCGGCGCTGTCCTGAGTCTTGAAGGTCTGCAACCACCGGCGCGTGCGGCCCTCGCCAATGCTGCGCAGTCGCAGCGCCGCCTTGCCGCTTGCCAGGCGCAGGTCCGGGGTGTCGTAGTACACGCTGTCGACCCGCTCGGTGCGCGCCGCCGCGCCCAGCGCGTCGAGCCGCGAGCGCAGCGCCGCCAGGTCCTGTGCACGCAATCGCAGCTTGAGTTCGACCTCGCGCTCGTCCATTGCCTGGAATTGCGCAGGAGCGGTACCCGGCATTGCGAGCCTTGCCATCCTGAGGGCCACGGCGCTGGACATGCAAAACTTGTTCCGAAGTGGCAATATGCGCGTATGCGCGGAACCGACAACCCACCCCGCATTTTGATCGTCGACTCCCACGGGCAGCCGGTTCGGTGGGCAGCGCTGACCCGTGCAGCGCGATACTACGCCTCCGGCAAGGTCGTCAACGACCTGGGCGAGAACCTGTTCTCCATGACCGGCGGCCTGCAGGAACTATCCGGCGAGCGCTCGCGCGTGGTCAGCAGCTCGATCGTCATGATTCGCGGCCGCCACCGCAGCCCCTACGGCCGCGGCCACGTGGGCTTGAGCAAGCACCGCCTGTTCGCGCGCGACCGCCACGTCTGCGCCTACTGCGGCGCGCACTGCAGCGAAGCCGATCTGACGGTCGAGCACATCGTACCGGTGTCCCGCGGGGGCCGCCATGATTGGACCAACGTGGTCACCGCCTGCCGCTCCTGCAACACCCGCAAGGGCAACCGGCGGCCGGAAGAGGCGCACATGCCCCTGCTGTACGTGCCCTACGCCGTTTGCCGCAACGAGGGTTTCATTCTCAGCAACCGGCGCATCCTGGCCGATCAGATGGCCTTCCTGCAGGCCTCGCTGCCGCGATATTCGCGCTGGGCGCAGAGCTGAGCCGCGCCGTTCGCTGGGCCAGGTCCGCAAAAGCAACGGGCCCGTGCAGCGCGGTGCTCCACGGGCCCATTGTCGGCACTGGGGCCGGCAAGAATGAGTTACTTCAGATTCTTGCTGACGTACTTGGTAAGGTCGAACATGGAAACCTGCGCCTTGCCGCCGAACAAGGGACGCAGCTTGTCATCGGCATTGATATTGCGGCGATTGACCGAGTCCTGCAGCTTGTTCTTCTTGATATAGGCCCAGATCTTGCTCGTCACCTCGGTGCGCGGCAGCGGGCTCGAGCCGATTACGGCCGCCAGCGGGCCGACCGGCATGAGCGGCTTCATGAACGCCGCATTGGGCTTGCGAGCCGACTTCTTCTTCGCAGCCTTCTTGGCCGGCGACTTCTTCGCGACCTTCTTCGCGACCTTCTTCGCAGCCTTCTTGGCCGGGGCCTTCTTTGCTGCTTTCTTTGCCTTCTTGGCGGTTGCCATCAACGATCTCCTGGTTGGGAATGATGATTACAGCGACAGCGTTCTTGGTGTTTCGACGACGCTCGAAGAGCGCTCTCGTTGCGTGACCGCAATACTAGGCGATCTGCGAGGAGAATCAAGCATTTTCAGAGGGAAAAATTCCCTTTTCTTGGGTCCGCGCAACATTTTTCAGAGGGAGATTGCCGGTTCGCCACCTCCCCGGCAATTGCGAAACCGCGAGCCGAACCACAATATGTTGTTCGTTTGTCGCGACGCAGCCAACATCTTGTGGAAATTTCCCGCGCGCAACGGCCTATGCCGGCGGCATCGCGGCGCCAGTGCGGCCGGCGGTGCCGTCGTGCACCAGTAGAATCCCCGACCGATGCAGCGCGCAACCGTCCCCCGCCTGTTGTTGGGCTTCGCGGCCCTGTGCGCCCTTGCAGCGGCGGCGACGGCCGCCACGGGCCTGGACCCGGCGGTCTTTCTGGCCGTCAATGCCGGCGCGGCGCGCTGGCTGCCGCAGCCGGTGCCCAGCGCCCTCACGATCCTGGGCCACGGCCTGGTGGCGGTGATGCTGCTCGCGCCCTGTCTGGGACGTGCGCCCCAGGCGCTGACCGCCGCCCTCTACGCGGCGCCGCTGGCCGGCCTGCTGTCGCGCTTGGGCAAGGCGCTGGCGGCGGCACCGCGGCCCGCGGCGGTGCTCGATCCATCGAGTTTTCATGTCCAGGGACAGTTGCTGAGCGGGCACAACTCTTTTCCTTCGGGGCATGCGATCACGATCTTTCTGGTGGTCTCGGTGCTGATACTGGGCGTCGAGCCGGTGCGCGTGCGCGCCGGCGCAGTCTTTGCCCTGCTGGGCCTCGCCTCGCTGGTAGCGGCCTCGCGCATCATGGTCGGCGCGCATTGGCCCTCGGATGCGCTGGGCGGAGCCGTGCTCGGTGTGCTTGCCGGGGCCGTCGGGACCTGGGCCACCGGGCGCTGGCCACTATGGCGCATGCCCCAGGCCCCGGTCGCCTTTGCGCTCACCGTCCTGGTATGCGCGGCGGCCCTGGCCGTCGTCGATACCGGCTATCCCTTGGCGCGGCCGTTGCAGTGGGCGGCGGCGGCCTTCGGCGCCGGCCTGGCGTCGCTGGCACTGGTGCGCGCGCTGCGAGCCGCCCCGGACGCCGCGCCCCGGTCATGAACCGACTCTGGCCGGCGCCGGAGCGACCCGGCGAGGCGCGCACCGCCAGCGCCTGGCTGCTGCTCGCCTGCGCGCTGCTGCTGCTGCCGACACTGGGGCTGTACCCGCTGTTCGACGTCGACGAGGGGGCCTTCTCCGAGGCGACGCGCGAAATGCTGCAAAGTGGCGACTGGCTCTCGACCACGCTCAACGGCGCGCCGCGCTACGACAAGCCGATCCTCATCTACTGGCTGCAGGCGCTCAGCGTCACGACCTTGGGCTTACACGAATTCGCCCTGCGCCTGCCATCGGCGCTGGCCTCCCTGGCCTGGGTGGTGGCGATCGTCCGCTTCGCGGCGCCGCGCCTGGGACCGACCACGGCGCTGTTCGCGGGCTGGATCGCCGCCACGAGCCTGGGCGTGATGTCGATGGGCCGCGCCGCAACGGCCGACGCGCTGCTCAACGCCTTGCTCGCAGCATCGATGTTCGACCTGTGGCGCCATCTGGAGTCGGGCGAGCGGGCGGCGCTGCGCCGGATGTACCTCTGGATGGCGCTTGGCGTCCTGACCAAGGGCCCCATCGCCATCCTCATCCCGCTGGCGGTGAGTCTTGGCTATTGCCTGTCGCAACGGCGCTGGCGAGATTGGGCGCGCACGGCCTTGGATCCGCTCGGCTGGTTGATCCTGGTCGCGCTCGCCGGACCCTGGTACCTGGCGCAGCTCGTCTTGCACGGCCACGAGTTCATCGAAGGCTTCCTGGTGCGGCACAACCTCGACCGCTTCAGCGGCACCCTCGAGGGGCACGGCGGGGGCCTGGGGTACTACCTCGTGGTCGCGCCGCTGTTGCTGCTGCCCTGGTCCGGCCTACTCTGGCGGACCGTGCGCCAGGCGCCGAGGGACTGGCACGATCCTCTGGCGCGCTACCTGGCACTGTGGTTTGCCTTCGTCTTCGTTTTCTTCTCGCTGTCCGGAACCAAGTTGCCCCATTACCTGCTCTACGGCATGACGCCGGTGTTCCTGCTCGTGGCCCGGCGGGTCCGGGACTCGGGAACCGTTGTCAACCTGCTGTGGCCGCCGTGCGCCATGGCGCTGCTGCTGCCGTTCCTGCCGATCCTGGTGCAACGGCTCAGCGCGACCAACCTTGCTCCCAATGCCTCGTTTTACGTCGCGCAGGCAGGGCGCGCGGCCGCCGTCGCGTCCACGTCCTACTACCTGATCACGATCATCGGCGCGGCCACGGCGATTGCCCTTGCCGCGTACCGCCCTTGGCCCGTCTGGCGTCGGGCCGTTGCCGCCAGTGCCGCGCTAAGCGCCGCGATCGGATTCGCCTTCGTGCCCTGGATCGGCGAACTGCTCAACGGTCCGGTCAAGCGCGCCGCCCTTGTCGCTGCGGGCCTTCCGGGGCCAGCGGTGCAGTGGGAAATCGCCGCCCCCAGCTTCAGCCTCTACCGCCAGCAGCTCACGCCGGCCCGGCCGCCGGCGCCCGGCGAGCTGGCGCTGACCCGCACCGACCGCCTCGACCCCGCAGCCCCCGTCGACATCGTGTTCCAAGAGGGCGGCGTTGCCCTCGTACGCCGCCGTCAATAGTTGTTGCCGCGCGCCAGCAACACCGTTGCCGCACGCACCAGGCCATAGGCAATCCAGTCCGTGACGCGGGCGGCCCACGAGCGGCGCGCGTAGTCGGTGGCATGGAGCTGGCGCGAATGGGTCCGAATGGCCGACTCGATGAGGCCGCCGAGCTCGGCGCTGAACGCTCGATCTAGGACCACCACGTTGGCCTCGCGCGCCAGCAGCAGGCTCAGCGGATCGATGTTGCTCGAGCCGACCGTTGCCCATTCCTCATCGACCACCGCTACCTTGGCATGCAGATAGCTGCTCCGGTACTCGTGTATCTCGATGCCCGCATCGAGCAGCCGCCCGTAGAGGGCTCGCTGCGCGTAGTGCTGCAGGCGGTACTCAATGCGCCCCTGCAGCAGGAGGCGGACGCGAACGCCGCGCCGCGCGGCCCCGACCAGGGCGCTGCGAAACCGTCGCCCCGGCAGGAAGTAGGCGCATGCCACCAGGATCTGGCGGCGCGCCGAACGAAACGAGCGCAGGTAGCTGCGTTCGATGCTGTGCCGATGACGCAGGTTATCGCGCAGCACCAGGGCGGCGCGCAGGCCCCCTTGCACGGGTTGGGTCGGCCGGACGCGGCGTGCCGGCGGCTCGGACGCACCGCCCCAGTCGGCCACCGCGACCGCCCACCAAAGGCGCCGCATCGCAAAGGCGATGGCAGCGACGATCGGCCCTTCGCATTCGACCGCGACGTCCAAGCGCGGCCCGATCGGCTCGCCGGTGAACTCGTCGCGTTCGGGCTCGTCGTTGACGTTGATGCCCCCGAGATAGGCCAGCCGGTCATCGATCACGACGAGCTTGCGATGCAGGCGCCGCAGCAGACGAGGCCGCGGTCGCCACCAGTGCTCCGGGCCGTAAATGCGCACCTGGGCACCCGCCTGGGGCAGGCTGGCAGCCAGCCGCCGCGCAAAATCGCCGCCGCCGAAACCGTCGATCAGCAGCCGCACTTGCACTCCGCGCCGCGCCGCATCGGCGAGCGCTTCGACGACGCTGCGGCCGGTACGGTCGTCGGCGAAGATGTAGGTCTCCAGATGCACCAGCCGGCGGGCCGCGGCGATCGCCGCCAGCAGGGCCGGGAAGTAATGCTGCGACGACTCGAGCAGGCGAATGCGGTTGCCCTCTGTGAAGTCTGGTCGCCGCAGCGGGAATTTGCCGACAATCCGCCCGGCGATGGCGCCCGACGGCGAGCGCATCACAGCTCCAGGTCGGCAATCAAGGGGGCATGGTCGGAACAGCGCGCCCAGGACCGGCCACGCGGAACCAGCGAGCGGCGGGCGCGCAGTCCGCGCACATAAATGCGGTCGAGCGTCAGGCACGGCACGAGGCTCGGAAACGTCCTTGCCACTTGCACCGGCCGGCGCCAGCCGAGCAGCCGGTCCAGCCAGGCGGTCGCCTTCATCTCGTCGAAGACCTCGCGCATGCCCAGGCGTTGGCGCAGCTGGGCGTCGACCCCGCGCTGCCAGTCATTGAAGTCGCCCGCCAGGATCAGCGGTGCCGTCGGCGGAATCTCGCGCTCGACAAAGTGCGCCACCCAGTCCGCCTGGCGCATGCGGCTGCGCTTGGCCAGCCCGAAATGGGCGCAGATCAGGTGGATGCCCTGGCGCCCGGTTTCGGGAGGCTGGGCCACCGCATGCAGCATGCCGCGTCGCTCCAGCATGTGGTCGGAGATATCGTGGTTGGCGAAGTGCTCGATGCGCCAGCGGGACAGGATCGCATTGCCATGATGGCCGTGCGGATAGACGGCATTGACGCCGTATGCCCGATGTTCGTAGCCGCTCGAGGCCAGCACGTCGAGCTGACTCGAACGTGAAGGATCGGCCCAGCTGTCCGCGGAGCGCTCGTTGCGGTCCTGCACTTCCTGGAGAAAGACCAGGTCGGCGTCGATCCGATGCAAGGCCATGCGCAGCTCGGAGACCCGCGAGCGCCGGCCAAAGGCCGTGACTCCCTTGTGGATGTTGTAGCTCACGACCCGCAGCCTGACCGATTTCATGATCGACGCCTCGCCGGCACATCCTCGGGGTGACTACTGCGCGGGCTTGGACTCGGCACGACGAATCCGGATGTGCAGCTCGCGCAGCTGCTTCTCGTCGACGGCCGACGGCGCCTGCGTCAGCAGACACTGGGCGCGCTGGGTCTTGGGAAACGCGATCACATCGCGTATCGACTCGGCCCCGGCCATCATGGTGACGATCCGGTCCAGGCCAAAGGCGATCCCGCCGTGCGGCGGAGCGCCGTACTGCAGCGCGTCGAGCAGGAAACCAAACTTGCTGCGCGCTTCCTCGGGACCGATCTTCAAGGCCCGGAAAACCTTGCTCTGGATCTCCTCGCGGTGAATCCGCACCGACCCGCCACCGATCTCCCAGCCGTTGAGCGCCAGGTCGTAGGCCTTGGCCAGACACCGCCCCGGATCCGTCTCCAGGAAATTCTCGTGCCCGTCCTTGGGCGCGGTAAACGGATGGTGGGCGGCAACCCAGCGCTGCTCCTCCTCGTCGAACTCGAACATCGGAAAGTCGATCACCCACAGCGGCTGCCACCCCTGCTCGCAAAAACCGTGGTTCTTGCCAAAATCCGAATGGCCGATGCGCCCCCGCAGCGCCCCGAGGCTGTCCGCGACCACCTTTGCCCGATCCGCGCCAAAGAAGATCAAATCGCCATCGCGCGCCCCGGTGCGCTCGAGAATCGCCGCCAGCGCCGAATCGTGCAGGCTCTTGATGATCGGCGACTGCAGGCCGTCGCGGCCCTGCGCACGCTGGTTGACCTTGATGTACGCCAGGCCCTTGGCGCCGTAAATCGCCACGTACTGCGTGTAGGCGTCGATTTCGGAGCGGGACAGGGCGCCGCCGCCCGGGACCAGCAGCGCGGCTACCCGTCCGTCCTTGCCCTCCGCCGCGGAGCGAAAGATCTTGAACTCGACGTCGCGCATCACGTCCGTCAACTCGGTCAGCTGCAGCTTTACCCGCAGATCCGGCTTGTCCGATCCGTATCGCGCGATCGCCTCGGCGTGGCGAATGACCGGGAACGGGTCGGGTAGGGCAACGCCGAGAACCTCGCGAAAAACATCGCGAATCATCACCTCCATGAGGTCGCGGATCTGCTTCTCGTCGAGAAACGAGGTCTCGACGTCGATCTGCGTGAATTCCGGCTGGCGGTCGGCCCGCAGGTCCTCGTCGCGGAAACACTTGACGATCTGGTAGTAGCGGTCGTAACCGGCAACCATCAGCAGCTGCTTGAACAGCTGCGGCGACTGCGGCAGCGCGAAAAACATTCCCTCATGGACCCGCGAGGGCACGAGGTAGTCGCGCGCGCCCTCCGGCGTGCTCTTGGTCAGCATCGGCGTTTCGATGTCGAGAAAGCCCTTGTCATCGAGGTATCGGCGCACCGCCATGGCGACGCGGTAGCGCAGCCGCAGGTTCTTCTGCATCGCCGGCCGGCGCAGGTCCAGGACGCGGTGCGTAAGGCGCGTGGTCTCGGAGAGCTCGTCGTCGTCGAGCGGGAACGGCGGCGGCACCGACGCGTTGAGCACGACCAGCTTGTGGCACAGGACTTCGACGCCGCCCGAGGTGAGCGCCGCATTGGCGGTGCCCTCGGGCCGCGGCCGCACCAGGCCCTCGATCGATACGCAGTATTCGCTGCGCAGGGCTTCTGCCAGATGGAACACCTCGGGCAGATCCGGGTCGCACACGACCTGAACAAGGCCCTCGCGATCGCGCAGGTCGATGAAGATCACTCCGCCATGATCGCGCCGCCTGTGGACCCAGCCGTGCAGCGTCACCTCGCGCCCGATGTACCGTTCGTCCACCAAGCCGCAATACTCCGTGCGCATAAACTCTCCGTCAGGTGCGTGTCAGATGAATCGCCAGGGCAGGGTACGCCGGCAAGATTCGGGAAGTCGGGGATCAGACCTTGCCAACGGTCTCGGCGGCGCGCGGCAGTGACTGGGGCGGGGCGCGGTGGGGAGCATTGGGCATCACGACACCCATCGAAATGACGAACTTCAATGCCTCATCGACGCTCATGTCGACGTCGTGCACTTCCCCCGGCGCAACGATCAGGGTATAGCCCGATGTCGGGTTCGGCGCGGTCGGCACGTACACGGTCAGCGATTGCGGGTCGAGGTGCTGCGAGATGCGCGAGCCCACCGTGCCGACGACAAACCCCACGGCCCACTGGCCCCGCTGCGGGAACTCCACCAGTACGGCGCGGCGGAACGAGTGGCCATCCTGCGCCAGCAGCGTGTCCGACACCTGCTTGACGCTGCGATAGATGTTCGAGACGATCGGAATCCTGCCGAGTATCGACTCCCACCAGATCACCAGGCGCTGCCCGATGATATTGGCGGCGAGCATGCCGGTCAGGAAGACGACGACCGCGGCGAGCACGACGCCGGTACCTGGTATGCGAAATCCGAGCCACTGCTCGGGCCGCAGGGATGGCGGTAGTCGCAACACGATCGGGTCCATGAACGTGATGACGAAATCGAGGATCCAGAGCGTGAGTGCCAGCGGGATCCACACCAGCAGGCCCGTTATGAGGTAGCGCTTGAACATCGGCGGGTACCGGGCCGCGGCGCGCGCCGCTCAGCTGCAGGCCGATCCGCCGCCCGCGCCGCAGGCTGCGGCCGCTGCCGAACCCTTGGCCGCAGCGGAATCCTTGGCCGGCGCCGGCTCTTTGGCCGGGGCGGACTCCTGGGCCGGCGCGGAGACGCTCTCGCCCGGTTTGGGCTCAGCCGGCTTGGCGGCGGTCTTGGCATCGGCGGGCGTGCCGTTCTTGAAATCCGTTGCGTACCAGCCGCTGCCCTTGAGTTGGAAGCCGGCCGCGGTCAACTGCTTGGAAAAGGTCGCGGCACCGCACTGCGGGCAGACCGTCAGCGGCGCCTCGGAGATCTTCTGCAGCACGTCGAGCTCGTGCTGGCAGGAGGAACACTTGTAGGCGTAAATCGGCATCGCAGTTCTCGCAAGAAATCGCAACTGGTTGAATTATAAGGCTCGCGCAAGGTGCCCGGGCCAGCCCAACTTTGCCTCAGAGCTCGATGCGCGCGCCCAGCTCGACAATCCGGTTGCGCGGAATACGAAAGAACTCCGTGGCGTCGGTCGCGTTGCGATGCATCCAGGTGAAGAGCCGGCGCGCGAACCCGTGCAGGCGCCGCCCTGGTGCCAGCTCCACCGTCTCGCGGGACAGGAAAAACGTCGTTCGCATCATGTCAAAGCCCTGTCCGTCGAGCGAGCAGTGCGACAGGGCCACCGGCAGGTCAGGGTACTCCATGAAGCCATATAGCAGTACGACGCGATAAAAACCCGGCCCCAACGGGCTGATCTGTATGCGGTCGCGCGCCGGAACCCGCGGGACCTGCTCGGTGATCACGTGCAAGATGACGTTGCGCTCATGCAGGACCGCATAGTGCTTGAGGCTGTGCAGCAAGGCCAAGGGGACGATGTCGAGCCGGCGTGCCAGGTATACGGCCGTCCCCGGAACGCGGGTGATGTCCTGCATCGAGCCCAGAAACGCCGGCAGCGGCAAGGTCTCGCGTTCGAGCTGGTGCAGCATCGCCTTGCGCCCCGATCGCCATGCCTGCATGACGCAGTAGATGACGGCCGCCGCCACCAGCGGCACCCACCCGCCCTCGCGCACCTTGGTCAAGTTGGCCAGGACGAACGAGGTGTCGACGACGAACAGCGGTCCGGCGATCGCCAGCACCAGCGCGAGGCTCCAGCGCCATTGCTCGTGCATCACGCGGAACATCAGCAGCGTCGTCAGGAACATGGTGATCGAGACGGCAATTCCGTAAGCGGCCGACAGGTTGTCCGAGGAGCCGAAGCCCAAGGTCAGGCCGAGGGTAAAGAGCATCAGCATCCAGTTGACCGCGCCGATATAGATCTGGCCGTAACCGACTTCCGAGGTCTGCGTCACGCTCAGACGCGGACACAGGTCGAGCTGGATCGCCTGGCGCGTCATGGAAAACACCCCGCTGATGATCGCCTGGCTGGCGATGATGGTTGCCGCCGTCGCCAGGCCGACCAGCGGCAGCTGCGCCCAGCCCGGGGCGAGCAGGAAAAACGGGTTGTCGTCGCCTTCCAGCCCCCGGTCGAGCACCAGCGCCGTCTGCCCGGCGTAGCTCAGCAGCAGGGCCGGGAAGACCAGCGAATACCAGCCGACGCGAATCGGCCGGGAGCCGAAGTGACCCATGTCCGCGTACAGCGCCTCGGCACCGGTGGCACACAGGAACACCGACCCGAGAACGGAGAAGCCGGTGAAGCCATGCGTGGCCAGGTACTGCATCGCGTAGCCGGGCCACAATGCGCGCAGCACACCCGGATGCATGACGATCGACGCCACGCCCAGACCGGCGATCGTGACGAACCAGGCGACCATCACCGGCCCGAACAGCTTGCCGATGACCGCCGTGCCGTGGTGCTGGAAGGCAAACAAGGCCAGCAGCACCAGCACCGCCAGGGGCAGGATGAACGGCGCGACCGCGGGTGCCGGGAGCTTCAGACCCTCCAGGGCGCTGAGTACCGAGATCGCCGGGGTAATTGCGCCGTCGCCGTAGAGCAAGGCGGCGCCGAGGATGCCGATCCCCACCACCAGCGGGCGCTCCCGCCCCTTGAGCGCCAGGTGCGCCATCAGGGCGAGAATGCCGCCCTCGCCGTCGTTGTCCGCCCGCATGACCAGTGCGACGTACTTGACCGACACGATGATGATCAGCGTCCAGACGATCAAGGAGAGCAGGCCCAGCGCGATGTCGGGGAAGGCTCCTCCTGCCGCCTGGTACGCGGTCTTGAGCGTGTACAGCGGGCTGGTACCGATATCGCCGTACACGACTCCGAGCGCACCGAATACCAGCGTTCCCTGCGCAGCCCCCAGGGCGGGCCGGGCCGGCGCATGGCGCAAAGCCAGCGCTGCCGCGGCGGCGGCTTCACCGCTGCCCCCGTCGGGCGGTGCCTTGGCATGCTTGGTCATTTCGGAGGATTTGCTCGACACCGTCGCACTGCGGAATTTTCTGCGCCGCCGAGTGTAAGCCCGCTGCTGCCGGCAGGTCCCCGGGTACGGCGCGGCAAACGCCCGAACAATGACAATCGTCAGCAAAATCGGGGCAAGGACGGGCACAATGGCGCGCGGAGGGCTAAAAATCGTGCCATGGCAGCGCTACAGCGCCGGTTTGAGCGCCGCGGAGGAGCGCGAGTTTGCGCCGTTCCTGCACGAGCTGATCGGCCGGGCTTTTTCGATCATCGGGCCGCTGTTTCTTACCGGCACCGAGGTGCTAGTCAAGAGCGACGCCACGCCGGTGACCGCCGCGGACCGCGGCACGGAAGCGGCGTTGCGAGGCCTCATTGAAGTGCGGTATCCCGGACACGGCATCGTCGGCGAGGAATTCGGTGTGCGCGAAGGGCAGCGCTATCGCTGGATCCTCGATCCGATTGATGGGACCAAGGCCTTTGTCAGCAACTGCTTTTTGTTCGGATCGCTGATCGCCCTCGAACGCGACGACGGCGACGGCTACCGGCCAGTGCTGGGCTGCATTGCACATGCCGCCGTCGGC
This sequence comes from Burkholderiales bacterium, assembly GCA_900290335.1. Taxonomy (GTDB): domain Bacteria; phylum Pseudomonadota; class Gammaproteobacteria; order Burkholderiales; family Burkholderiaceae_F; genus GJ-E10. Next base: position 10,144 of record OKRD01000149.1, on the reverse strand, counting down.
CTCGCCCTCATCGGCCACCGTGACCGGACCACCTTATTTCGGCGGGACGGGACCCGGCGCCGGGTCGTGGTTCGCGCACCGCGCTCGCTGGCGCAGGCCACGGTCCTGGCTACCTCGCTGCCAGGCGCACGGGAGCCCGGATCGGACCCATCGGTGCTGCGGGTGCTGCAGCGCGCGGCACTGGCGCGCACCTGGGGGGACTGCTTCGGGTACTTCGCCTTGGCAACCGGCGGCGCCGACGCAATGCTCGACCCGACGCTGTCGTATTGGGACGTAGCGGCCATCGTTCCCGTGGTCGAGGGTGCCGGTGGGCGCGTGAGCAGCTGGCACGGCGCCGATCCGCTGCGCGAGCTGTCGCTGATCGCCACGAGCGGAACCCTGCACGAGGAAATTCTGGCGTTGATACGCGCAGAGTCGCCCGGCGAGTCGCCGGCCCGATCGAGCTAGCGCAACCGGGCGCGGTTCGCTAAAAGGGAATGTCGTCGTCCAGGTCGGCGACCCCGCCCCCCGCCGGTTCCTTGGCAGCGGATTTTGCGGCGCCGGCGCGCGGCGCGCCGCTGCGCGCGGGAGGAGCATCGTCATCGGCAGGCACTGCGCCGCCTTGCCGCGATCCGAGCATCTGCATCACGTCGGCGACGATTTCGGTGGAGTAGCGATCCTGGCCGCTCTCCTTGTCCTGCCATTTGCGCGTGCGCAGACGTCCTTCGATATATACCTGCGAGCCCTTGCGCAGATATTCGCCGGCGATCTCGGCCAGACGCCCGAAGAACGCAACGCGATGCCACTCCGTCTCTTCGCGCTTCTCGCCGGTATTCTTGTCCTTCCACTGCGAGGTCGTGGCAATCGAGACATTGGTCATCGCCGCCCCATCGGGGCTGTAGCGCGTCTCCGGATCGCGGCCAAGATTGCCCACCAGAATCACTTTGTTTACAGATGCCATTGGTCCCTCCCCTCGAAACCCGTTGCCGGCTGCGATCCGGCGATTCGGTCCCATCGGGACCGCTAACCGATGCAGCGATAATACATACTGCACAGCTTGCCACACCGGGGCCGATTCGGCATTACCGGCGACAGTAGCAACCGGAGGATAGCGGCGATGACCATGAATCCAAAGGATGCAATCGTCCTGTTCGCCCATGGCGCGCGCGATGCGCGCTGGGCCTTGCCGCTGGAGCGGCTGCGACTGGAGCTCGAGCACCTGCGGCCCCGCACGCCGGTGCGAGTGGCCTCGNNCGCAAGTGCTGGCCGAGCTAACCGCGGCCGACTTCCGGTCGATCGCCGTCATGCCCATCTTCTGGTCGCACGGTGGCCATGTCGCGGTCGACCTGCCGGCGCTGGTGCAGGAGTTTGCTGCGCGCGAACCCGGTGTCAGCATACGGATCCTGCCGGCCCTGTCCGAGTTGCCGGGAATGCACCACTTCGTGGCGCGGGCGATCTTGGCGCAGTCGGGATCCATCACCGCGGCGCAGGGCGAGGGCCCCGAGTAAATCCCAAGGCGCAATTTGTTTATATAAGCGGGCTACATACGCACATAGCTATCGTTTCGTTCCGCGCCTGCGCCCTTGTCCGTAGCCTAGAGATCCCGAATTGCCAGGTTTGTCCGCGCCAAGCGGCACCCCGGCGGCACCCTCGGCGCCCGGGGTATCTCTGGAGCTACTTGCGTGGTCCTGCAATTCATCATCAGCGGAGCCTTGGTAGGGTTTGTCGTCGGGGCGACCGGCGTAGGGGGCGGCTCGCTCATGACACCGATATTGACCCTGGCCTTTGGGGTCCCCGCGCAGGTCGCCGTCGGCACGGACCTGCTCTTTGCCTGCGTCACCAAGTCCAGCGGGGCGTTTTCCTATGCGCGCCGCGGGCACATTCCATGGTCCATCGTCCTTTGGCTCTCGCTGGGGTCGGTACCGGCCGCGCTTGCCACCCTGGCGGCGCTGCGCCTGTGGCATCCGGAGCCGACGCAATTCGCGGCGCTGGTGCGGCCGGCCCTGGGCTTCGCCTTGCTCCTTACTGCCGGCGCCCTCGTCTTTCGTGAGCAGATCCAGTCGCTAGGCCGTCGCGTCGCTGTCGTCGGTAGCACCTATGCCGTCGCGGGCATTTCGCTCGGCCTGAACCCCGACGATGCCGACGTGGCTTGGCGGCGAGCGCGCACGCTTGCGACCGGCGCCCTGATTGGCACGCTGGTAACCATTACCTCGGTCGGCGCCGGGGCCGTCGGCGTCGTCGCGCTTTTCTTCCTGTTTCCCACGCTGCCCGCGAGCAAGCTGGTCGGGGCCGACATCGTCCATGCCGTACCGCTCACGCTGGTCGCCGGTCTGGGCCACGCCGCCCTGGGCACGGTGGACTGGCCGATGTTGCTGGGTCTGCTCATCGGCTCGCTGCCGGCCATTCACCTTGGTGCGGCCGTCGCCGGACGCGTTCCCGAGCGCGTGCTGCGCGCGATGCTGGCCTCGATGCTGGGGCTCGTCGGCGCGCGCCTAGTCTGGATCTGAGCGGGAGAAAAAAGATGTATCACTACACGGAATTCGACCGGCGCATGGTCAACGAGCGCGTTGCGCAGTTCCGTGACCAGGTCGCTCGCTGGCAGAGCGGCGCACTGAGCGAGGAGGAACTGCGGCCGCTGCGATTGCAAAACGGGCTCTACGTGCAGCGGCACGCGCCCATGTTGCGGGTAGCGATTCCGTACGGCCTGCTGGCCTCGCGCCAGCTGCGCGCCTTGGCCCATATTGCGCGGACCTGGGATCGCGGTTATGGGCATTTCAGTACGCGCCAGAACATCCAGTTCAACTGGATGAAAATCGAGCAAGTGCCGGACGTGCTCGCAGCGCTGGCGGCGGTGCAGATGCATGCCATCCAGACCTCCGGCAACTGTGTGCGCAATATCACGTGCGATCCCTTCGCCGGTGTTGCCCGGGACGAGATCGTCGACCCCCGCCCGTATTGCGAGCTGATGCGCCAGTGGAGTACGTTCCACCCGGAGTTCTCCTTCCTGCCGCGCAAGTTCAAGATCGCCTTCAGTGCCTCGGCTACCGAGGACCGTGCGGCGACGGCAATGCACGACGTGGGTTTTTATCTGCGCCGCAATGCCGCGGGGGAAGTGGTCGCCGATGTGCTCGCGGGCGGCGGCATGGGACGAACGCCGGTCGTCGGATCGATCGTGCGCGCTGGCCTGCCCTGGCACCATCTGCCGACCTACACCGAGGCACTGCTGCGTGTCTACAACCGCTATGGGCGTCGCGACAACATCTACAAAGCGCGGATCAAGATGCTGGTGCGAGCGCTCGGTGTTTCGAATTTCGCGAGTGAGGTGGATGAAGAGTTCGCCTTCCTGGAGAACGGACCCGGCACCGCCACCGACGCGGAGTTGGCGCGCATTGCCGCCGGTTTTGCGCCGCCGCGCTACCGGTCCCTCGAGGCAGATTGCGCCGCATTGGCGCGGCAGCTCGCGGCCCATCCCGGGTTTGCCCGCTGGCACGGCCGCAGCGTGCGCCCGCACCGTGTTGCCGGCTATGCCGCCGTCACCTTGTCGCTCAAGCGCGCGGGCGTTGCGCCGGGCGACGTGGATGGGGCGACGATGGTTGCGCTCGCGCAACTCGCCGACCGTTTCAGCTTCGGCGAGTTGCGCGTTACCCACGAGCAAAATATTGTGCTCGCCGATGTTGCGCAGCACGAGCTCTTTGACCTTTGGTCGGCGGCTCGGGTCTTGGGTCTTGCCACGCCCAACATCGGTCTGCTCACCGATATCGTCTGCTGCCCGGGTGGCGACTTCTGCGCCTTGGCCAACGCGAAGTCGATCCCCATCGCCCAAGCGATCCAGGAGCGCTTCGACGACATCGACTACCTGCACGACCTGGGCGAGATCAGCCTGAACATCTCGGGTTGCATCAACTCCTGCGGCCACCACCATGTCGGCAACATCGGCATCCTCGGGGTCGACAAGCAAGGCGCCGAGTTCTACCAGGTGACGCTCGGCGGCGCGCTCGGTCCCGACCCCGCGCGCACCGCGATCGGCACCGTCCTAGGACGGGCGTTTGCCGCCGCCGAGGTACCCGAAGTCATCGCGACCATCCTCGACCGCTACGTTGCCCTGCGCGCACCCGGGGAGCTCTTCGTCGACACGCTCGCGCGGGTGGGCATAGCGCCGTTCAAGTCCGCCGTCTATCCCGCGCAGGACCATCTGGTGGAACTCCAAAATGCCTGATCACGCGCACCTCATCGGCCTGGTCGACGGTGTGCCGCGCCTCGTCCAGGACGATTGGCGCGTCATCGGCAGCGCCGCCGAATGGGACGGCTCGCCGGGCGCCTTGCTCCCGCTCGAGCTGGCAGTGGCGCAGACCGAGCGGCTGCGCGCAAGCGAACGGACCGGCATCTGGCTTTCGCCGACCGACGACCCCGCCTGCACGATCGAGTTCTTCGACGCGATCGCTTTGATCGGCGTGCAGTTTCCCAAGTTCACCGACGGGCGCGGCTATTCCACCGCCATGCTGCTGCGCGCCCGTTACGGCTGGCGCGGGGAGTTGCGCGCCCTGGGTGACGTGTTGCAGGACCAGCTGTTCGCGCTGCGCCGCGTCGGCTTTGACAGCTTCGCATTGCGCGCCGATCGCGACCCCGTCGCCGCCCTGGGAGCGTTTTCCCCCTTTTCGGACGTGTATCAGGGATCCGTTGATCAGCCACTACCCTTTTTTCGGAGAACGCCAACATGCATATAAGCAGCCCGCTCGATTCCAGACTGCAGGCCCAGGTCGATACGGCGCTGGCCGTGCTGCGCGACGCCGCCCGCCTTGCCCCGGCCGTGTTCTCTACCAGTTTCGGCGCCGAGGACATGGTCGTGCTCGACCTGATCCGCCGGCACGAGCTCGACATCGGCATCTTCACGCTCGACACCGGCCGCCTGCCGGAGCAGACCTACGCCTTGATGCAGCAGGTCGAGGAGCGCTATGGCGCATGCTTGGACACGCTCTACCCCGATCAGGACGCACTCCAGCGGCTGGTCAGCGCCAACGGCATCAACGGCTTTTACGCCTCGGTGGAGAACCGCAAGGCATGCTGCGCGGTGCGCAAGGTCAAACCCTTGGCGCGCGGCTTGGCGGCCAAGCGCGCCTGGGTCACGGGGCTGCGCGCGCAGCAGGCAGTCACGCGCGCGCAGCTGCAGGCGCGCGAATACGATACGGTGTATTGCCTGGAGAAATTCAATCCCTTGTTTGACTGGACCGAACCCCAGGTGTGGGAATACCTGCGCGCCACCCAGGTGCCGTACAACGCCCTGCACGACCGAGGCTATCCGAGCATCGGCTGCGCGCCCTGCACGCGGGCGATCGCCCTCGGGGAAGAAACCAGAGCCGGGCGCTGGTGGTGGGAAAGCGCCGACACCAAGGAATGTGGCTTGCATGGCTCGGTTCCCCGAGCCATCCCGCTACGGGAGCTTGCATGAGCTTGGCGGCCGCGGTGCCAAGCGCCGTCGTGCACAAGCTAACGCATCTCGACTGGCTCGAGTCCGAAGCGATTCACATCCTGCGCGAGGTCGCCGGCCAGTGCGCCCACCCGGCGTTGCTCTTTTCCGGCGGCAAGGATTCGATCGTGCTGCTGCACCTGGCAAGCAAGGCGTTCCGGCCGGCCCGGTTCCCGTTCCCCCTCTTGCACGTGGACACGGGACACAACTTTCCCGAGGTGATCGCTTTTCGCGACCGGCGCGCCGCGCAGCTGGGCGAACGCCTGATCGTGCGCACCATAGCGGAGTCGATCGCCCGCGGGCGGGTCGTGCTGCGCGCCGCCGACGAATCGCGCAACCAGCACCAGTCGGTGACCCTGCTGGACGCCATCGCCGAGTTCGGCTTCGACGCCTGCATCGGCGGTGCGCGGCGCGACGAGGAGAAGGCGCGCGCCAAAGAGCGTGTCTTTAGCTTCCGTGACAGCTGGGGGCAATGGGACCCGAAGAATCAGCGCCCGGAGCTCTGGAACCTGTACAACGCGCGCGTCGCCCCGGGCGAGCACATGCGCGTATTTCCGATCAGCAACTGGACCGAGACCGACGTCTGGCAGTACATCGCTCGCGAGCAACTCGAAGTCCCGTCCTTGTACTTTGCCCACCAGCGCGCGGTGGTCCGGCGCAATGGTGCCTTGTTGCCGGTCACCGACCTCACGCCGGCCAAGCCGGGCGAGGCGATCGAACACCTCAGCGTGCGCTTTCGCACGGTCGGCGACATCTCCTGCACCTGCCCGGTCGCGTCGACCGCCGCCGATTGCGAGCAGATCATCCGGGAAACCGCCGGCGCGACTCTCACCGAGCGCGGCGCAACGCGCATGGACGACCAGACCTCCGAGGCCTCCATGGAGCAACGCAAGCGCGAGGGATACTTCTGAGGCACCGCTAGCCGCCGTCCGGGCGGCCGGCAAGCCATTGGGCAAACACATGAAACGCGATCATCTCCCTGCAACCGTGGCCGACGACCTTGGTGTGCTTCGGTTCCTGACCTGCGGCAGCGTCGACGACGGCAAGAGCACCCTGATCGGGCGCCTGCTGTTCGACACCAAGACACTGCTGACCGACACGCTTGCCAACCTCGAGCGCAACGCGCAGCGGCGCGGGCTTTCCGCGCTCGATCTGTCCTTGCTGACCGACGGCCTGGTCGCCGAGCGCGAGCAGGGCATCACCATCGACGTCGCCTACCGGTACTTTGCGACGGCGCGGCGCAAGTTCATCATCGCCGACAGTCCCGGTCACGTCCAATACACCCGCAACATGGTCACCGCCGCGTCGACCGCGGACGCGGCGGTCCTGCTGGTCGACGCCCGCAAGGGGATACTCGCGCAGACCCGGCGGCACGCGACGATCGCCGGCCTGCTCGGCGTTCGCCACCTGATCGTCGCCGTGAACAAGATGGACCAGGTCGGCTTTTCCGCCGAGCGCTTCGCGGACATCGTCGAGCAATTCCGCGCCTGGCTCCGACGCCAGCCGGGCTTGCACGTGCAGGTGGACTTCCTGCCCCTATCCGCGCTCGAGGGCGCCAACGTGGTCGATCGTGACCAACGCCTGGCGTGGTTCGAGGGACCGACGCTCATCGAACTGCTCGAGCGCGCGCCGGCGCACCAGGCCGATACCAATGCCCCGCTGCGGCTGCCGGTGCAATGGGTCTGCCGGCCATCCCAGGCAGATTTCCGCGGCTACGCCGGGCGCATCGAATCCGGCACCCTGGCGGTCGGCGACGAACTCGTTGCCTTCCCCTCGGGCCGGCGCTCGACCGTGCGCGGCCTGGCGATCGGGTCCTTCGTCCGCGACCGCGCGGTCGCCGGCGAGTCGGTCCTGGTGACGCTGGCCGACGATATCGACATATCGCGCGGCGACCTGCTGGCCGCTGCCGACGACGAGCCGCCGGTGGCCCGCACCGGCCTCGAGAGCACAGTCTGCTGGCTCGGCCCGCAACCCCTGGAGCCGCGCCGCGAGTACCTGCTGCGGCAGGCCACCCGCCAGACGCGCGTGCGCATCGGCGCCGTGCCCTCGCGCCTGGATATCGACTCGCTGCAGTGGCAGGCCGGGGATGCGCGAGTCGAGCCCAACGATGTCGTGCGGCTGCTGCTGGGCACGCAGACTCCGGTTGCCGCCGATGCCTACAGCCGGTTCCGTTCCACCGGCAGCTTCATCCTTATCGATCCGGCAAGCAACGACACGGTAGCTGCCGGCATGATCGACGCCGGCTAGCAGCGCTCGACCGGCGCCAGCCCAACCCTTTCGCCGGATCGGCCGGCCGCCAGCGTCAGATTTCGCAGGACTGACCGAACTCGGGCATCTCGACGCGCGTGTCGCGCAGCAGCGCGGCAAAGGCCTGCATCACGTCCTCCTCGCCGTGCACGAGAAACGTGCGCTTGGGCCGGACCCGATGCTGCCAGTCGAGCAGCTCGTCGCGGTCGGCGTGCGCCGAAAAGCCGTTGATCGTGTGAACGCTGGCGCGCACGCGTACCTCCTCGTCGAAGATGCGCACGCTGCGGGCCCCGTCGATGATGCGCCGGGCAAGCGTGCCACGGGCAGCGTAGCCGACAAAGATGACCGCGCAGCTCTCGCGCCACAGGTTCTGGCGCAGGTGGTGGCGCACCCGGCCGCCGTTGCACATGCCGGCGCCGGCCAGGATGATCGCGCCGCTGCGAAACCGGTTGATTGCCATGCTCTCGGTGGCATCGCGCGTGAAGTGCAGCCCGGGCAGTGCGAACGGGTCGTTGCCCGCGCCGAACTGCCGCGCAATGCGCGGATCGAAACACTCCGGATGGTGCTCGAAGATCTGCGTGGCCGAAATCGCCATTGGGGAATCGAGAAACACTTGCGCGAGTTGCGGCAGGCGCCCGTCGTCCCGGCCCTGCCGCCTGCGCCCGCTCCAGCGCAAAAGTCGGTATGACGACATTGCCGCCGCGCGCGAAGGCCCCGGTGACGGCCTCGTAGAACTCTTCGATCGACGGCCCGATCGGCTTGTGCAGGCGGTCGCCGTAGGTCGTTTCCATGACGGCAATGTCCGACGGCGGCGGCACCACGGGCGAGCGCAGCAGCGGCCGGCCCTGGTTGCCCAGGTCTCCGGAAAAGGCCACGGTTTGCCGCCGCCCGTGCTCCTCGAGCTCGAGGTACAGGCTCGCCGAGCCAAGAATGTGGCCGGCGTCGAGGAACGTGACCCGCACCCCGGGGGCCAGTTGCATCGCCTGGCCATACGAGGCGCTGCGCCCGAAGCGATCCAGGCAATTGAGCGCATCGAGCGCCGTGTACAGCGGCTCGGCCTCGGCCGCGCCCTCCTCGTCATGCGGCCGCCGGTGCGGACTGCGGCGGGCATTGCGGCGCCCCTCCTCCTCCTGCAGGTGGGCCGCATCGAGCATGACCACCCGCGCCAGCTCGCGCGTGGCCGCGGTTGCGACGATCTCTCCCTGGAAACCGCGCTTGGCGAGCAGCGGCAGGCGCCCGCAATGGTCCAGGTGGGCGTGCGTAAGCAGGACGAAATCGACATCGGCGGGCGCGAACCCGAAGGGCTCGCGGTTGCGTGCCTCGGTCTCGCGACCACCCTGGGCCAGGCCGCAGTCGACGAGCACGCGGATTCCCGCGCATTCGACCAGGTGGCAGGAACCGGTTACCGTGCGGTTGGCGCCGTGAAAGGCGATCCTCACGGCGGCTCCGGCGCCGCCGGCCCGGGGGTCTGGTCCGGATACAGCGGGGTGCCGTTGTTGCGGTGCCACTGCACGATGCTGTCCCAGATCTCGGCAGCGCTCTCGGCATACCAGAAGAGTTCCCGGTCCTCGGCCGCAATGACGCCCTCGTCGACCAGGAAATCGACGTCGAAGGCGCGCCGCCAGTACTGCCGGCCGACGAGCACGACGGGCACCGGGTCGATCTTGCGCGTCTGGATCAGGGTAAGGGTCTCGAAGAGTTCATCGAAGGTGCCGTAGCCGCCGGGAAACGCGACCAGGGCCCGTGCCCGCATGACGAAGTGCAGCTTGCGCAGGGCGAAATAGTGAAAGCGCAGACACAACTCCGGAGTGATGTACGGGTTGGGGTACTGCTCGTGCGGCAAAGCGATGTTCAGCCCGATCGACTTGGCGCCGGCGTCGAACGCTCCCCGGTTGGCGGCCTCCATGATGCCCGGACCGCCGCCGGTCATGACCATGACCCGCGTGTCGCCCGGACCGTTGCCTGCCTGCGCGATCCGTTGCCCGAGCTCGCGGGCGATGTCGTAGTAATGGCTCTTGGCCTGGATGCGTTCGGCAACCGCGATCCGCTGGCAGCGCAGGGCCTGCGCCTCGGCGTCCGGCAATTCGCCGGCCTGCGTCTTGAGCAGACGCAGCGCCCGGCGCGCCGCGGCCGGTTCGGCGATGCGGGTGCTGCCGAAGACGACGATGGTGTGTTCGACGCCCTGCTGCTCGAGCTGCAGCTGGGTCTTGTAATAATCAAGCTGCAGCCGCAGGCCGCGCAGGTCGTCGCGGGCCAGGAAATCGACATCCTCGTCGGCCAGCCGGTAGCTCTTGCCCTGGAGTATGGCCTGCACCCGATCGTGCGCCAGCGGATCGTCCTCCGCCTCCTTGGGACGGTGCCAGGGCAAGGGCTCGCGCCGGCCGCCGCCCGGCCAATTGGCGGGCGCGGCCGCCGCCGGGCCGCTCGCGGTGTCCCGATCCGGTGCGCGCTGCG